>JAZFYL010000262.1:0-3389 GCA_036443495.1 Gemmatimonadales bacterium | reverse complement strand
GCTATCGGGTATGCGGCGTGGTTCGCCGCACCAGCCACCATGGCTATGAGCGGATCGAGCATATCCTCGACCAGATGGAGCTGTTCCCCGCCGACTTGCTGGATCAACACTCCCTGACAAGTGTCGTGCGTGAGACCAAGCCGGATGAGGTGTACAACCTGGGGGCCCAGTCATATGTACCCACGTCCTGGTCCCAACCGGTTCTCACCGGGGAGTTCACGGCCCTCGGCGTGACCCGGATCCTCGAGGCGGTCCGCTTGGGGCACCCGGAGGCCCGGTTCTACCAGGCGAGTTCGTCGGAGATGTTCGGCAAGGCCGAGGAGACCCCCCAACGGGAGTCCACGCCGTTCCATCCCCGCTCTCCCTACGGTGTGGCCAAGGTCTATGGCCACTGGATCACCGTCAACTATCGGGAGTCCTACGGCATGTTCGCCGCGAGTGGTATTCTGTTCAACCACGAGTCCCCTCGGCGTGGCATCGAATTCGTGACACGAAAGGTCACCGATGGTGTGGCCCGGATCAAACTGGGTCTGGCGACGGAAGTGCGATTGGGGAACCTCGACGCCAAACGCGACTGGGGCTTCGCGGGCGACTACGTGAAAGCCATGTGGCTGATGCTGCAACAGGATGAGGCGCGGGACTTCGTGATCGGCACCGGAGTGACGCACAGCGTCCGGGAACTCGTGCAGGTTGCCTTCGCTCATGTCGGCCTGAATTGGGAGGATCATGTCGTGATCGACCCCAAATTCATTCGTCCGGCCGAGGTCGACCTGCTGCTGGCCGACCCGTCGATGGCGCGGGACGAACTTGGCTGGATTCCGGAAGTCAGGTTTGCCTCCATGATCGAGGCGATGGTCGATGCGGACCTCTCGCGTCTGACGCCGCCCGCATGAAGGTGCTCGTCACCGGCGCCGATGGGTTCGTGGGCCGGTATCTGGTACAGGCGTTGCGTGATCGTTCCGACGAGGTGGTAGCCGCGGTCCGGCCTGGCTGCTCCATCCCGTCAGTGTGGCGGGAGACGGAGGACACCGCTCCGGTCGATGTGGTACCCTTCGAGTTGGCCGACCCGCAGTCCACTCAGGCCCTGGCGGGCCGGCTGGTAGACGCGGTCGTCCACCTCGCGGCGATGGCGTCCGGGGCCGAGGCCCGGGCCGAGCCCGTCGAAGCGTGGAAGGCGAACGTTCTCGGAACGGTGGGATTCCTGGAGGCCCTGGGGCAGCAACCTGGTGGGGACCAGCCACGCGTCATCTTGGTGTCCAGTGCAGAGGTGTACGGTGCGGGGGGGCCGGCACCCCGAACTGAGGCCGACCCTCCGCGGCCGATTTCGCCCTATGCCGCCAGCAAGGCTGCGGCCGAGTTGGGCGCTCTGGAGATCGCCCGGCGGACCGGGTTGCCCCTGGTCATAGCGCGGCCCTTCCCCCATACCGGGGTGGGCCAATCGCCGACGTATGTTGTCCCCGGCTTCCTCGCACGGCTGCTGGAGGCGAGGCGGACCGGGGCGGCGACGGTCCTGACGGGCAATCTCGATCCCGTGCGCGATTTCCTCGATGTGCGTGACGTCGTCTCGGCCTACCTGGCCTTGCTCGATGGCGGTGCGGCCGGGGAGACCTACAATGTTGCCAGCGGGAAGGGGTATAGTGTTCGGCAAATCTTCGCGATGCTGGCAGACCTCGTTGGGGTGAACGCAGAGCCCGAGGTCGCCCCCGACTTGGCCCGCCCGGCCGATATCGCCTATCTCGTAGGCGATGCGACCAGGCTACGGCAGGTGGCCGGATGGCATCCTCACTTTTCTTTCGAACAAACGCTAGGTGACATGGTGCATGCCCAAGCGAACTGACCTTTCGAGTATCCTCATTCTTGGTTCCGGGCCGATCGTCATCGGCCAGGGCGCCGAATTCGACTACTCCGGTACCCAGGCTGTCAGGGCCCTCAGGGAGGAGGGCTACCGGGTCATTCTGGTGAATTCGAATCCCGCCACCATCATGACGGATCCGGAATTGGCGGATCGCACCTATATCGAGCCCATCACTCCCGAGTGGGTAGCCAAGGTCATCGAGCGCGAACGCCCCGATGCCCTCTTGCCCACGATGGGGGGTCAAACCGCCTTGAACGTCTCCCTGGCCCTCCAACAGGACGGCACGCTCGAGCGGTTTGGGGTGGAACTGATCGGCGCGGACGAACGGGCCATCGAACTGGCCGAGGATCGTCAACGGTTCGGCGAGACGATGCACAAGCTGGGACTCGCGGTTCCAGTCGGGCAGACCGTGACCTCGTTCGAGGAAGGGTTAGAGGCGGTGGAGGAGACCGGTTACCCCGCCATCCTACGTCCCTCGTTCACGCTCGGCGGTACCGGTGGAGGGATCGCCTACAATAGGAAAGAATTCGAGACGGCCCTGAGGAGGGCTCTCGACCTGTCTCCGGTGGGGTCGGCCTTGGTCGAGCAGAGTGTCATCGGCTGGAAGGAATTCGAGCTGGAGGTCATGCGGGACGGCGCCGACAATGTCGTCATCGTGTGTACCATCGAGAACATCGACGCGATGGGTGTCCACACAGGTGATTCGATCACCGTGGCACCGTCGATGACCTTGACCGACCGTGAGTACCAAGTCATGCGGGACGCGGCCGTTCGGATCATTCGTGAAGTCGGGGTTGCGGCGGGGGGCTGTAACATCCAGTTCGCGGTGAACCCGTCCACGGGCGAACAGTTCGTCATCGAAATGAATCCTCGCGTCTCTCGGTCGTCGGCGCTGGCGTCCAAGGCGACCGGGTTCCCGATCGCCCGAATTGGAGCGAAGCTCGCGGTCGGCTACCGGCTGGATGAACTGCCAAACGACATTACCAAGACCACCCCGGCGTCATTCGAGCCGGTGATGGATTATGTGGTCGTCAAGGTGCCTCGCTTTGCGTTCGAGAAGTTTCCCCAGGCCGACGCCGTCCTCACCACTCAGATGAAGGCGGTGGGCGAAGTCATGGCCATCGGTCGGACCTTCAAGGAGGCCTTTCAAAAGGGGCTGCGAGGTCTGGAGAACGGCCGGTCCGGCTGGACCGTTTCGGCTACACTCGCCGACGATGGCCTGCCCGATGGCGAACGGGAGTCCCTGGTGGTCGCTCTCGGAACCCCTACGGCGGAGCGCGTCTACCAGATCAAACGGGCCTTGATGGCAGGGGTGGAGGTCGACGAGATCGCTCAGCGGACCGGTATCGATCCGTGGTTCATCGATCAGTGGCGTCAGCTGGTTAAAGCCGAAGGGGCCTGGGTGGCGTGCCGGTCCGGGACTGAGGCCGAGCTGGCTTCCTAGCTCTGATCGATTTTACGCGAGGGGTTCTCCGATATTCATCTGGCGGAGTTGTGGCAGGAAGATGAGGCTACGATGCGCGGCCGGCGGAAC
>JAZFYL010000261.1:0-9153 GCA_036443495.1 Gemmatimonadales bacterium | reverse complement strand
GGCGTGTCAGAATATTGTGGAGCACGCCGGGACCGGAGGCTGGGTGGCCGTCCACGCCTATTCGTGGCGCAAGCGCCTGGGCCGCCGGGTAGTGGTCATCGCGGTGAGCGATGCCGGCGTGGGATTTCGCCGTTCGCTCGAAGCAAGCCAAGCCAAACGATTCGGCGACCGATGGAGTGATGCCTCGGCTCTCGAGGCAGCACTCATCCAGGGGGTGAGCCGGTTCCGCGACCCAGGCCGGGGACAGGGACTGGCCGGCATCAAGCGATACCTCAGTCGGTGGCAAGGCAAGATCGGCATCCGGAGTGGGACGGCCCGATTGTCCATCGTTCCCGAGTGGGACGACGACGTACCCCTGGCCGAGCACTTACCTTATTTTCCGGGATCTCAAGTGCAGATCGTCATACCACAACAAGACAGTCCCTCTGAATGATCCATACCATCCAGGTCGACCGGATCCTGCGCGAGGCCGTCGCCACACCGTACACGAATCTCGTGACCCGTCCAACCGGCGCCGCCGTCCGGAACGGTATCCAACGGCAGATCGATGCGGTCGGGTGTTCGACCGCCTGGCTCGATTTCTCCGCGGTGGGCCTGATCGACCTCAGTTGTGCCGACGAGGTCGTCGCCAAACTGCTGCTCGGCACCGACCCAAGCTCGAACCGCTACGTGCTGTTGATGGGAATCGACGACCACCACGCCGAAGCGATCGACCACGTGCTCGATCACCACTCGCTCGCCGTGGCCGCCCGACAGCTCACCGGGGAGCCGCTCCTGCTGGGGCGGGTCGGCTGCGACGCCCGGGCCGCCTTCGTACAGGTCCTAGCCATGGGCCCGGGTGATGCGAACACCATGGCGACCGCGCTGCGCTGGACGGTGGAGCGCGCGGCGGACGCCCTTCTGGCCCTGGCGCTGCTGCGCCTGGTCGCGGCAGACGGCGGCAGTTACCACCCCCTGCCTCTCGTATGAGTCGACCCGATGGCCCGGGTCCCTCGACCATCGCGGTCCATGGACCAGGCGGGCGGCGGCCCGACTGGACACCGGTTGCACCACCCATCCTGCAGAGCAGCACCTTCACCAACCCCGTGGGGTCCGAAGAGCAGGTTGTCTACAGCCGGTACGGGAACAACCCGACCCAGCTAGCGCTGGCCCGCAAGTACGCCCTCCTGGAGGGTGCCGAAGACGCGGTATTCCTCTCGAGCGGGATGGGGGCGACCGCGCTGGCCCATCTGGCCGTGCTCCGCCCCGGAGACCACCTCCTGGCAAGCGACTGGATATACGGCGGCACCAGGATTCTGTTCGACCAGGAGCTGGGACGGTTCGGCATCGAAGTCACCTACATCGATCCCACCCAACCCCGGAAGTGGCGTACCTCGTTTCAGCACAACACCCGGGCGATGTTCCTGGAATCCCCCGTCAACCCGACCGTTCGTGTGGTCGACCTCGCTCCCATGGCCCGGCTGGCACAAGAGCACGGGGTGGCGCTCATTGTCGACGCGACCTTCGCGAGCCCCGTGAACTTCCGACCACTGGAACACGGGGCCGACGTGGTAATCACCAGCGCCACCAAGTACCTCAACGGTCATAGCGACGTCATCGGGGGTGTGGTGGCGGGGTCGGCGTCGCTGGTGGAAGAGGTGGCCCGGTTGTTACGGGTCTGGGGACAGGCCATCGACCCCCATGCTGCGTGGCTGATCGATCGCGGCATGCGCACGCTGGCGGTCCGCATGGAGCGTCACAACGCGAACGGGATGGCCGTAGCCCGGTGGGCCGAGGGCCACCCTGCCATCGCGGCCGTACACTACCCCGGGCTGGAATCACACCCCGATCACTTCCTGGCTGCCAAGACGATGGACGGGTTCGGCGGCATGATCGGCTTGGAACTGACCGGGGGAGCCGAATCGGTCCGGTCGGTGCTGGAGCGGCTTCAGATGGTGGTGCACGCCCCCAGCCTCGCGGGCGTCGAGAGTCTCGTCTCCGAACCGCGGTTCACCTCGCACACCTCCCAGTCCCCGGAGGAACGGGCGGCCATCGGCATTCCGGACGGCTTCATCAGGCTGAGCTGCGGCATCGAGGATGCCGAGGATATCATCGCTGATCTCGAGCAAGCACTTGCTGGGTAACTGGAGAAATTCGGGGCAAGAAAACGGAAATCAGCAAACAGAAAACGGGAGGCCAGAAGCCAGATACCAGATACTTGCGCCAACTGCCCTCCGCCGCCCTCCGCTGCCCTCCGCCGCCCCCCGCTGTTTCGTTTTCCCTCTTCTTGCTATTCTTAAGCCGTGATCCGCTTCCGCGACGTGTCAAAGATCTACGCCAAGGGCGAAGTCGCCTTGCAGGACATCTCGTTCCGGGTGTCCAAGGGCGAGTTCGTGTTCCTGACGGGCCACTCGGGCGCCGGCAAGAGCACTATCCTCAAGCTGCTCTACGCGGAACAACGGCCCACGCACGGCGAGGTCCGGGTGTCGGGCTTCCTGGTCTCGAGCCTTGGACACGCCGAGATCCCCCGGCTGCGCCGGAGGCTTGGCATCGTGTTCCAGGACTTCCGGCTGCTCGACGACCGGACCACAGAGGAGAATGTGGCGTTCGCCCTCGAGGTGACCGGCGCCAAGGTTGACTCCATTTCCAGCCGGGTGGCGCGGGTACTGACGCAGGTGGGCCTGGCCTCCAAGATGCAGGCTCTGCCGCGGGAACTCTCTGGCGGCGAGCAGCAACGGGTGGCGATGGCCCGCGCGCTGGTCAACGACCCTCCGATCCTGCTGGCAGATGAGCCCACCGGCAATCTCGATGAACGGGCCAGTAAGGGTGTGTTCGAGTTGCTCCGCGACATCAATCTTGGCGGGACGTGCGTGGTGATGGCGACCCACAATCTTGACCTGGTGCGACAGACTTCCTACCGCACTATCGAGCTACGGAAAGGGGCGATCGTCTTCGACAGTGCGGAGGACGGCCGTCCCCAGGAGGCCGTGCGATGAAACTGCTGTTGCGGGAGACGTTCCTCTCCTTCCGGCGCGCGCCATTGTTGTCTGTCCTCTCCGTCACCACGATTGCCTTTTCCCTGTTCACGGTCGGCCTGTTCGGCCTGGTCGCGATCAACATGCAGCAAGCGCTACGGCGGGTTGGCAGCCGGGTGGAGATCATCGCCTACATCATGCGGGGGACGCCGCTGGAAGCCATCACGGTGGCGTCACAGGACATCAGCGCCTTTCCGGAGGTGCTGACCGTCGACTACGTCGACGAACAGCAAGCGCTGACAAAGGCGCAGGCAGAACTGGTGGAGTTCCGCGACGCTTACCGGGATCTCAAGGTGAACCCCCTTCCCGCGTCGCTCGAGATCCACCTGCGGGAGGGCTTCCGAGGAGCGGAGGTCGTGGCGACGGTGGCGGAGCGGATCTCGGGCTTCGGGTTCGTGGAGGATGTCCGCTTCGGGCGGGATTGGATCGAGCGACTGGACCGCCTGCGCACCGTGGCCGGCATGGTCGGTCTGGTGTTGGGGGTGGCCTTCGCGGCGGCGGCGGTAGTCATCATCGGTACGACGATTCGGATGGCCGTGCTGCAGCGGGCCCGTGAAATCGCCATCATGCGGCTTGTCGGCGCGACCGACTGGTTCATTCGCGGCCCGTTCCTGCTGGAGGGTTTCCTGAAGGGCCTGTTGGGCGGCGGATTGGCGGTCGCGCTGGTCCGCACCACCTATCTGCTCTTCAACCGGAACGCGGCGGTGTTTTCGGATCTCGTGTTCTTCACGCCGTTACACATCGCCATCGGCATCTTGTTCGGCTGCCTGATCGGGCTGAGCGGCAGCGTCCTGAGTGTAGGACGCCACCTGCGACAGGTATGATCGGGGGCAGGTCGGCTCTCGGCTCTCGGCTCTCGGCCGTCAGCAAGCGGCTCAGGGTTCATCTCCATCCGCTTGCCGCCCGCCGGTCCTTTCACCCCATCGCCCTGCCGCCCTGCCGTTTCCTCTTGGTACTTCTCCTCGCGGCACCCTCCGTCACATCAGCCCAAACCCCCGACCTCGACGAGAGTCGCCGACGACTCGATTCGATCCGGGTCGAACGGCAGCGCCTGGAGAGTGAAAGCCGGCGGCTGGAAAGTCAGGTGAAGGACGTTGGGGCGGAACTGCGGAACCTCGAGGCCCAGCGGCGCTCGACCAACCACATCGTCAACGAAATCGACCGGCAGATTGGCGGCCTCAACACACAGGTTGATCGGGTCGGTGCCGACTTGGTGTTGGCCCAGGACAATCTCGCCGAGACGCGGGCCATCCTCGAACGACGCCTGATCGACATCTCGAAGCGCGGGGCGCTGTACGTGTGGCAGGTCTTGTTGTCGGCAGAGTCGTTCGGTGATCTCATCAGCCGCTACAAATACCTCTACCTCACCAACCGGCAGGACCAGGCGCTGCTGGTTGATGTCGAACACCTGCGGGACCGGGTCGTGGCCCGGCGCGACGAGCTATTGGGACTGCGATCGAACCTGGACCGCAGTCGCGCCGAACGGGATGACGAACTGGCCCGCTACACCCGTCTGGCCAACAGCAGCACACGGCAACTCCGGCGGTTGGAGCAAAGCGGCGTCCGTACCGAACGGCAGCTTTCCCAAATAGATCGCGATGAGGCCGAACTCAACCGACAGATCACCGCCTTGATCGAGGCGGCCCGGCGTGGCACAGTGGTCGGGCCCGGCTCCATCACCACCGCCGATATCGGACAACTCGATTGGCCGGTCGATGGGCCCATCGTGTTCAATTTCGGCCGGGAGCGGCAGCCGGATGGCGTAATCCTGCGGCACAACGGCATCGGCATCGGAGCACCGGTGGGCACGCCGGTAAAGGTCGTCGCCGACGGCACGGTGGTGAGCATCCGGCGGTGGGGAATTTTTGGTCTCTTGATCCTGGTCGACCATGGCGCGGACCATCTCTCGCTTTACGCCCAACTCGATCAGGCCATGGTCGGGGTGGGCGATGCCGTCACGGAGGCTCAGGTCATCGGTACGGTGGGCGGGGCTAACACCGAGTACGGTCCCCACTTGCATTTCGAGATTCGGGGAGCGCAGGCCATCGCGCTCGATCCCACGGCCTGGCTGCGGGAGCGGGCCAACTAGGACGTCATAGACTCGGCGGTGCCGATCCGCTCTTCCGTCTGGGCCTTTCCTCGAAGCAGGGCCGCCTCGACCAGGGCGAAGAGATCCTCGGTTTGCAGAGCGGAGGGGTGGGGGAAGGTGACAATACCGGCGCTCAACCGAGGCCGGTCGCGCGCGTCGAGGTCCGCCAGGGGTTGGTTGGCCAGCCGGTTGCGCACCCGGTGGATCGACTGGCGGGCCCCCGCCAGATCGGTTTCAGGCAGGATCAAGGCAAACTCGTCCCCACCATAGCGCGAGACGAAATCCGGTGCGCGTAGTTCTTCCTGAAGCATCGAACCGAGCCCCGCCAACAGGCTGTCCCCGCATTCTGTCCCCAGCCGCTCGTTGAAGGCGGCGAGGTCGTCGATGTCCAGCAAGATCAGACTGAAAGAAAGAGAGTAGCGTCTGGCCCGCTCGAACTCCTCGCGGATACGCCGATCGAGAGCGTCGACACTGCCACATCCGGTCAGAGGATCTCGGAGCGGTACGCTGGTCTGCCGCCGGTAGATGGCGGCGCGCCGCTCCTCGCCCTCCAGAACCTTGCCGGCAACGCGGACCAGTGTCTCGGCCAGGCCCACTTTCCGCGATGTGAGCGGCGCGTCACCCTGGGTCGTCCGGATGAGGAAGACCCCCGTCACCGATCCCTGGAGGCTGACGGGCAACGCCACCACGCTCTTGATGTCAACCTGGAGCCCCTGTTCCGTCCATGAAGCCCGCAACGCATCGTGCATCTCGTGCTGGTGGATGTCCGGGATATAAACCGCAGATCCGGTGCGGAGCGCCTCGGCTACTTCGGGGTATCGTCGCAACTCGACTTTTAGGTCGCGCACCCCCGGCTCTTCGTACACCGCCACGACCCGGCCGTAGTCTTCACCCGGCCGCGCCATGATGAACGCGCAATGTGACACCTCCAACGCGTGGCCCACCCGGCGCACCAAAACGTGGATGATCTCATCGGGGCGATGCGTGCTCGATAGTTCCTCGAAGATGTCGAACATCAGATCGTGGACGCGTTGGAGCTGGATGATATCGGCCACGTCCCCATGCACCTGCAGCCGCGCCTCCAGACGGGCGCACAACTCGATGAGGTTGACGGGGGCAATCATGGCATCCGTGGCCCCCATTTCCAGGGCCCGGATCAAGCCACCGGCGTCCTCTGAGGCCATTACCGCCACGGAGGGAACGCCATGCCAGAACTTCGGATCCATCGTATCGAAGACTCCCCGCAGAGCGTCGTCGGCATCCGCCGTGGAGATGAGGACGAGGTCGGGTAGGTCACCTACCGGCTTGACCGCAGGCAGCAATTCGGCTTCCGTCACCTGGAATCCCCCACGGACCAGGGCACGCTCGAGTCCCTCGGGACGACTGTGCGGGTCGCCGAGCAGCAAGACGCTGGGACGCGTCAACGAATTGAGAAGTGCGGAACTATTCACCAGAGCGAATTCCGTCGATGTCGAACGCCAAGAAACACTTCGCACCACGAACCACCCCTGCGCGTCATCGCTCAGAGGAACGGCTGGGTGCTCATGTCTCCATCCGGGGCGGGATCGACCTCGCCCCGGCACGAGGAACGGCAATAGGGGCCACGGCGATTCAGGTCTTTACCAAGACGCCCAATCAGTGGCGGGACCCCGAAATCGACCGTCAAACCGGTCACGCATTTCGTGAAGCGTACCAACGGTGCGGGCTTCGAGGCCTCGTGGCGCACGATTCGTACCTGATCAATCTCGCCTCGCCGGACGAGGCCCTAAGACACCGCTCTATCGGTAGTTTCGTTGCCGAGTTGGAGCGCTGCGATCGGCTGGGCATCCCGGCCGTGGTGTCGCACCCAGGCAACTATATCGATGAGCGTGATGCCGGCCTAGAGCGGAATGCAGAAGCTTGCACACGCGCCCTCGAGCAAGCGGAGAGCGATGTCATGGTGCTGTTCGAGACTACCGCCGGGTCCGGAACCGCGTTGGGTCGGACCTTCGAGGAACTCGCCGCATTGCGTGATTCGATTCCCACCTCACTACAATCCCGCATTGGATTCTGTGCCGATACCTGCCACTTGTACGCCGCCGGGTACGACCTCGTGGAGGCCTATGACGCGGTCTGGGAGCGGTTCGATCGGATTGTCGGGCTCGAGCACCTGCAATGCCTCCACCTGAACGATTCCAAGACCCCGTTCGCCTCGCACCGCGACCGCCACGAACTGATTGGCGACGGGTCGCTCGGCGCCGAACCATTCCGGCGTGTGATGCGGGACCCGCGATTCGTCAATGTAGTCAAAGTCCTCGAAACCCCGAAGGGAGAAGACGAGGTGACCAATGACCGCCGGATGCTGCGCCGACTTCGCGCCTATGCCAGACCCGTGTCCCGCCGACACCGTTGACCAACATCCCCTACCCCAAGCATCTTAGCCGCATGCGAATACCCTTCGGTGCCATCGGCATCCTCGTGCCCGCGGCCCTGACCGCGCAGACCACCTCAACCTTCTACGCGCGGGGCGGTGCGACCTGGAGTTCCAAACTCACCCAGGACCAGATCGTCAACGACCAGATCTCCACCGAGCCTGCCGTCGCCGTGACCCTCGTGGCCGGAGGTGGCGTCGAGGCTTTCCCACGATACCTGGTCGACCTGGAATTGCAGTTCACCACGGGGTCATATTCGGCCAAGCCCGAGGGGCAGGAGTCGACCAAGCTGGGCACGCTCCGAACGCTGTCGGGTACGGTGGGCCTCAACGGTCCCCTGATCTACCCCCATTGGCGTTGGCGCGCCAGCGTGGGCGTGCTGAGCTATCTCCCCAAGGAGAAGGAGGGAATGTTCCTCCAAGGGGGGCCTCTCGACTTTCTCATCGGGGCGGGCGTGGACTATCGGCGCCCGGTGTCGGGTAGCCTGGACCTGATGGTTAGCCTCCGCTATGACTTCCATCGTTTCACGACTGATGAACTCCAGGCGCAAGGCTTCTCCCAGAGCCAGCAGGTCCATCGATTGGGTCTGACCGTCGGTGTCGCAACAGGAGGCCGCCCATGAGATCGAATCTGACCAGGCTCGTGGTGAGCGTGGCCGCGATAGCCAGCGGTGCTTGCGGCGATATCTCGCCACCCAACCGCTCGGCCGATTTCTACGATTGGCGGCTCATCACAGGCGGGCAGGCGCTGACCTTCAACTGGCCCCAGGCGAGCCTGCCGGTCAAGATCTGGGTCGAGGACAGCCTGAGCCTTCCGGCTCACACGGCCGCGGGCATCGCGACATGGAAAGAGCAATTCCTCTACGGTGAATGGGATGCAGTGATCGTCGGCGATTCGTCGACGGCGGATGTCGTGATCGGCTTCTCCGTCGTTCCGGCCATCCGGAGCGTCAGGCTGTTCAGCCGGGCGCCGGGATGTGCGGGGGTCACCAGCTTCCCCCCGTTGGTCGGATCCACCATAACCCTTCCCTTCCGCGTGCGCATCGTGAACCAAAGCGTCGATCCGACCTCGCCGCAGGCCCAGTCTTGCTTCGCCATCACCGTGGCACACGAGCTGGGCCATACGATGGGCCTGTTTCAGGAATCGCTCGACCCCAACGACCTGATGTATGGAATCGATCCCACCACCGGGCCGAGCGCCCGCGATCGCAACACCGTGCAGCAGCTGTATCACTTTCCCTCAGACCTCACGGCAAGCAGGTAGGCGGGGGCAGCGGCGGGCAGCGGCGGGCAGCGGCGGGCAGCGGCGGGCAGCGGCGGGCAGCGGCGGGCAGCCCAACGGATTTGTGCCCCTGCCAATTTGCGCAAGGCCTCCCTTGCCCACTCCCCTCTCCCTACGCACTACGCACTCGTTTCTGTTTTCTGATTGCTGTTTTCTGTTTTCTAGCTTCTGGCACCTGACAGCTGGCACCTGGCACCCAGCACCCGGCCCCTGGCAGGAGCTCGATTTTTCCGCCAAGTTCCCCCGAGAGCTGGACGCGGCGATGGCGACCGATCCTGGGGCGGCTCTGCCCCTTCGGCCGGTTGAATTGCGCGGCCCAAATACTGATCGTTCCGGGTCGGGAAACCGCAACATCCGG
>JAZFYL010000260.1:0-3213 GCA_036443495.1 Gemmatimonadales bacterium | reverse complement strand
GATCGCGCGGTTCGATGCCTCGTCCTCGCACCAGCGTGATCGACAGCGCGTCGAAATAGCCGGGGCTCACGCTGGCGACTCGTGCCCGGGGCATGGCGTCTCCGTCGGGCGCCGGGCGTCCGTCGACTCGGAAGTCGCGGCTGGCCAACCCCTGGGCCCGGGGCAGTGTGCTGGCCAGGGCCGTGGCGCTTACGCCGCCGATCGCTGCCAGTTCTGTGTGGAGCTCCCGGGACGCGCGTCGCAGCGCATCGGGCGTGCCATAGCGATAAGCCGGCAGCTGGATCCTGGCCGTGAGCACGTTCGACTCGTCGAAGCCTGGGTTCTCAGACAGGCGACGCGAGAACAGATCGGTCAGCGCCGCGACTCCGATCAAGATGCCCAGCGCCATGGCGAACTCGCCGACCACGAAGGCACCGCGGAGCCGCTTGCTGCGACGGCTGGCGGTGCCGCCTCGGCTGCCGTCGAGCACGTGGTTGTCCCGCGTACGAAGCGCCTGCGCCACGGGGACCAGGCCGAAGGCGAGCCCGGCGACGATCGCCGCGCCGAAGCCGAACCCAATCACCGACCCGTTCAACTCGGGCATGTTGAGCGATGCCGGCAACGACGCGGGCATCGCGGTCCCGAAGAAGGCCACGCCGGGAACCGCCAGTGCTACGCCTAAGCCTCCCGCCACCAACGCCAGCAGCGTGGTCTCGCTGAGAAGCTGGCGCACCAGGCGCCAGCGACCGGCGCCAAGCGCGGCGCGGATGGCGATCTCACGGCGGCGCCCTTCAGTCTTGGCCAGATAGAGGCTCGCCACGTTGACGCAGGCCACCAGTAACACCAGCAGCACCACGGCCATCAGCAGTTTAATGAAGGCCCGGTCGGCCGGTCCCGGGAAGAATTGCCGCATCGATACCAGCCGGACCGTCATCCCTTCATGTTCCTCGGGGAACTGCTGCCGCAGCCGGTCGTGCACCCCCTCCAGGTCTGAACGGGCTTGCTCGAGAGTCACGCCAGGCGCGAGATAGGCGGTGAGCGTGATGCGTCGGTCGCCTCGGTCGTCACGCTGCCCGACGAAACTGTGTGCCCGCCACACATCCACATTGCCCTGAATGAAATCGAACTTGCGGGAGACCACTCCGATGACGGTATGAACCACATCGTCCAGCCGGATCTCCGAGCCGATGATGTCGGGCGTCCCGCCGAACCGCTCGCGCCAGAGCGTCTCGCCAATCACCACCACCGGTTCGGACCCAACATCCCCGTCGCCGGGCGCGAAGGTCCGGCCCAGGAGGGGCGTGACGGCGAGGGCACTGAAAAGGTTCGGGGTCACCTCGCCCCGCCACACCATCTCCGGCCGGTCGCCTCCGGTGATGTTCTCCGGCGCAAACGACAAGGCCATCACCTGCTCGAAACTGCGGGACTCCTCGGCCCAGGCGAAGTACGTCGCCGGCGTCAGATCCTCGTTGGTGTTCGTTCTGGACTCGCGCTCCCACCCGACCACCAACCGGTCGCCGTTGGGATAGGGGACCGAACGCACCAGCCACGCGTGATACAGGCTGTATACCGAAGTGGTGGCCGCAACGCCCAACGCCAACGACACGATGGCGATCGCCGTTACCGCGGGGGTCTTGACCATCATCCGAAAGGCGTACCGCAGATCCTGCAGGAGGGTGTGCCACATGTGTCTGACCTTTTGCCCTAGGGGCGATGGTGGTTGGTTGGCCCGTCGGGCCCGGCCCGCCTCGGCCCGCTCGCGGGCGACCGTGGCAACCAGTCCGGCGAGTTCCCGGCTCCAGAACGCCACCAGCCGACTCGGCCCCTGGGGAGACAACGACCGGCGCTGGTCGACGACGGCCTGGATGAGCGGCTGCCCGAACCGATGCCAGAATTCATCCGGCAGCAGCCACCGGGCGATCCGCTGGAACAGCCGGGCGTCGGCCGACATCAGCCCTCGTACTCCACCAACAGACCCTGCTCGGCCACGACCCGAGCCAACTCGGCGATCCGACGACTCTCGGTCTTCAACGCCTCGTGCCCAGCCGGAGTGATTCGGTAATAGCGGCGGCGCTGGTCATCCTGATCCGGGGCCGGCCGTGCATCCGACTCCTCGATCAGGCCATCCCGCAGCATGCGCTTGATGGCCCCGTAGAGGGTGGAGGCCGAGAGCCGCATGGCTCCGTCCGTCCGAGCGGCCACCCGCTGAATGATGCCGTAGCCATGTAATTCGTTGTCGTACAAGGAGATAAGGATATGAAATACCTGGGGCGACAGGGGGCCGTCGCTGGTGAGCGCTTTGGGTGACATCCTCAAAACCGCCTCTCGATCGCGTTGGGCTATATCCTCACGCGATACAACGAGACTGGTGATGGAGAAGTTTCACAATGGGACAAGTGGGGCGGTCGGACGGGCGGGCGGTCAGGCGGTCGGGTTGGTAGCTGACCTGTAGACGAGTGTAGCGGGGGAGGGGCGGTTGGCACTCCGCATGCTTATCGGCCCCCTCGATCGGGCACTATCCCCTCACATCAGTGCCACAGTGCCATTCCAGAGCTACCTCGAGGAGGAAATCATGGCAATTCGCCACATACGTGGTCTGTTTGCGGTCGTCGCGATGACGTTGGCGACGATGGCGTTTCCCCACCAGGCTGAGTCCCAGGGCCCCGCCGGCACCGTGTGGACCCAATTGGAAGCGGTCTACGATTGGGCTGATGCCGAGGGATACTCCACCCGTAACTACATAATCGGCAAGCTCGACGAGGACGAGAAGGACACCTGGACCATGACGCTCTACGGGGGCAACGACTACCTGATCATCGGTGCCTGTGATGGCGACTGCGGCGATCTCGATATCGCCCTGCTGGACGAATACGATAATACCGTGGCTCGCGACACCGAGACCGACGACGTTCCCGTGGTAGAACTCAGCCTGAAGAACCAGGGGCGCTACCAGATCCAGGTGACGATGTACTCCTGCAGCGTGGAGCCGTGCTATTTCGGGTTGGGGATCTTCTATAAATAGGGCGGTAGGGCGGTAGGGCGGACGGGCGGACGGGCGGTCGGACGGTCGGCCGGTCGGCCGGTAGGGCGGACGGTAGTCGGGGCAGTCAAATAGCTTTACGAACTAGGCTGAAGAGAACAAGCTTTTCGCTGCCCTCGCTGCCCCCCTGGCCGAATCGGCCGTCCTGCCGTATGCTGTTACCTGCGGAAGGTCTAACCGGGTGGTGGCCGCTG
>JAZFYL010000259.1:0-2547 GCA_036443495.1 Gemmatimonadales bacterium | reverse complement strand
CAGCTCGACGCGCCGTGCGCCAGGCGCCAGCGGAACGGCCACCAGGGCCCCCTGCCCTCTGACCGGCGTCACGGTCTGGCCGTCCACGGTGGCGTGCCAGTCCGGGTGCCACGTTTCGGAGACAAGGAGGTACACCTGGCGTTGGTCGTCCCCTTCGAGGTCGATAGACATCTCTCCCGGAGCCCAGTGCGCCAGCGAGGCGGTGACGGCAGTCGGCACGGGCAACCCCTCGAACTCCGGGACATCGAGCGCTACCGTATCGGACAGCAGGAGCACCACGTTGTAGGGCATCTGCGGGTTGATCACGCTGGGCACGATCTGTTCGTCGGGCACCTTCAGGGCCCCCGGCAGCACCCTGACGTACTTGGCCGGGGCCAACGAATCCCGCTGGTACAGCACGCCAAACCCTCCGGAGGTCGTTTCGACGGGCCCGAGCACCCGGGAGAATCCCTGAATCTCCTGGACCGACGGAAACAGGACGTACTTCACGGCAAGGAGGTCCCACAGCTGCGACATGCCCAGATGGCGCCACTCGTTCTTCCCCCCCCACAGATCATCGTAGAACCGCAGCTCATTGCCGTGGTAGCCCAGCACCGATTGGATCCGGAACGCCATGAGGTAGGATTGGGGATAGATGCCGAAGTCCAGCACCCTGTAGGGACCCTCGGTCGTGCGCAAGCGGTCGATGATCTCGTCGGTGGCATACAATTCGGAGGCGGGCGGCGAGTAGCGGAAGAACTCGCGCTCCATGCTCCAGAGATCGACTCCCACCGCCAGGATCAGGGCGGCTGACGCGACCGCGCCGCCGATCTTGCCGGCCCAGACCGTCCACGCGATCGCGCCGCCCACGACGATCATGACCAGGAGCCTGAGCGACCCCATCCTGAGCGAGTCCGCGTTGGCCGCCACACGCTGAACGCTTTGCGGTGGCGCCAGCGCCTCGGCCACCGGTTGCAGCAATCCGGCGACCCCCAGGAGAGCGATTCCGCCGAGCAGGCCGAAGGCCGTCCAGAAGAGACGCTTGCTCACCCGGCGCTTCAGCAACTGCTCGGTGCCTATGGCGGCTGCCACCGCCACCGGGAACGCGACCAGATAGAACGCCATGCCGGGAGCACGCACGCTCTTCATCATCGGCATGACTTCGTACCACAGCCGATAGAACGGGGTATGCCCGCCGAAGGAGATCAACAGAAAGAACGCGCCGAGGCCGGTCATGGCCCACAGGATGCCGCGGCGCTCTCTGTTCCCCCACGCGAACGCCGCCAGGATGACCACCAACCCGCCCAGGAACTCGGAGTGGAGCTTGAAGAAGTTCCGGCCCCAGTAGTTCTCGACCACACCGTTGAATTGCGGCAGGATCGTGCTCATCAGCTCCTCGGGAGGCAAAGAGAAGCCAATGGCGTACTGCCAGCCCCTGCTTGCCCCCCCTGCCCCGCGTGGCGAGTACTGGATGTAGTCGAGGAACGGAAATGCCTGTATGGCCGAAATGAAGAACCCGAGGGCCACGGCTCCCGTGGCCAATCCGATCGATTTGTACCACTTGGCCGCAGTAGAGCGGTCAGGCGCCCAGAACACCAAATAGAGGGTCCACAGCCCTGAGGCGACCAGGAGATAGTACGTCAGCTGATAGTGGGGGCTCAGCAGCGCCAAACCAACGACCAGGGCGAACACCCCGTACCAGGAGATCCGTTGATCCCGGATGGCCCGCAAGAGCGCCAGGAAGGCAAGCGGGGCCAAGGCCGCAACGAACATCTTGCCGTCGTGGCCCGGGTTCACCAGCGAGGCGACCATGCCGGTCAACTCGTAGGCCAGGCCCCCCACGACGGCCGCGGTCCAGGGCAACTCGAGCGCACGGAGGAATGCGTAGGTCAGAACCCCCGCCAACAGAATGTGGACGGCGAACCCCAGATTCATGGCCACGTCCGTCGGCAGGAACCATCGGAGCCATGCGGTGGGGTAGAAGATGTCCCCGTGCATGGCGCCAATGAACGGCAAGCCGCCGAACAGGTAGGGGTTCCATTCCGGGATGGACCCGGTGGCACGAAACATCTCGGCCCCGTAGAGTCGGAAGCTGTAGCCCGCGGCGTACTGGTCGCTGTGGGGGTTGACGAGAAACCGGCCCAGGACCATGGGCCAGGTGAGGCTCGCGGTGGCGAGGAAGAACACGGCGGTGGCCAGCAGACCGGGCCGGCGCGGTTCGAAGGGGGATTCAGGTGTCTCCACGCGTGTCTCCCTTGGGAACGACGAAAAACGGGATGGCGATGCCGACTTCGGTTGCGGTAAAAAGCAACCGGGAAGCTACAGCGATTGCGGTCGCCGCGGCCAGTCCCACGGTCCCCTGGAGCATCAACACGAACACCCCTTCACGCACACCGAGGCCGCCGGGGATGAACAGAACCAGAAAGCCCACGATGTATGCCGCGGTAAAGGCCCCGATCGTGCCGACCAGGGGGAACGGGGTCTCCGGCAACAACGCCTTGGCCAGCAACCACACGGCAACCCCATAGGCCACCCACGCCACGACGTTCGCCAGCAGACCGGCGACGA
>JAZFYL010000258.1:0-2001 GCA_036443495.1 Gemmatimonadales bacterium | reverse complement strand
GTAAAGACTTCGTCGATCAGGAGGAGCTGCCCGTTGTCGTCGATGCCGAACTCAAACTTGGTGTCTGCGATGATGATGCCAGCCGTAGCGGCCTGTTGGCGGCCGGCGTGGTACAACGCCAGGCTCACTTCCCTGAGCCGGTCGGCCAGTTTCGTGCCGAGTTCCCGGGCCACGGTGGCAAACGGAACGTTTTCATCGTGTCCCGATTCCGCCTTGGTGGCGGGGGAGAAGATCGGCCCGGCCAGGGGGCCGCTTTGTACCAGTCCCTCGGGAAGCGGCTCTCCCGCGAGGGTGCCGTTCGTCCGGTACTCGGCCCAGGCCGACCCGGCGAGGTAACCCCGAACGACGCACTCGAACAGTATGGGTTCGGTCCGCTTCACCAACATGGTGCGGCCGGCCAAGTCTAACCGGTGCGGCTCCAATCCCCGGTGCCGCGCAACGATGTCGTCCGTGTTGGCGGTCACGAAGTGCGACGGCGCCACCTCGGCCAATTGCTGGAACCACCAGGCACTCAGTTGTGTCAGGACGATACCCTTGTCGGGCACCGGCTCGCGCATGATCACGTCGAAGGCGCTGATCCGGTCGCTGGCCACGAGGAGGAGGAGGTCGGCATCGAGTTGGTAGACATCGCGAACTTTGCCCCGTTTGACTAACGGGAGCGGGAGACCGGGAGTTGCGGTCCGAGTCATACGGTCACCTCGGCTGCCGGGGCCGCTTGCGCCAGTGCCTGGGCCCGCGTCAGTTGGGGCCGGAGGAACTCCACGATGAAGTTTTCCGTCTGCTGCGCGGACCGGCCGATGTACCGCTCGGGGTTGAGTTCGGCGCGCAGGGCCTCGACCGGGACCGCGGCGAACGCCGAATCGGCCGCCAAGCGCTCGACCAAGTCATTGGGCTCGCCACGGCTCACATCGTCAGCCACCGCGAGCGCGTGACGGCGGATGACCTCGTGGAGGGCTTGCCGGTCGCCGCCGGCCGAGACCCCGGCCATGAGCCAACGCTCGGTGGCCATGAACGGCATCTGCTCTGCGACGTGCCGGGCGATCACCGGTTCCTGCACTTCTAGGCCCTGAACGACGTTGGCGACCAGCACCAGGATCGCGTCGGTTGCCAGGAAGGTCTCCGGAAGGGACATACGCCGGTTGGCGCTGTCGTCGAGCGTGCGCTCCAGCCACTGCGTTGCGGCAGTGTGCGCCGGATCGCTCTGCAGAGCCAGGACGTGCCGCGCCAGCGCGTTGATGCGTTCGGCCCGCATCGGGTTCCGCTTGTAGGCCATGGCGCTCGAACCGATCTGTTCGGTTTCGAACGGCTCCAGGAGTTCGCCCTCGTGTTGCAGCAGCCGGATGTCGTTGGCGAACTTGGCGGCCGACATGGCGATGCCACTGAGGGCGTTGACGAGGATGGCGTCGTACTTCCGGGGATAGGTCTGTCCCGTGACCGCGAAGGTCCCCACCGCGTCCATCTTGACAGCCAGCCTGGTGTCCAGTTCACGGACCCGCTGGTGGTCTCCTTCGAACAACTCCAGGAAGGACGCCTGGGTCCCCGTTGTCCCCTTGCACCCTCGCAGGCGCACGTGCTCGAGCCGGTAGCACAGTTCCTCGGAGTCGAGCAGGAAGTCCTGGAGCCACAACGTCGCTCGCTTGCCCACGGTGGTGAGCTGAGCCGGCTGGAAGTGGGTGTAGGCGAGGCAGGGAAGGGCCCGGTGGGTATGGGCGAACTGCTCCAGCGCTTGCATCACCGTCAGCAGCCGTCCGAGCAGCAACCGGAGGCCGTCACGCATCACCAGGAGGTCGGCGTTGTCGGTGACGAAGGCGCTGGTAGCGCCCAAGTGGATGTACCGGCGGGCCGCGGGAGCCTGGTCGCCGAAGGCGTGGATGTGGGCCATGACGTCGTGGCGGAACCGGCCCTCGTACTCGGCCGCCGCTGCGAGGTCGACGTCATCGAGGTGGGCCCGCATATCGTCGAGGGCGGTGTCGGAAATGTCGATGCCCAGCTCTTGCTGTG
>JAZFYL010000257.1:0-3711 GCA_036443495.1 Gemmatimonadales bacterium | reverse complement strand
TGTAACCGACTTCCAAGGGGATCCCCTTTTCCGGGTCATATTCATGACCTAGGTGGGCGAGGAGATCCACCGTGCCCGTTTCGGGAAAGCCTTCGATGGGAACGGATCCCCCGAAGCCCTCGACAGGTTGGCCCGTCTCGGCATCCAGCGCATGTAGGAAGAAGGCCGGCGTGACCACGTAAACGACATCGCGGCCGTCGACATTGGCGTAGGCGACGCCCTTCCCGTGGTTTTTTCGCATGGAGTACTCCCACCGGAACGTCTCCGGCTCGACCCACGACCAGATGGTCTCTCCCGTGCCAGCGTCCGTGGCCACGACGTGACGCCTCTCGCCGGCCACGCTGATGAGTTTGCCGTTGACGTAAATCGGAGTAGCGCGCGCGTTCACGTTCGGGAAAGCAGACCCATCCCAAACCCACGCCACCTCGAGCTGCTCGAAGTTGTCCGCGTTGACTTGGTCCAGTGCGGAGTATCGCTGACCATAGGTGTTTCCGGTGATGAACGCCCAATCCCCTTCCGTCGCTATCCCCGCTCCGGGGTTAGAGCAGGCAGAGGTTACCGATACACAGAGCGCCAAAGCCAAGGCGGTGGCTGATGTTAGCGAGTAGCGTGTCTCTGTTCTCATTATCTGTATCTCCAAAGGGTCGCAGCGCTGATGCAGCCCCACCGGGGGGGCGGCAGGGCCTAACATACGGGTCTATTCGGGACTCCGCGAGTCGGCGGGGATGCGACGGGGCGAGAAGGTAAGGGTGGAAGGGGGGCGTGGGGAGAAGGCCACCTTGGGCTTGTGGGATGAGATTCCGTGCTCGGCACCTATCGGCGAATCGTCCGAAGAGGACGAGGGGCGCAAACGACGGATGTTCGGCCGGATACGGCCTACTCCACCCGTAACGCGTCCGCCGGATTCGCCCCCGCCGCTTTGCGCGCCGGCACATAGGTCGCCAGCAGCGCAATCGCGAGCAACCCGATCGAAACTCCGATGTATGTCGCGGGGTCGGTGGGACTCACGTTGAACAACACCGCCTCCATCACCCGGGTCAGTGTGAACGCACCGGCCAGCCCAATTCCCAAGCCGACCAACACGACGGCCCCGCCCTGTCGCATGATCATGTGGCGCACATCCGCCGGGCGGGCGCCCAACGCCATGCGGATGCCGATTTCACTGGTGCGCTGGCTCACTACGTACGCAAGCACGCCGTAAATCCCGATCGACTCCAATGCCAACGCGACCATCCCGGCGATGGCCAGCAGCACCATGGTGAACGCCATCTGGGCGCGGGCGCTCGACATCACCCCTTCCATGGTCTGAATGTGTGCAACCGGCACGTTGGCATCCAAAGACCGTACCGTGTTTCGAACGGCTTCGACTAACTCCAGCGGTGGAGTGGCGGTCCGCATGACGATCGTCATGGCGCGCGAGCCCGGTGACCCGCGAGCCCCATCGGGAAAGTAGAGCAATCTCCCCCACTCGCCGTCTCGGTCATCGGTGAGATTGAAGTAATTCACATCGCCAACGACCCCGACGATGGTGTACCAGCGAGGAGGAGAAATGCCTGGCGCCACCGTGGGGAACACGCGCTTGCCGATCGGGTCTTCCCTCGGCCAGTAGTCCCGAGCAAGAGCCGCGCTGACTACGACGTTGGCTCCGAGTGAATCGCGCTCCGGCCGTTCGACGGTCGTGCCGGCCATGAGCGGAATCCTCATGGTCTCGAAGTAGCCGGGGGTCACGGTGACGGTTCGGATTGCGGGACCGAGCTCGCTCGTGGCGGACGCAAAGCCTTCCTCGATCAGTGTCGTGCGAGCACTGCAACCGGATACGACCCCTCGCAGAGGAAGGCAAGTCACTCCGCCCGCCGCTTGCACGCCCGGAAGTCCCATGAGCCGATCCAACAACTGCTCGTGGAACTCGACGACGCCGTCTCGGCCCTCAAACGCCCGTGTGGCCCTCAGCTCGAAGGTCAACACCGACCGGGCGTCGAACCCCGGATCGACATTCTTCAGATGCCAGAAGCTGCGGATCATGAGACCCGATCCTACGAGTAACACGAGGGCGAAGGCCACCTGGCTCATCACCAGTACATGTCGGGTACGGAACTGGCCGCGACCACTCGTGCTCCCCCTTGTGCTCTCCTTGAGTGACGCCAGCATGGCCCCCGTGGGCCGGAACGCAGCGATCAAGCCAAAGGAGATGCCGGCGAGGATCGAGATGGCGGCAGTGAACGCCAACGCGCTCATGTCGATACCTACCTCGTGGAGCCGGGGCAGGCTCACGGGCCCAAGGCGCACCAACGCACGGACGCCCACGATCGCGAGTCCCAAGCCCAGCAACCCGCCCACGCCCGCCATTAGAATGCTCTCGGCGAGGCAGTGCCGGGCCAGGCGGCGATGCCCCGCCCCCAGAGCGGTCCGGACCGCCATCTCCCGTTGACGGGCGTCGGCCCGGACGAGAAAGAGGTTCGCCACGTTGGCGCACGCGATGAGCAGGACGAAGGCAACCGTGCCGAGCACGATCCACAGCGTCTGTGTGACTTCTCCCACCAGGTGGTCCTTCAGTGGCTCTACGTGGGCCTGGAGCCGCCCGTCGTTTACCAGACGCTCCGCGAACTCCCCCGGAAACGCCTCGAGAGTCCCCGGGATGAGCGAGTTGAGGTCCACCTCCGCGCGTTCGGGTGACACACCGGGCTTCAACCTCCCCAGGCCGCGTATTCCGGAGAAGCCTCCAAAGCCCCTGGGGGGATTCCGCATACCCCATGGGAACCAGAGCTGCGCGTCGGGTGACGGGAACGCGAAATCCGGCGGCATGACCCCGATCACTTCGACCGTATTTTCATTCGCCATGATGGTGCGGCCCAGAATGGACGGGTCTGACCCATAACGGCGGGCCCACAGGCCGTGGCTCAGCACCACCATTCCTTGACGTTCTTCGTTGGGATCAGGGGGCGGCTCGACATCGGCCTGGCCGAACCATCGTCCAATCAACGGTGGTACCCCAAGCATTTGGAACATGCTGTGGGTGGCCATGATCGCGTACACGCGTTCCGGTTCGCCGTCGCCGGCGAGGCTCCCCTCCAGGACGCGGTAGAGCGCCACATCCTCCAGGCTGCGGCTCAGCGTGCGGTATTGATGGTATAGCCCGGGAGTCATAGTCTGGCGGTTGGTGGTGACCCCCGGCAAGCCGGGTATGCTGTGGCTGAGCCAGACGAGGCGGTGGGACTCGGGATACGGTAGCGGTTTCAGGATCACGCCCCGCACGACGCTGAAAATCGCCGTGGTCGCCCCGATGCCGAGGCTCAGGGTCAGCACCACCACGGCCGCAAACCCCGGACTCTTACGAAACGCGCGAAGTCCAAACGTGAGGTCCTGTCTCAGTGCGTCTAACATGTTGCACCTCCCGAGCCATCAGCCACGAAGGACATTACGTAGTAGAGGAGCGTGTTTGCTTCGCCGGAATCGTAGAGCGGCAGGACGTTGGGATGTTGACGCTTGGCGGTGACTTCTATCTCTTTGGCAAGGCGCTCCGGACCGAGCACGGCGGCGAGTTCGGGTCGCAAGACTTTGACAGCGACCTTGCGCTCGTGCTTGAGGTCCTCAGCGACGTAGACGGTGGCCATGCCGTCTTCGCCCAGGTGGCGCTCGATCCTGTAGCGGTCGGCGAGGGCTGTCGAGAGGCGGGCGGTTATCTCGGGCATCGGGCTAAGATAGAGGCCCGAA
>JAZFYL010000256.1:0-6871 GCA_036443495.1 Gemmatimonadales bacterium | reverse complement strand
GGGGGGGGGGGGCGCCCCCCCCCGGCCCCCCGGGCCCCCCCGCCCCCCCGGGGGGGGGGGGGGGGGGGGGGGGGGGGGGCCGGGAGCGTCAAGCGCCACCACTTTGCTGGACTCGATGTGGCGCTGGAGTCCGGGCCACAGGTCCTCGGGCGGGGTGATTCCCGCCGGCATGCTCTCCACTCGCGACAGCAGGTCCTCGAGCGTCGCCAGACGTTCCGCGCAAGCCTCACAGGTCGTGAAATGGCGGGCACACGCTTCCGATGTCGCGGGGTCCAGTTCGCCATCGACGTACCGATGCAGGGCATCGTCGGTCAGGTGGGTGTTCACGATAGTGCCTCCATCAACAGTTTCCGCGCGCGGTGCAGCTGGGCTCGCAAGGTCCCCTGGGCGGATCCGGTGAGCTGTGCGATCTCCCGGTGACGGTAGCCTTCGATGTCGTGCAGCACGAAGACCTGCCGTGCCTTGGGTGGCAGCGCTCGGATCGCTCGCTCGAGGTCCATGCGCTCGTCGTGATGCGGGTCCACCGCCGCGCCAGGCAGTGTATCGGAGTCATCGCGAACTTCGAATCTCCGATTTTGTCGTTGTGTGGTCCGAACGCGCTCGAGCACGACGTTCACGGCGACCCGGTGAAGCCAGGTCCCGAACCGGCTATCGCCGCGAAAGGTTCCGACCCGCTCCCAGCACCGGATGAACACATCCTGGGTGAGTTCCGCAGCCTGGTCCGGGTCGCCCGACATCCGGAGGCACAGGGCGTATACTCTGTCGACATGGGCCCGGTAGAGCGCCTCGAAGGCATCCACTTCGCCGTGCTGCACCCGTTGCACCAGATCCCCAATGCTATCGGGGGATTCCGGCGGAGGGGCGCCGGCGGCACCTGGGGGGGAATTCTGCATTGTCGATGTCATTCAGTCATTGGACGGGTCGGACGCCAGGAACGCTTGAAAGGGGCTTCCCTGGGGTCTGGCATCCGGCTTGCAGCCTTCGGGGATGGTTCATATCCTACCATATGAGCCGGTTACCTAGAAGCGTGCTGCAAGCGGCCCCCAGCTCCAAGGACTCATGAAACGAACTGCTCTTCTCGGCGCCACCACTCTCCTTGCCGCACTGGCCTGCGGCCAGGAGGACAGTGGTGTCGGACCACCGATCGACCTCACCGGGACATTGTTCGATTATTGGCTGGTGTTCACGCCCAGCGATTCGGTGTTCGGTGCGAGTGGGCGGGTGCGGGGTGAGGGTGCTGCCTGGGCGATATCCTCAACGGGGGCCTTTGTGATGGAGCTCCGATCCACCCCGGTGGAAGGGCCCTCCTTCGGAAGCGCCCGGCTCGACATCGTCTTGACGCGGTTCCCGATCGATTCGGGAAACGTCCCGCAGCTGGGCCAGTACGAGATCGGGCCCGCCGGTGTGGATTTCGACGGCCGGGCCTGGTTGCGGGACAACACGCGAACATGGGCCTCGAACTCTGCCGGCATCTTCATTCTCAACGAATGGCTGCCCGACGGAGCCCTCCAAGGTCAATTTGCGCTACTCGTTCTTCGGGATGAAACCGGTCCTTCCGGGCAGGTCGTGGAGCAGGCGGTATCGGTGGTTGGAACGTTCACGGCCAAGCGCGTGCCCAGCTAAACGGATCGTTCTAGGCCGGAAGCCGGCGCCTATTCATATCGCAGGGCCTCGATCGGATCGAGCATCGAGGCGCGGCGGGCCGGCCAGATGCCGAAGAACAGCCCCACTCCGGCACTGAAGGCAAACGCCAGCCCGACCGCCGGCAGGGACATCATGGTATTCCATCCCGCGAAATGCGCTAGCGCCAATGCGCCGCCGCTTCCCACCGCGATTCCCAAGACCCCGCCCAGCAGGCAGAGGACCAGCGCTTCCACCAGAAACTGCAGCATGATATTGCGGCGGGTCGCGCCCATGGCCTTGCGCACACCGATTTCCCGGGTGCGTTCGGTCACCGACACCAACATGATGTTCATGATGCCGATCCCGCCGACCAGGAGACTGACCGCAGCGATGCTGGCCAGCAGGTAGGTGAACACCTCGGTGGCCTCTTGCCGTGTGGCCAAGATCGAACTGAAATCGAACAGACGGAAGTCGTTGTCGCGTCCGGGCGCGATCTTGTGCTCTCGTCGCAGGATCCGTTCTATGTCCACCATGCCCTGGCCCAAGGACACGCCCTCCGCCACTTCCACCGTGACCGACCCTAGGCGATCGGTACCGAAGACACGGTACTGAGCGGTCTTGATCGGAATCAGGATCTGCTCGTCCGGATTGGAGAACGATCCCGTGGAGCCCTTTTCCGCGAGAACACCAATGATGTCGAATGGGATGCCCTTGATGTGGATTCTCTGGCCGATCAGCGAGGCGGCGTTGGCGTTGAGCAGTTCAGGGACCGCATAGCCCAGCACGGCCACGCGTTTGCGCGCCACGTCGTCGCCTTCGGTGAAAATCCGACCGAACTCGATCTGGTACTGCCTGACGGGCGCGTAGTTCGGGGTCGTGCCCGTCACGTTCACGTTGATGTTCGCGTTCCCGAACTTGATTTGCTGGTTGCCGCGGATCTCCGGGACTACGGCGCTGAGGAACTCTCCGTCACGTGCCAAGGCCTCGGCGTCGTCCGTGGTCAGGCCCGCCCGCGTGCTGGATGCGACGCCACGCATGCGGGACTGGCCGCCGTAGATCGTAATGAGCCGGGCGCCCATCGCGTCGATCTGTTGTTCGATGGAGCGTTGGGCGCCCGTGCCCAGGGCCACCATCGTGATGACCGCGGCGACGCCGATGACTATACCGAGCATGGTCAGACCGGCGCGCAGGAGGTTGGCCCGGATGGACTGCAGCGCGACGGCGAGGGTCTCTCCCAGCAGCATGTCTAGCGCCTGGACGAGGACGAGGAGGACAGACCCGGAAGCCCGCCACCCGTGAAGCGCTGCACCCGTTCCTGGAACGCCTGCTGACTTTGGACCAGGCTGGCGCTGGGCAACACCAGCACGGAATCCTCCGCCGTCAGGCCGGCGACCACTTCGCTATAGTCGAGGTCGGTGAGCCCGGTCTGGACGCGGGTGGCGGTCGGCTGACCGTTACGCATGACAAAAACGATGTACCGGCCACCGAATTGGTACTCGTTGGAACTCGACCGTCGGCGGGGCCGGCCGCTGCCTCCCCCACCCATGGCGGACCGCATTTTCCGCAGAATGCCCATCTCTTCAGCGGTGGGTTGCTGCCCGTTCTGGAACTTCGCCATGATCTGCTGGACCTGGCTAGCCGTCACTCCCTCCGGCAGCGTGATGGTGCGGCCCTGGAAGGTCATGGTGTTTTCCGCGGCGGCCTGCTGCTCTGCGGAGCCGCCCGCGGTGGCGGCCAGGGTAGTGCTCGACGTGGAATCCCCCTTACGGGCGGCCTCGTCCCCGGCGGCCAGTTGCTGCTGGACGGTCTCGTCGGACATGCCCAAGACCATGGCGGCGGTGGACACGTCCCGCTGGGTGCGTAGGGCCGCGTTGGGCACGGCCAATACGCCGTCGCGTCGGCCGATGTGAATCTCGACCTCGGCATTCATGCCCGGCCGGAGGAGGTCGTCCCGGTTGGTGATTCGCACCAGTACCGGGAACATGGTCACATTCTGCTGCTCCACGGCTAGCGGTTCGATCTTGATGACCTCGCCGCGGAACGGGCTGTTGGGATACGCCGCCACGGTGACGGTGGCGTCATAGCCTTCCTTGATCTTGCCGATGTCCGTTTCGTCGACGAGCGTGCGCACCTGTACCAGGTCGAGGTCCGCCATCCTGAGCAACACCGTGCCGCCGCCCACATCCTGGGTCGGCGACGAGATGACTTGCCCACGCTCGACGCTCTTCTCGATTATGGTCCCCGAGAGCGGCGCACGTACATCGGTATCGTCCAGGCGAATCCGGTCGTTTTCGACTTGCACTTCGGCACGAACCACCTCCGCCTTGGCGTTGGCGTAGTCGAGCATCGTGGCTTCGTATTCGGTCTCGGTGATCGACTGGGAGGAGAACAGCTGCTCCGCGCGGCCCTTTTGCGCTTCGGCATTCTCCAGCCTGGCGCGGGCGACGTCGAGATTGGCCCCGGACTGCGCCAGGGCGTTTCGCGGTGTGCGTTGGTCGACCCGGATCAGGAGGGCACCACGTTCTACCTTTTGCCCGGTCTCGGCCAGGATCTCCAGAATCTCGCCGGAGGCTTTGGACTTGACCTCTACCAACATATCCGGCTCGACGACGCCGGCAGCCTCGGCCGACACGATGATATCCCGAGTGGAGACTGGCACCGCCTGGTAGAGTAGATCCGGTTCCTCTTCACTGCCGCAAGCCGCCAGCGCAACCGCGGTGAAGACAGCAGCGGCTGCCAGCCTGGGGCGAGGAGGACCGACGCGGTAGGGTTGCGATAGCATCTATAGGGGTCTCCCGATCAGGGCTTCGATTTGGGCCTTGGCCAGCAGCAGGTCGAAGTGGGCTTCGACTTCGTCGCCTTCAGCCTGGTTGAGGGCCTCCTGCGAGGCTAGGACTTCGATGATGGTGGTGGCGCCGAGCCGATACCGCTCCTGCTGGACCCGCAAATCCTCCTCCGCGGCTGCAATACTCACCCGGGCGATGTCTACGCGCAGTCTGGCGGCGTTCAGTTCCGCCACGCGTGTAATCAGTGCCGCCGACGTTTGCCGCCGGGTGTCGTCTGCCGTGGCGGCGGCGATGTCGTAGTTGTTGGCCTGGACCGCGATGTTCGTCTCGCGATTGAAGCCGTTGAATATCGGCCACGTCAGGTTTAGCCGCAGGGACTTCTGCTCGAGAAGCTTGAAGTTGTTGACTTGATTGTTTCCGTTCCAGTTCCAACTGCCGCTCAGCGTCATGTTTGGCCACCACGATCCCTTGGCGGCGTTCCAGGATTGCTGAGCAGCTTCAGCAGACGCATCCGAACTTAGGACTGTGGGCGATGATGCCATCGCTTCCTGGCGGAGGCTCGACTCGGACACGGTGATGTCGATGTCGTGGAACGACGGGTCGTCGACGGCGCCCACACGCCCGTCGAATCCGACGAGGCGGCCCAAATTGGCCTCGGCCGTGGCCAGGATGGTGGCCGCGTTTAGCAGTTGCACCTGGGCGTTCCCGAGGGTCACGACTGATCGCAGAGAGTCGGAGCGCGTGGCCGAGCCGGTCCGCAGCTTGTTCACCGAGATGTTGAGTTGCTCTTCTGCCCGCCGGACACCAGCCAGCCTCACCTGCAGCAACTCGCCGGCGCTGAGCGCAGCGTAGAACTGTTGCTTGGTCTGCAGGGTCACCTGATAGCGTGAATCGATCAAGTCGGCGTCGGCGGCTTTGAGGTTGGCCTTGGCCTGGCGGGACTCGGCGCTGCGCGAGAAGCCGGTGAAGACATCCCAGCTGCCCGTAAACCCGAAGCCGGCCGTGCGACTGACCGTGTTGGCCGCCAGCGGGAGTCCTGTGTTCGGATCGATGCGGGCGACGCCTTCGTTCCATGTTGACGCACCACTCGAGGTGGCATTGATGCTGGGCAGCCACGCGCCCACTGCAGCTGAGCGCTCCTGGTGTTCGGCGGTGTTCACGCCGCTGAGAGCGCGCACGACGATCGGCTGAACCCGTTGGGCCAGGCTAATCGCTTCGTCGAGGGTGATCGCCGGGCTGGTTCCGGAGGGCAGGCTGTCCGTCAGAACTGGGCTGGGGCGCTGGCCGTGGAGGTGAACGAAGCCAAGGAGGCCGATCGACACCGCCACGTAAGTCGCGCGCACTAGTAGTTTGGTCATTGCCCTTCGGTCTTCCCGGTCGAGGACATCGAATCGCTGCGGCGATGCGGGCCTTGGTGCCTTCGCATCTCGCTCCTCATGGTTTCGAAGCGCTGCAATTGGTCCTCGGTCAACACTGCCCGGATCTCGGCGCCTATTTGGTCCCTGATGCCTTTGAACGCCTCATGGTGGCGCTCCAGAATCACCCGGACACTGTCCTGCTGTTGAGCGTCGAGGCCCAGTTGGTCGGCGAGGTGCTCTACCATCCCGCCTGATGGCCGGCGCCACTCCGGCGCATCACGGTCGGCTGTGGCCACGGCCGCTCCGCCGGTCAGGGCACCGAGCACGAATGTCGCCACCAACAGCAGGGCAGCACTCCACTTGGTTTTGGTCATCATCATCGTTCTCCGCGTTGCGGCAAGCCGTCGCCGGTGAGGACGGCAGTCAGCACGAGATCATTAGTGATCGGTTCCGGGGACGACAGCCATTCGGCCACCACGTTGTCCGTGGCGGCCATCCCCACTCCCGGTTCGTCCGCTTCCTGCTTCAAGGCAATCCCCAGCAGCAGGCCCGAGACCAGCGCCAGTACCGCGGCTGCCGCCATTCCCAGCGGGGCCCAACCGGCCAGGACATCCCAGCTTGATTCGCGAGACTCCAGCCGGATCCGTTCCATCACGGCGGCGATGAAAGCCGCATCGTTCGAAACGTTCAGGTGATCGCGTAGGGCATTGCCGAGGACGACGTCTCGCTCCGAGTTGAAGTCGCTGTCGTCCGTCATGCCTTTTCCTCCCACTAGGGCGCCAGCGTCTTGCGCAGCACACGCCTGCCATGAAATACCAGTGAGCGGACAGTGCCAACGGGAACCGCCAGCACGTCTGCGATCTCGCCGTGGCTGTAGCCTTCGCTGTCGAACATCGTGACCGCGATCCGCTGCCGTTCCGGCAGCCCGGCCAGGGCCACCGCCAAATGGGATCGCAAGAGCGAACGATCGGTCTCGCGGTCGGGGCCCGGCGCCGAATCTGCCACCGTGTCTGTCAGCATGGGACCGTGCCGTACTTTCCGGTGTCGATAGACGTCGGTGGCGGCGTTGACCACGATGCGCATCAACCAGGGCCGGAAGGGACG
>JAZFYL010000255.1:0-2580 GCA_036443495.1 Gemmatimonadales bacterium | reverse complement strand
ACCACGGCCACCACCGTGAGCGCGGAGATGCCGACGATGCCGTACAGCAACGGCGTCAACCACCAAGCATCGAGGTTGTACCAGATCGGGTACGCCAGGCACACCGGCGCCACCGCCATCACCACCCAGGCCCAAATCCACAGCGCGATGAAGCGCAGCGCCACCCAGCACCACAGCGATAGGAAAAACAGGATCGCCCAGATTCGCGGCAGCGGTGCGGTGTCGCGAATGTAGTGGAAATCGGGCCCGAGAACGAGCGCCCCCACAACAGCAGCGCCGACCACGGCCCACGCCGTGTACAGCTGCGTCCGGTGGGCCCGGACCCACTCCTCAACGCGCGCTCTGCGTCTCATCGACATGACCGCCGCCGGCCAGCCGCCGGCAGAGCGTTCCCCCCTTTCCGTTGGACTGGAGAGGGTGGCACAGCCCGGCCCCCGTTGTCGCGTCGAAAACGAAACGCGCCCCGGACAGCGGGGCCGGTCAGTCGCCGGCGGCGTCCCCCGGGTCGGCTGAACCGGAAGAACGAAACGGATAGGTGAACTGCCGGGTCCACCCCGACGGCATGTCGCCGTCGTACAAGCCGTATTCATCGGGCCAGTGGCCCGGCATGTGGTAGGTGCCGAACAGCCAGTCCCAGACCGGCATGTGCACCGCGAAGTTCTTATCCTGGGCTTCCAGTTGGGCGGTGTGGTGCCAATGGTGGAAACACGGCGTCGCCAACAGCCATCTGAGAGGGCGGAGCTCCCAGCGCACGTTGGCGTGGATGAACGTCGCCTGGACCACCACGACCACGACGTAGGTAAACAGCGCCGCCTCCGAGAAGCCCAGCACGTAGATCGGCACATACGTCGCGCCTCGGGTGACGACGGCGTCGACCAGATGGATGCGGGAGCCGGCGAGCCAGTCCATTTCCTCGGCGGAATGATGGACGGCGTGGAAGCGCCATAGGAAGGGGACGCTGTGGAAGGCGCGATGCACCCAGTATTGGGTCAGATCGGCGATAAGCAAGACCCCCAGAAGCTGGGCTGGAAACGGCAGGCTCGATACCCACGCCGTCACCAGCGGAATCCTGGCCCAATCGAACAACACCATGGCCGGCCGCATGGTCAGCAAGGTCATCAGCTGCACCAACAGCGAGTTCAGGAAGAAGTACGTCAGGTCGGTGCGCCAGCCCTTGCGGAAGGTCGGCTGCTCGGGCCGGTGGGCGAACAAGCGCTCGAGCGGCACGTACACGGCCGAGTAGATGATCAGGTTGAGCAGAAACCAGTCGAGGCCGAGGAACGGCCCATCGCTCAGCTCACCGCGAATCGGCACCTGAGCACCGCCCAGCAAAGCGGCCATCAAGGTGAACCCTATTCCAACAAGGCCGAGGGCCTTGTTGTAACGCAGGCAGATGCTGAAGGTGCCGAGCAGAAACGCCGCCACCAGCACCAGGTGTAGCAACGCGCGGACGTAGGGAATCGGGTACAGGGCGCGCAGCTCAGGCGTCGTCAGCCAGGTCGGAAAAAGGAAGCACAACACCGCCCCCAGGCCGATTCCCCCCAGCATCGCCGACAATACGCCACTGATCCAGCCGTGACCGAAGGCCCGCGACTGCGTCGTCTCCAGGGAGAGGTGCGGCCTATCTGGCGCCGCCATGCTGCCCTCCCGACTTTGCGACCTGGGCCAGAAAAGCGTCGTCGTCCTGACGCGGCGTCAGGCCGGTCAGCAACGTGACCGCGCGCTCGGCGCGGCGGAAAAAGTCGACATATCCCAGCAGGCCGTTCCACCAGCCGGTGGCAATGCAGTAGTGCGTCGCGTAGGGGGCACGATGATGGAGTTTGTGCTCGTCACGATCCAGAATTACGCGCCGCTGCTGCAACCATCGAACCCAGGCCGGCGGCCGCCGCATATGGGCCCATTGGTGCACCTGGTTGGTGGGCAGCGCGACGATTATGAACGAAACCATGAACACCGCCCATGCCCTGCCCCACCCGCTATCGAGTGGGATCCAGAACACGGCGGCCAGGAGCGCGGCGCAGATCATGGCGACATCACCGTTGACGTCGAAGAACTCGCGCCGCAGAAAATCGTCCGGATTCACGTGGTGGATGCGGAACGGCTCGAGGAACCGCTTACCGATGATCGGCATCGATTCGCTTCCCCAAGTGTCAGCGGACCAGTGGAGAATGCCGGAAACCAGGTCGGCGAACAACATCCCGGCAGCGACGATGAGCACGATCCACCATCGAAAGACCCCTGATGTGGTCAGCAGGCGGGCTAGCTGCCAGGCCACGAGGCCGGCAGCGCCAACGACGCACACAACCCCGAAGACGCGCTGCAGGGGACCGATCTCACAATGGAGGGGTAGTTCGCTCATGGCCCGGCTCCTGACCGAGACGATGTGTCTCCGGATCTTACCGGTCGATAAACACACCGTGTCGCAAGGTTACCGGAAGCGGGCCGGCCGGCTCTACGTGGGCACGGAGCGATGCTCACGTTATGGATCTGGGCCTGGGTGGTGATGGCCTTCGCGCCGGTGTGTTTGGCGTACCCGATCCGAGGAACCCAAGGCCACGTATCCCTCGGATGCCGGCGATC
>JAZFYL010000254.1:0-7360 GCA_036443495.1 Gemmatimonadales bacterium | reverse complement strand
TGGTCATCCCGGATCGGGGCGATATCGGTTTCGGCCAGGTACTCGGTACCGTTCTTCCGATAGTTGATGATCTCACCCGAAAAGGGCTGCCCCTGATCGAGTTGTTCTTTGAGGCGGCGCAGGGTGTCTCGCTGGGTATGCTTTCCCTGCAGAAACCGGGGTGACTGTCCCAGGACCCCCTCTCTGTCGTATCCGGTCATGGTAGTGAACGCGGGATTCACGTAAACGATGTGCGGCCCGGGCGAGTCGAGGTCGGCGGTGGTCACGATCACGGCCTCAGTCGACGCCTCGACAGCCGATTCCAACAGGCGGAGTGCATTCGTCGTGTCACTGCGCACCGCCGCCTCCGTCAGCAGTTGCGCCACCGACTCGACGAAATGCGATTGATCTCGGTCGAATTTCTGGTCGTGGGTCGAAAAGAAACCGAGAAAGCCGGCGGCACCCTTCTCGTTACCTCCTGCCACCGGTGTCCAGAGACCGCACCGCACACCGTGGTCGGCCAGCATGGGATCGACGACATCGGCCGGTGCCAGGCGTACCGTCTCCCGCTCCTCGAGGGCCCGAGCGAAGGGTGTCCCTGCCGCGACGTCGATCCGTGTTTGCCCGACGACCCCCTTCCGCCATCCCTTCCCACTTCTGAGAATGGCGCTGTCTCCCCCGTCCTCCAACTCGAAATACCCGGCCAACGGGACCCCAAGGGCTTTGCCGGTAAGCCTGACAGCCTGATTCCTCAGGGCCAAGTGGTCGGCTCCTCCCAAGGCGGCTTTGCCCAACAGTGCTACCACGGCCTGGCGGCGCTCCTGAGAGCGCAGTCTGTCCTGGGCCGCCTTCTTCTTGTGTGCCATGGCACGGTCGTGCAGGGCACGGCGCACCGCCACTGGGAGACGTGAGAGCCGATCCCGGTAGAGATAATCGGACGCGCCTTCCTTCAAGTACTGCAGGGCCTCGGCGTCAGAGATCAGGTCCGTGACCAGAATGAATGGCGTATCGTGGCCGGACCGCCGCACCGCTCGGAGCGCATCCAGTCCGGTCCAACCGGAGAGTGCGTCGGCGGCGATGACGACGTCGTAGGAATTCTGGTCCAGTCGCGCGGCCAGCTGTTTTCGAGAGCTGACCAGGTCGGCCTCCAGATGGAAACCGCCGCGCTCGAGTTCCGTGCGGACCGGCGCTCCTTCGGCCATGGCCCGTTCGACGATCAAGACTCGAAGGAGAGGTTGTCCGTCCACCGGCGGGGAGAGGGCGTCTGCGGGAAGACCTGCGGAGTGGTCGAGTGGGGACGGGGGGGGTACAGGGAGGTATCCGTGCGCCGCGTGGACCAGCATCCAGTAGATCGCGACCTGGCCGATGATGTCACCGAACTTGTCGGGCGATACCGGTTTGAAAACGAAGCTGTTGGCGCCGGCCGCCAAGCAGGCATCCCGGTCCTGTTCGTCCTCCGAGGCGCTCAGAACTACCACCGGGACGGTCTTGAGGTCTGGATCTGTCTTCATGGCTTGAAGCACGTCCAGGCAGCTGCGCTTGGGGATCCTGTGTTCTAGGATCACCAGCCGAGGAAGTTGCGACCGTCGGATGTTCCGGTACGGACCAAGCCGGAACAGATAGTCCAGGGCCGCCTGTCCATCCTGGACGACCTTCACGTTACGCCCCAACCCGCGCTCTTGCAGAGCCCAGAGAATGAACTCCGCGTCGGCGTGGCTGTCCTCGATCAACAGGACTTCTACCAACTCGTCAACACGTGGGACAGTGCTCACGGTGTCACCGCGGCCACTGGTCCGATAGTTGTGGTGAGAAGAGCGACTGAAAACCGCACGATCATGTCGCGGCCGTATCTGTGGCGCCAGAGGTGATGCCGGCCCCCGCCCATGTTCCCAGCACTGCCAACAAGGCGCCGATCGTCACGGAGGCTGCGGGGAAGAGGAATCCCGGGATGCCGAACAGGGTGGCCATCGACGCGAGCAGCGGACCGGTCTCTCCCGTCAGGGCCGAAAAACCCAGCAGGGTGCTCCAACCGATGATCCCGGTGACACCGGCCAGCAGGGTCGGATACCGGACTTGATCGCGTACCAGCCACCCCCAAAGAACGCCAATGACCGCTGCACTCCACCAGCCCAACGCAAAGCAGCCGAGGGCAAACGCCGTGGCCAGGAGCGCCACCCGAAGGCCGTGCCGCATCACTTCGGCGCCCCGGGGAGCAGAACCAATCGAGACAGACGTTGGTCGTGCGGCAGTTCGGCCGGCGCCGCTGGAAACCGCACCTCCTCCAACTCGCCGCTGGACCACATGCTCAACCGATTCCGGTAATACGGGCTCGCAGGATTCCCCGACTGACCACCGGGGTACGTGGTCCAGGCCCGCAGCGTATCCCCCAAGTCGACGACCATGCGCCAACTGGCACCATGACTTCCGCCCATGGCCATCGGGCTCAACGTACTCGGTCCGCCCTGGTTGGCTACCTCTCGAGCGCCCAACCCTGGCAGGAACAGCAGATGCGGTATGTCGAAGCGGCGCACCCGGTCCCAGCGCCAACCGCCGGCCGCCCGATCTCCGTAACGTCTATTGGTTTCCCGGAACCCTGCAACGAGGCTGGCGACGAGAATATCGTCGCGATACTCACGGTCGTCGGTGGCTTTGTTGTCCCACCAAACGCTCTCCGGGTCGGTCAGCAGAGAGGCGACGATCGACTCTCGGGGATGGAAGATCAACTGGCCACCGCCGTCCTCCAATTCGTCCCACAGGGCCAGCCTCATCTGCGCCAGAACGGTTTCGAACAACACCGCTGTCTCGTTGTCGAGCGTGTATTTGCCGTCCCACCCATCGAGAATGGCAGTGGCGCTGTCGGCGGCCGTGAAACCTGGCCGGCGATGGGCCGCGTCCAGCAGGTACGGCAGGAAGAACCGGGCCCTCACGCTGGACGGGTCGGTCTGCAGCTCACGCATTTCGTCCACCGTCACCGACGAATCCCGCCGCAGGGCTTCATTGATTCTCATCGCGCGCCACGGCGTGGGCCACTGCCGCCCCCAATAGGTCGCATCCATATCCGGATCGACCGGTTGTTGGTTGGCCGACGCCAGATACCCTTGGGCGGGATTCAGCGAGAAGGGTAGCTCACGGGCGGGGTGGCTGCCCAGCCAATCACTGGATCGGCGCGTTCCGTCCCAGATGAACGGGTAACGGCCTGGGGGACGGATGGGGACTCGACCGAGAGATCGGATGGCGATGTTTCCGCCCCGGTCTGCCACCAGGCCGTTTTGTGAGGGCACGTCAAACCCGGTCATGGCGTCCAGCCATTGGTGGACGTCGCCGACGTCGGCGGCCTTCTCCAACGCACGGTAGGTACCCGAAGGCTCCAGGGCCATCCAGCGAAGTGAGAGCCACTCCCCGGCCACATACAGTAACGGTCCCCGGTGCGAACGGTACAGCGTGTCTACATGAATCACGGCGCCCGCTTTGTTGCGGTACTCCTCGAGTTGCCACTCTACCTTGGCCGGCGCGCCGTCCAGTTGGGTGGCGGTGGGATGGCCGGCGTCATCCACGATCTCCCGGTAATAGTCGACGACGTCGGCACCGTTGTTGGTGAACGACCACGCGACGTCGCGGTTGAAGCCGACGACCACCGACGGGGTGCCCAGGAGCGTCGCCCCGTAAACGTCCATGGTGTCGGGAACGTTCATGTGTACTTCGTACCAGATGCCGGGCAACGACAGCGAGAGATGTGGGTCGCCGGCCAGGATGGCCGAGCCCGTGGAGGACCGGCTGGGACTCACCGCCCAGTTGTTGCTCCCGTCGACAGGCTCGTCCGCCTGGCCGGGCCCCAGACCCAGCCCGTCGGCGTTGGTGAGACCGCGTTGTGCCAAGGCAGTGGGGTTCCGCGGCGGCGGCAGTTTGGTAGAGATCCATCGGGGTTCGCTCAGCCCGTTGGGGACGATCGGTTCCTGAATCGAGCTGTTCTGCGCGAGCAGGGCCCGAGCCGCCTCCGGCCCGACGATGGCTTCCAGCCGGAGGTATTGCAGGTCGTGGTCCGAAAACGACAGTGTCCAGCTCATCCGCTTGAGCACGTAGAGCGTGTGGACCGGCTTCCAGGGGCCGGGCTCGACGTCAAGAAGGTGGTACTCCAATGGATAGTCCGCCCGGCCCAGTTCGTTGATTCTGGCGTTGACCCCATCCGCGAAGGCCTGCAATGTCGCGAGCGTGGGATCAGCTGCCGCGAGCAATTCGGCATACTCTCGATCGGCGGCAGCGGCTAGTTGAAGGCGGCGCATGCCTCGATCGGATGCCAGCGCGGGCGGGCCAACCCATTCCGTCAGGCGCCCGGCGGTCGCGCGGGCCTGGAGCTCCAATTGGAACAGGCGATCCCGGGCGGCTACATACCCCAGGGCTCGCTGGGCATCCCCAGCCGTCCGGGCGAAGATGTGGGGCACGGCGCGATCGTCGTAGATGATCACGACCGAATCGGTCAGACTCGATATCGTGGCCCGATGCGACGGCGCTGTTCTGGCCGAACGGGCTACGCCCCAAATCCCATGATAGGGATCCAGCAGGGATCCCAGCGGGGGAATGGGGCCCCATGATCGTGCCAGAACGACGAGCGTCCCGAGGAGGAGGATTGCAGGGAGGAGTCTACCAACTGCTCGATTCATTGGGCGAATGTCATCATCAGGCGGTGCCGATGTCAACACTCCGGCGGATGTTCCCCGCCGCTCCATCGAAACCCCGGTCAACGGGGAGCGTGCAGCCCTGTTGGTCGACACGATCACCGCGGGGCGTATTGGGGCACCGATCCCGCGAGTCGAGGACCCCGTCGCTGTCCCCATCGATGGAACAGCCTGCCGAATCGATCCGCATGCCGGCGGGCGTATCCGGGCAGCGATCGACCGAGTCGAGCACCCCGTCCCCGTCGGTATCGACAGGGTAGGGGCACCCGGTGGCGTCCACCGCCATTCCTCGGCTGGTGTCCGGGCATTGGTCCAGGTCGTTGAAGACGCCGTCGCCGTCGGAATCCTGTGGCGCAGGCCGTCCAAACACGTAGGATACGCCGGCGTTGAAGGCGTAGTTGATGTTGGTCCCGGCACCGTTCTGAGGAGCGCCGAAGTAGTCGGCCCGCCCCTCGAGCCTGATCGACCAGCGACGTGTCAGGTCGAACCGGATCCCCGCCAGCCCGGTAATCCCGTCATCCGACCCTTGACGATCCACACCATAGGACGTGTGCACGAACCCGGGTCCGAGCAGTACTGTGATGTTGTCGCGCACAGGGATGCTGAAGACCAGGAACAGCGCCACCGGCAGGTACGACACGTTCACGCCACTGCTGTCGCCCGTGTTGGCGTAGCTGGCTTCCAGTTCGAACGCCAGTTTGCTGTGCAGAAAGAACCCCAACCGAAGGCCGGGGCCGGTGACATTGTCCAGCACCAGGCTCTCGTCGAAGACGTTGATCTGTGCGTACGCGCCGACTTCGAAGTGCCCTGCCTGCCGTTGTGCCATCGCCCGCCCGGTGCTCAGACCCAAGGCGGCCAACAGGATCGAACCAGTTCGAATCCAGCACAAACGTCCGTTCATCGGCTCCCCGGCCGTGTTTCGTCATCATTGAGGTTGCTAGACCAGCCCGAATGATACATCGGCTCGGGCCTTTGATTACTTGCGTCGCGGCGTCGGTTGCCCCGCCCCGGGCTGACAGTATTATAGAAAGTACCGCATCCCTAGTGTAGCTGCACCCTGATCCGTCACCTCTACTGGGGTCGACCCGAGCAGGTCCAGTATGTCATTACCTCCCACCTTGGTTCAGCGTCTCGTCGATGCTGCTCGCCTCTCCGGCACTCGCGGCCAGGCGTTGCGAACGATGGTCCCCCTTTTCCTTGCTGTGGTGTTCGGGGTCGTCATCGCCCAGTTGGGTGGCAAGGTGGCGGTGGGATCACCCGAAGGTGGGTTGCCCGAGATCGACATGCCTCGCTACGACGGCGACGTGGATCGGGACTCTCGGCAGGATGTGGTGGACTTCGCCCGGACTGCGCCGTATGCCGGGGAGCTGGGGCTCGGCGACGATCAGTCCCTTCAGTCGGGGCAAGATACTGTTTCGGGGTACGGACCTCACGTCCGCATCGAGCCTGTCGCCGCCGCCCACCGCTATACCCCGGACGAGTTGGCCGCCGGACGGTTTATCGGCCGGCTGATCAATTTCGACCCGGAACCTTATCCTCGATTGGGCCTCGGTGCTCACGACACCACCTATTGGTGGGTGGACAGCAGCGCCAATGCTCGATGGCGCGCGGTGTTCTTCTCCACTGACCCTGCCATTCAACCCGTCACCATGCCGGTGCGGGTCGAACCGTCCGCCACATGGTGGCAGCCCCTGGCCAGGTGGGTCGCGGCGGGTGGCGTCGATGAGGTGTGGGCTACCTGCGGAGCGGACGCGGTCTGTCGCACGGACTGACTGGCCGAGTCGTACCGGAACAACCGACTCCCGGGTTACCTCTTTGACTGGTGGCGCTAGCGGCCGGGCGGAAACACTTCGATAGGGGATCCCACCGCCAATGTGGTGCGGACCGGCCGCTCCGCGTTGAGGAAGGCCCACTCCGGCCCGTACAGCGACTGAAAGTCGATGGCGTAGTCCAATGACCGAATGTCCCGGACGGCCCAGGTGGGGTGTTCGACCCGATAGGAAACCAATTGGCCGCGGCGGTTGGTGCCGAATCCCCACCGGTGCTCGGTAAAATGGCAGACGGGCCCGTCTGGCGGGGGGATGACCGACGCCTGGGACGCGGTCGTGGTAATATGCTGCTCGCCACCGCCCGTTCTCCCCCCCCAGACATGTTCCACCAAAATTTCGTCACCGGTGCCGACGGTTCTGCTGCTGATGTCCAGTGTGTGGTACGGTTCGTTGTACCTCAGCCGTGCGACGGTCGCGACGACCCGGCTGGGGACGTACTCCCGGATGAAGGAGACACCGAGTTGCCCTGCTTGACGGACGTAGGTCCGCAGGTTCAACTCAGGGAAGTTTATGAATCCCGGGATACGCCGGCCGCGGAGACGGGTGTCTTGAAAGTCGAAGGCGACCACGCTGACGTGGCAGTGCCCCTCCCACTCGTCCAACTCCAGCTGCTCGTGGATGTGCGGGCGCACGACCTCGGCCGGGGCCCGGAAGGTGAGGAGGATCAAGTTCGACCAGCGCGCCGACAGGAAGGGTCGACGTCTCTCTACGGGAGGCCGGTCGGCTGGTGAAGGTTCAGGCAGAGTAATACCTCCCGAAAGGCTGCAGTTGGTACCGGTCTACGCCCTGTAGGTTTACTTAGCGCGAGATGGTAATGCAAGAACTCTGGCGGACAATCCGACGGCACGTCCAACAGCTCCGATACCGGATGAATCCGCC
>JAZFYL010000253.1:0-6009 GCA_036443495.1 Gemmatimonadales bacterium | reverse complement strand
TGATGGTCGGGGTCGGCGGGGCCAACGCAGGTGAGCTGGTCGTAGGCGGGCGGGGAATCGCCTTCGTCTGTCTGGAGCACTTCACCGGCCGGGCGAATCCCGAAACGTATGGCATGGGCCAGAGCCTGCAACTCATGTCCGTGTGGTTGGCCCACGAATTGGGGCACACCGTCCGGTACACGTCCCCGGAGAGTGCCAGTGAGATACGCACGCTGGTCCACAACTCGGGCGGCCACTACAACCCGTGGCAAGCCGGGAGCCGTGTTCCTCTCAAGGAGTTGTTGCTCAACGAGGGACTGGCAGTACACGCGGCGCAAGCCGTGGTGCCGGGCTTCAATCCGGCTGACTATTTCGGCTACGCCAAGCGCCAGTATCATCGCCTCCGAGAACTGGAGGCGTTTTTGCGTCGCTCCGCCGAGCCCGACCTCGACCAGGCTGCCCTGGGGCTCCGACTCCGCTACCTCACCAGCGGGATGAGCGCCGCCGCCCGGCTGGTGGGAGGCCGGGTGATTCCGGATCGGGCGGGTTACTACCTGGGGTACCGCATGGCTGCCGCGCTGGTGCAGGAACGTGGCATTGCTCGAGCCCTCAGGGCATCGAGTGCGGAATTGCTCGAAGCCGACGAAGTGGCGCGGGGACTGCGGACGGCATGATCAGGCCCCAGGTTCCAGAAGCCAGGGGCCAGCAAACAGAAATCAGAAAACAGTCGACAGCAATTGGCCCAAGGACGGGTCTAGCGGTCTTCAGCCGGTGTTCTGCTCGCTGGAACCTGGCTTCTGGGTTCTGACTTCTGGTTTCTGATTTCCGGTTACCGTTTTCTTCTCTTCTCGATGGCTCCCATCACAGAACGGCTTGTTTTTCGACCGACCGCAACCGCAGAACTTGGTGATACCGGGATGCTTCCCCGACGGCCGCGGGATTTCGTTACCGTCCGGGTCTCGCACCACGACCGGGCCACGCACGGCGATGGATCCGTGCGGCTTGACGAGAATTTCAATCCGGTCGTCGGTTGGCTCGGTCATGGTGAACCTGCTCGGGGAGAGCAGATTGCCCGGGATTCCGGCGCACGGCGCACGGCGCACAGCGCACTAGTCATCCTCACCCTTGTCCCATACGTCCGCATGGGTCCACCATCGGCTTTCAGGAAACCGCCGGCCCAATTCGGACCAGTAGTCACGGAGCCAATCGACCGGCTTCTTGTCTCGGTGGAACACGGCGATGCCCGACCAGTATAGCGCCTCGGCCGACACCGGCGCTGGTGGCTCCATGTCAGCGACCTGCCGGAAGTGGTCAAACGCAGCATCGACATTCCGATGCATCAGGTGGACTTTCCCGAGGCCTACCCGCAATTCCGCGATGAAATCTGCGGGTGGCTGGTAGCCCATGAAGCGCCGCAGCTCCGTCCCACGGTGGTCCAGCAGCACGAACCCGGGGGACCAGAGGGTTCGGTAGCGCCTGATGAGCGATCGGGCCTCAGGCTCCCTGTCTGCAAGGCTCACCCGGACGAGCTCGAAATGGTCTGCCAGGAAATCTCGGACCTCCTGCCGGGGATACGTCACGGTATCCAGCGCGCGGCACCCCAGTCAGCCAGGCGCCTCGAACTGGATGAGGACCGGACGTCCGGAGGCCTCCGCGAGCGTGGTGGCCTCGTCCAGCGTCCTGTACCACGTCAAGTCAGCCACATCTCCTCCCGTGATGGGTTCCGATTTCTGTTTTCCATTCCGGCTTCTGGCTTCCGGCTTCTGATTCTCACTTGCCAACGCAGAAACTGCTGAAAATCCGGTCCAACACTTCTTCGATGTCCACCGTGCCAATGAGCGTGTCCAACGCACGCACTGCCTCCTGCACATGATGCGCGGCGAGCACGGTGTCGCCCTCGGGTTCCAGGTGTGGCGCGGCTTGGCGCATGGCTTCTTGGGCCCCTCCCAGGGCCCGCCGGTGGCGCTCCCGCGTCAGCATCGGCTCCAGATCGGCCAGCTGGATCCGGTCGCCAAACACGCGCTCGGCGACCGTCTTACGCAGCACGTCGACGCCATCACCGGTGACGGCCGATACAGGGATGCCCTCTGACGCTGTCTGGGTCAAGTCCGCCTTGGTACGAACCAGCACCGGCAGCCCCCCTCTTGGTAATGGCGTATCGAGCAGGGCGCGCTCATCCGGGGCCAGATCACGGCCCGATTCGGCGCAGAGCAGCACGACATCCGCCGCCTGCTGGTACCGCTGGCTGACCTCAATTCCCAACTGCTCGATACGTTCCGCGTCGGCACGCAAGCCCGCGGTGTCAACCAGACGGACCGGCCACCCGAGGAAATCGGTGTGTGCCTCGATGGCGTCGCGTGTTGTCCCGGGCACTTCGGTCACAATGGCCCGGTCCACTCCCAAGAGAGTGTTGAACAGGGACGATTTCCCCACGTTCGGCCGGCCGGCGAGCACAACGACCGCGCCATCGTGCACCCGCTCCCCGGCCGGGGATGTCGCCAACAACTGAGCCACCTGCCGGTCGACATCCTCCAGCCGCCCGGCCATGGTCTCACGGGAGACCGGCGGCTCGTCCTCCTCGGGGAAGTCGATGTCGTATCCCAGGAGGGCTTGCACCTCGATCAGATCCTCGCGAAGCCGTTCAAGCCGGCGCGACAACCCTCCCTCGAGTTGGTGCACCGCCGCCCGGGCTTGGGCGGGCGCCGTCGCGTCGACGAGATCCCCAACAGCCTCGGCCTGGATCAGGTCCAACTTGCCGTGCAACACCGCGCGGCGCGTGAATTCGCCCGGGTGGGCCGGCCGGGCACCCGCCGCCTCCAGCGCGGCAACGAGCCGGCCGGCCACTGTGGTGCCACCATGGCACGTCAACTCCACGGTGTCGTCGCCACTGTAGCTCTGGGGACCTGGGAAAGCCAGGTAAATTCCGCGGTCGATGATCTCTCCCGCCGCATCCATGAAGCCCGCCAGGGTGGCGTGCCGCGGCGGATCGGGGCTGAACCCGTCGATGACACGCCCCGCAACCTCGAATGCGTCCGCACCGCACAGCCGGATGACGGCCAGTGCCGAACGGCCCGGAGGCGTCGCCAAAGCAACGATGGTGTCGGAGAGCATGAAACGGAATATGCTGGCAGAGTGAGCAACTCGCACCCGGCGGCAGGCAGGGGGGGTGCCGAGCTTCCGCGCTGTGCTACGGGTCCAGCCGGCGGCTAGCGCTTCTTCTTTTTCTTCTGCTTCGGACGAGGCGTCCCCGCCCCTTGGGCCGGTTTGGCCTCGGCCGGCTCAGCTGCCTGCGGTTTCTTCGGTGGATTCACCTTGAGGCGTTCCTGGGCCAGGATCCACTGCTGGGGAACGCTCACCAAATTCTGGACGGTGTAATACAGGTTGAGGCCTGAGGCGAAACTGGAGAACAGAACGGTCATCATGACCGGCAGGGCGTAGAGCATCATCTTCATCTGCGGATTCGGCTCAACTCCGATCTGGCCGACCTTGCTGACCAGAAACATCGAGAGTCCCATGAGCAGCGGGATGATGTAGAGCGGATCCTTCTGCGCCAGGTCCGGCAGCCACATGAACGACACGCCCCTGAGTTCGATGGTGTTCTGGAAGACGAAGAACAGGGCGATGAGGATGGGGAACGGGAGCAGCATGGGCCAACAGCCACCCAACGGGTTGACGTTGTGCTCCTTATACAGCTTGAAGGTCTCTTTCTGGAGCCGCTCCGGATTGTCCTTGTACTTCGTCTGCAATTCCTTCATGAGCGGCTGGACGGCCTGCATCTTCATGCTGGCTCGCATGGCCTTCTGGTTGAGAGGCCACAACACCACTCGCACCAGGATTCCAAACAGGATCAACACGAAACCGTAGTGCAGGTTGAAGGTCTCGTGCATCCACACCAGCACGAACCGGGCGCCAACCGCCACCGGCCGGATGATCGACTTGAGCCCCGGCCACCCATACGGGTTGACATCATCGAAGCCATGCCCGATGGCCTTGAGGCGGGGATACTCCATGGGTCCGGTGTAGAGCCGGTAGTGGAACCCGCCATCTGCGGTGACCGGGCGGCTCACCCACACATCTGCCGTCTCCGGATCCTTGGGCGACGATATGGGAACGCTGATGCTGACCCCCGACCAGGGCCTCGAGTCATCTTCGATCGACAGCATCCCCGTCACGAAGTACTTCGACTTGACCGCTACCCACGTGAACGGACCCGGCTCGGCCACCTGCTCGCCGGGGTCGAGACTGGAGAACCGGGTCAGATCGCTGCTCCCGTTCCGGGTCACCGTCCCCATGTTGCGCTTGTTTTCCGACAGATTGGACTCGGTATTGGCCATGCCGGGACCCATACCCACCAGCAAGAGGCCGCCGTTGGGTCCCAGTCCGCTGATATCGCCCTGTACCTCCACCTGGTAGGTGCCAGGCTCGAACCGATACCGCAGCACCACGTCCACCCCACCCCGAGTGGCCCGGAGGACCAGCTCCGCCGGGGCGTCCACCGAAAGCTGTTCAACCGAAGGTGTGAACACCCAATCATCGAGCGGCAGCGTGTCCTGCCCTACGATGAGTTGGAGCGCCATGAGGTCGCCCGCGGGACGCAGGAGTTCGACGCTGTTGTTCTTTAGGCTGTCGATGGTGTAGCGGTATTCGGCCAGGACGGCACTGATCAGCCGACCACCTCGAGTACTGAAGGTGTAACGGTAAAGATCGGAGGTGACCACCACCGTGTCTTCCGGTGTTAGCAGGCTGGAGTCCTGGGCGACTGGCTGCGCGGTGGCCACCGGGGGGGGGGCTGCGCCGGGCTCGGCCACGGCTTCTGGACCCGGTACGGCAACGGGGTCACCGGCCGCCGGGGTCTGCGGGGCGGGATCGGGCTTCGATAGCAGGCTCGGGCCGAACAGGATGGCCATGATGAGCGCCATCGCCAGGAGAAAACGACGATCCATATCTCTATGTCAACGGGTCAAGGAACGGGATCGTACCCGCCGGGGTGAAAAGGATGGCAGCGTGACAGCCGGCGAATCGACAGCCAACTGCCCTTGCCAGCGCCATGTTTAGCCACCGCCTCACACGCATAGTGGGAGCATGACGGATAGAACCGGCAGCTGGGAGGCAGAATCGGGGATATGAGCAATTGGTACCCCCGAATGAGGCCGATCAGAATCTTTCGTGGAATGGCCAGGATGGAAGACATTGGTCACTTAGGCTGTTTGTACAGCGTCGAGCCAGCGAAGCAATTCGATCCGTAAGGTGGCAAAAGGAGCTTGATACGCCCCCTGCAGCACCCGAATCAGGAGATCCCGTGAGCCCTGCCGCGGTTGGACCTCGGTGCGCCAGATCTCGCGCAGTCGGCGTCGCAAGCGATTGCGGGCCACACCCGTGTGCCGGAACTTGGGGACGACCAGCCCCATCCGGGGTTGTCCCGTTTCCGTGTTTGCCCAAATCAACTCGAGGTGCTCCATCCGATAGCGCCGGCCAGAGCGGAGCACTCGTTGGATATCGCTGGTCCGTCGGAGCCGCCGATCACGCTCGAGCCGCGTGGCTACCCTCCGTGTTTGGAGGGGATCAGAACGGTCAGCCGCCGCCGACCCTTCTTGCGCCGTCGAGAGAGCACCGCCCTACCCCAGCGATCCGCCATGCGGGCCCGGAATCCGTGTTTATTTACACGCCGCCGATTACGCGGCCGATACGTCGGTTTCATAACCTCGTCCCTTACAGTGAGCCAGAAAAGCTACCTGGATCAAGGGCTCAGGGTCAAGGTTGACTTTTCCACATTTGGCCGGTATCATCTTGCCCGCCCTTGGCTCCACCCGACGACATTTTTCGAGCACAGATGCAGCTGACTGCCAAAGAAGCATGGAAGCGCATCCTGGAGAACGCGTGAGAGGAAATCCCCGATCACGCGATCAAGACCTGGCTCGAACCCACCGAGGCGGTCGCCCTCGACGACAACCAACTGATCATCGGGGCCCCGGACCAGTTTGCCGTCGAGTGGAACGAGACGAAACATGCCAGCCTCCTCTCGGCGCTGGC
>JAZFYL010000252.1:0-8111 GCA_036443495.1 Gemmatimonadales bacterium | reverse complement strand
ACCGCGACGGCCAATGCGGCGACGGTCACGAAAAATTGGTACTCGAAGCCGTTGGCGCCGAAGTAGAAGCCGTTGGGGAGATGAAACGTGAGAATGGCGGTTCCCCGGGGCACCCCGGCGGAGCTGTCGGGCGGGGCCGAGATTCCGTCATGGCACTGAATTTGATACCTTAGGGACCGACAGATGTTACATGGGACCCCGTCCGGGGTCCCTCGGATGGAACCTTTCGGTGGGGATACGTGGGTAGATCTTCAAGAGGCAGGCCAAAATCCACAGCTTCGAAAGCTGTGTCCAGTTCCGTCCGCCGGTCCGGCGGGCGCTCCTATCAGGCTCACCGCGATTGGCTCATTGAGACACACGGGTCGGTGTGCGCCTATTGCGGCAAGGAGACCGATCCCGATGTCATCACCCTCGATCACGTGCGCCCTCGCAAAGGGCAGTCGGCCTACGATCGGCCCGACAATCTGGTATTGGCCTGCCGCTCCTGCAACGCGGAAAAGGCCGACGTACCGCTGCTAGCCTTCCTGCTTCAGAAACGTTCGCGCGGTGTCTTTCTGCTGCACTATGGGGACCACCTGTCCGAGGCCTTGCAAGAGCTGGCCCGCAAGGCTTCGGAACGTCCCCTCCTGACCGAATAGCTCGCTTCGACCCCACTCAGGCCTCGAGGGCCGTGGCGACGATGCGGGCCTGCCCGGCGGCGTGGGCGGCTGGGTATCCCTCGGCAGGGCTGGCCCGGTACGGCCGCCCCACATATTCCAGCAGTGCCGTGTCGGGCAAGAGGTTTCGCAGGCGACCGTTCACGAACCCCCAGGCCCCCATGTTCCGGGGTTCCTCCTGGACCCATCTGACTTCGTCTGCCTTCGGATAACCCTCGAGTGCTGCCCGAATCTCTGCCTCGGGAATGGGGAACAGCTGCTCGACCCGCACGATGGCGTGTGTGTTCGCCCCCCGCTCTTCTTTCTCCGCGGCCAAGTCGTAGAAGATCTTGCCAGAACACAACAGCACTTTGGTGATGTCACCGGCCTGTTCGCGGGCCGCGGCATCGTCGATGACGGGTTCAAATCGTCCTTCGGCGAGTTCCGTGAGGGTGGACGTTGCCTGCGGGAGCCGCAACAGACTCTTCGGAGTCATGATGATGAGCGGCCGGCGATTATCGTCCAACCCCTGGCGGCGAAGCAGGTGGAAATACTGCGCCGGCGTGGTGCAGTTGGCCACGCGGATGTTGTCCTCGGCGCTCAGTTGCAGGAATCTCTCGACTCGGGCACTCGAGTGCTCCGGCCCTTGACCTTCATAGCCGTGCGGCAGCAGCAAGGTGAGTCGGGTCGTGAGCCCCCATTTGGATAGACCGGACACGAGGAACTGGTCGACGATTACCTGGGCCGCGTTGACGAAGTCGCCGAACTGGGCTTCCCATACGACCAGCACATCGTCGGCGACCGCGCTATAACCATACTCGAAACCCAGACACCCCTGTTCGGACAAGGGACTGTTGTAAACCTCGATCGGGGCCAGCGCGCCGCTCAGATGTTGGATCGGGGCGTATGCCTCTCCCGTCGTGGCGTCGTGCAGCACCAGGTGTCGTTGGCTGAACGTTCCGCGCTCCGTATCCTGTCCGGTGAGCCGGACGGGCGCTCCCTCCATGAGGAGAGAGGCAAACGCCAAGCTCTCGGCATGGGCCCATTCGATTCTGCCGTCCGGCTCGAGAGCGCCGCGGCGTCGATCGAGCTGCCGCTTGAGTTTGGGATTGACGGTGAATCCCTCGGGCCACGTGAGCAGCTTCTCGTTCAATGCTTGGATTTGCTCGACCGATACCGCCGTCGGAATCGGCTCGGCCCCGCCCCGGATGGACTCCTTCACCGGTTCCGAAGTCGGGGTGCCGGATTTGAAGGACTGCTGGATCTCCACCAGCCCCTGATACCTGGCCTCCCGGTCTGCCTCGGCGGTCCCCGCGTCGATCACCCCGTCCTTCACCAGCCGCTCGGCGTACAGCGTCCAGACCCGCGGGTGGTCCTTGATGACGGCTGCCATGAGCGGCTGGGTGTACGACGGCTCATCCCCTTCGTTGTGCCCGTAGCGACGGTACCCGACGAGGTCGATCAGGGCGTCCTTGTGGAACTTGGCTCGATAATCCATGGCCAGGATCACCGCCGCCATGCAGGCATCCGGGTCGTCGGCATTGACATGGATGATGGGGATATCGAACCCCTTGGCGAGATCGCTGGCGTATTCGGTCGAACGCGAATCGCCGGTGTCGGTGGTGAACCCGATCTGGTTGTTGGCGATGATGTGGAGCGTCCCGCCGGTGCTGTAGCCTTTGAGGGCGCTCAAATTGAGGGTTTCCTGAATGATCCCCTGCCCGGCAAATGCAGCGTCACCATGGATGACCACCGGTACGGCCACCGACGGATCGTGAACGGCTTGGTCGCCACGCCGTTGTGTCTGTTCCGCACGGGTGGCACCCTCGACTACTGGCCCGACGAACTCGAGGTGGCTGGGGTTGTAGGACAGGACGACCGTCACGGCCTTGCCGGTCGATGTCTGGTGGGCTCCTTCGGCGCCGTGGTGGTACTTCACGTCCCCGGTCCCGCCCTCGGGCGTGAGGGCGCTTACCTCGTCGATGTCCTTACCGCCCTCGAACTCGGCAAAGATGGATTCGTAGGGTTTGTTCACCGTGTGCGCGAGCACGTTGAGACGGCCCCTATGGGCCATGCCGAGCAACACCTGGGTGGCTCCCGCCTGCGCCGCCCGCTCGATGGTGAGGTCCAACATCGGAACCAGCACGTCCAGCCCCTCGATGGAGAACCGCTTCTGCCCCAGATAAGCCTTGTGGAGGAACTGCTCGAGGGCGTCCACCTGCATTAGTCGTTGGAGCAGCTGACGTCGTTCTTCGGCGCTCAGGGTCCCCACGTTGGCGCCCGATTCGATCTCGCCACGGAGCCACACCCGTTCTTCGTGGTTGTCGATGTGTTCGACCTCGTAGGCGATGGTGCCGGTGTAGGTCGACTGCAAGTAGGGATAGGCCTCGGCCAGGGTGCGACCGGGTACGTAGATGCGCAGCACCTTGGCCGGGATCAACTCCATGGCGGCCGACGTCAGTCCGACAGTTTCCAGGTCCAGCGAGGCGTCACCCACCGGCTCGCTTCCCAATGGATCCAGTTGGGCTGCCAGATGACCGAAACTGCGGAACGCCCGGACCAGGGCCATCCCCGACGCGACGTGGTACAGCTGGGAACTGGGAACTTCGGCGTCCACGACAATCGGTGCCGACAGGCGGTGTTCCGGTCGCTCGGACGGCTCAGCGGGTGCCGCCGACAAGGCCTCCACCCCCAGGGATTGCGCGACGCGCTGATAAAACTCCTCTTCCCCCTGCAGCAACCGGTCCATGGCTCTGAGGAACTCGCCTGATTCCGCTCCCTGGATCACGCGGTGATCGTACGTGCTGGTCACGGTCATGACCTTGCTGACCTTGAGTTCGCGCAAGGCGTCCGGCGTAAGATCCTGGAAGCCGGTGGGATACCCGATCGCTCCCACCGCCACGATGGTGCCCTGCCCGGCCATCAGGCGCGGGACAGACCCCACGGTGCCGATGCCGCCGGGATTGGTCAGGGTGATGGTCGCCCCGACGAAATCATCGGGCATGAGCTTGTTGGTCCTGGCCTTGTCCACCAACGACTCGTACGCGGCGTAGAATGCCGCGAAGTCCATGCTTCCCGTCTTCTTGATAACGGGGACCACCAACCCACGGCTGCCGTCACGTCGCTGCATGTCGACCGCCAGCCCCAGGCTGATATCCGACGGAGCCAACCGATACGGCTTGGCGTCGATCATCGTCAGGGTGTTGCCCATGACGGGGTGGGCCCGGGCCGCTTCGACCAGGGCGAACCCGATGAGGTGGGTAAACGACACCTTGATCCTCTGCCCGGCCGCGGCCAGTGACTGATTGAGCTCCTTACGTCTCGAGTCCAACGTGTTGACCCGCAGCTCGCGGAAGCTCGTGGCGGTCGGTACCGTGAGGCTCTCGGCCATGTTGTCGACCAACCGGGCGGCCGGGCCCTTGATGAGCGTGGCGTCGGCGGGGATGCGTGTCCCCGAAGGGGACGGCGCCGGTGCGGTCCCGTCGCTGTCTGGTGAGCCGTTGCCGCTAGCGGGAGGTGAGGGGGGGGGCGGTTGTTCGCCCACCACGCCACTGTCGAACAGTCGGCGCCATTCCTCTGGGACGGAGGCGGGGTCGCGAAGGTAGTCTTCGTACAGGGCTTGAGCGAAACCGGCGTTTGCCGTTTCGAATACGTTGGGGTCCACTACTCGCTCCGAATGATCTGCCGACGTTGGGATCGGGCTGGAAAAGATAACGTTGAAGGCGACACGCCGCATTGCACGAATCCGGCGCCCGGCGGTGGTTTGGGGCGGCCTTGCCCTCGAGGTCGGAAGCCCGTAGCCTCAATTCATGTTGAGCCTTCGCGGCGCCGGATGGTGCCTCAGGATGGCGGTCGCCGCGGCCGTTTCGACGGCGTCGTGCAATCAGCAACCGGCACGGGCGGTTGTCGTGGTCGTGCACGGCTCTACCGACGTCGTTCGCGTGGCCCAGGCCAGGATCGTCGGGACGAGCCGGGAAGGCGAACCGGTGATCCGCGTGCAACAGGGAATCCGGTTGGGCCAGACGCTCGATGCCGACTTCGACCTTGCCCTCTGGGCCATCGAACAACCGGACGTGGTGGCCGTCGTCGGCCACGAGTCATCGGCTAGCTCGCTGGCCGGGGCACCGCTCTATCGTGAGGCCGGGTTGCCTTTTCTCGTTCCGAACGCCACGACTCCGCTGTTGGACGACTTGGAGGGGGCCTTCCCACTGGCGCCGAACGATTGGGCACAGGGGGCCTTCCTTGCCAGGTTTGTCCAGGAAGAGTTGGGCGCCGACTCAGTCACCGTATTCTTTGTCAATGACGAATACGGACGGGGGCTGAGGGAGGGCATCGTACGGGAGCTCGATATCCTGGGAGTCCAAGTCCTCGAAGAGCTGCCGGTCCTGCCGGGGTCCAACCTTGACGTCATGGTGGAAGCGTCCCTGGCTCGCCATGTCCCCGACGCCATCGTAGCGGCGGTCCGCTCGCCTGACGTCTGGACGATCTCCCGACGCGCCCAGGAACTGACATCGGGAATGCCGGTGGTTGCGGGAGATGGTGCCTACGTGGCGAGCATGGCGCCGGTTGAGGCGGGGCCGGGCGCAGATTCCGTTTATGTCTCGGTCTTTTGGCACGTCCTGACGGCGGACTCATCGGCCAGGAGGTTCATTGCAGACTTTCGCAGAGAGTCCGGCCGGTACCCCCGGCCAGACGACGCGATGGTGTTCGACGCCATCATGCTGGCTGCAACGGCTATCCGCCAGGCAGGTGTCGACCCCGCCGCCGTGGAACTCTACCTCACCAAGCTGGGCGTGACGCGCCCCCCCTATAGAGGAGTCACCGGCGATATTCATTTCCATGATGGTCGCGATGGTCCTCTCATAATGATGAACCCCCAGGATGGGGATTTCGTGCCGCTGAGTTATGGAAACTGACCGACACGCGGTCCCCCGCCTCAGTCACGGACTGAGCCTCCGGGGAGTGCTACTGGTCGTGCTGTCGGCGATGACGATCTACGCCACAGTCATGATGGTGTTCCTCTCGTTTCAGGTAGTGAGAGTCGCCACCAGCGTTGGCAAGGGGCTCGAGCCCGAGCGGTTTCTCTTCGAGGAAGTGGTGAGTCACGTCCACGTTCTCAACGGGGCGACTTACTCCATCAACCGTTTGCTGAGCGAAGCGATACCGGATTCCGGGCGGATCGCCCGGCTCCGGACTGATCTCGTGGAGTACACCACCAGCCATCACTTCCCGCCGCTCGGGGAAATGCCACCCGACGCCAGAGAGTCGATCGTTCTGGCCACGGGTAATGCCCGCCGGCTCGAAGTCACCATTTTCGAGGTCCTCGACCTGCTCGAACTCGGACGCATCGACGCAGCCGCCACTCGGGTCCGTGACATCGACTCGCTGCGGGTCGTGTACGATGCGCATCTCACGCAGGCACAAGTCCAGGGGATGCGAGACCTCCGCGCACGGCAGGCAACGCTGATGAAGTCGGCCAACCAGACGCTGGTTGTCTTGGCCGCGTGGCTCGTCATTGGCCTGGTGGGTATACCCGTCATTTGGGTGATCGCCCGGCGCCGAATTTGGCAGCCATTGTCCCAGCTGGAGGCGGGTTTGGCGCAGGTCGCCCGCGGCGACCTCCACGTCGAGGTGCCGGTGCCGAGGTTCGACGAAGTCGGGAGGTTGGGGAATCACTTCAACGCCATGACCGATGTCCTCCGGCAACGGGCCGAAGAACAGGGCCGCTTTGCCGCCGCAGGTCAGTTGATCGCCGGTGTCGCTCACGAGGTCAACAACCCGCTGATGGCGATCGCCGCCATGAGTGAGACTCGTCTGGATGATCCGACCCTCACGACCGACCAGCGGGCCGAACTCAAGCACATCGTCCGGCAGGCTCGGCGAGCGGGCCGTCTACTATCGGGTCTGCTTCGCTTTGTCCGGTCCGATGAAAGCGGTGTCGACACTACCAGTCTCAACGACGTCTGCCAGGACGCACTCGACCTGGTTTCGTATCGCTTCGGGCACGAGGAAGTCACCCTCGAAACGCGGATGGATCAGCAGCTACCCATGGCCCAAGGCGATCCCGGACGGATCGAGCAGGTGCTCGTTAACCTGTTCAGCAACGCCCTTGACGCGCTTCAGGCGGTCGACCCGCCACGCCGCCTCACGGTCTCGTCCTACACCGAAGGCACCTGCGTCTACGTCGCGGTCGAAGACAACGGCCCGGGGGTTCCGCGAGATATCTCCAGACGACTTTTCCATCCGTTCACGTCCACCAAGGGCAAGCAGGGCACTGGTCTGGGCCTCTATATCTCCCGCCAGATCCTCCGGGACCTCGACGGGGATTTGGTGCATCAGGATATCCAACAGGGCAGTCGCTTCATCGTCAGCATGCCCATCGCCATCGGCCCGACCGAACAGGACCTGACTGTATCGCCAATCGGGCTGGCCCACCCGAGACAGTCGCTCGAAGGGATGCGTGTGCTGCTGGTAGACGATGAGGATTCGATTCGCCGGCCCCTCTCCCGATTCCTCGCCGGTCGTGGTGCCACCGTCATCCAGGCGGCCGATGGATTCGAGGCGCTGAAAGCGCTGGAGGAAAGCGAGGTGGACGTCATCCTGGCTGACCTGCGAATGCCCCGGATGGATGGTGTCAAGATGTACGGTGAGTTGTTGACCCGGTGGCCCGATCTCGCGACGCGAACGATCTTCCTGACCGGAGACCTTACGCAAATGAAGGAAAGACCCGGCACGTCGATCGATCCCGACCGAGTGCTCATCAAGCCCGTAAAGCTCGCCGAAGTCGAGAGTCGTTTGCGTGATGTATGGTTGAGCGCGCCTTCCGATCCACCGGGCTGATCAGGAACCACCGTCGCCGTAGGATGCGGCCTCAGCCCGAACCCGCTCCTCGTCCCAGCCCAACTCCGAGCCCATCAACACCGCGACCAGGGCGGCCGCCTGCCGCCCACCATCCTCGGTCTCCGCCCTGAGGTGAAGTCGCCGCGACAGGACATCCTCCACGGTGGTCACGAATTCCCTCCTGGCGCAGTGGACCACCTCGGCGCCAATCGCGGGGTGATGCGGATGAAGGGGAGTCATCAAATCCCGTCGCTCGCGAACCAGGTTGTACACCGCCGCGGACTCCGTGCCGTACAGAGCGATCAAACGGTCCACGGTTGCTGCCGGCAATCCCAGTTCGAGGCCCGGCGCCTGCAACGGCGCATAATCGTGCGCCTCGCCTCCGGGCAGGATCCGATCGTCTACGGCTTCCGTGGGTGACGACTGGCCGGGCTCGCCCAGCGTCCCGGCGACCAGGTCCACCACCTCACGGGCCACCGTCTCGTGGTTGGGGAAAGCGCCGGCCACGGTGACCATTCCGTAGCGGCCTGTCGCGATTTCGGCATCACCGCTTGACCCTTTCCCGGATGCCACCAGCGGTGACGGCCACACCGCCGTCCTGATGTCCTGGATGTCCTCCGGCGTGAGATGGGCGTT
>JAZFYL010000251.1:0-6489 GCA_036443495.1 Gemmatimonadales bacterium | reverse complement strand
GTCGAGGTGCTCACGGCGAACACGGAAATGGGGCAGGGCGCCACTACCGTGTTCACCCAAATCGCAGCGGACCGGCTGGGCCTCGAGGCCGACGACGTGCTCGTCCCGAAGCCGGACACCGCTCGCGTTCCCAACTCCGGTCCGACGGTGGCGTCGCGCACGGCCATGATCGTGGGCCGCCTGGTAGAATTGGCGTGCGACGACCTCCGCCAACGTCTCGATGTGCCCGAGAGCGCTCCGGGGAAAACCTTTCAGGAGGCCCTTCGTGCCTGGCACGCCGATCATCCTGGCGACCCGCTGATCGGCGAGTCCCGCTACCAGCCGCCGCCGGATATCCACTGGGACGAAGACACCTACCGCGGTGACGCCTACGGCACCTTCGCCTGGGCGGCGTATGTAGCCGAGGTGGAAGTGGATCTGAGAACGTACGGCACCCGGGTCATCGACTTCGTGACCGTGCAAGAGGTGGGCAAGGTACTGAACGACACACTGGCCCGAGGCCAGATCCAGGGCGGCGTGGCCCAAGCCATCGGGTGGAGCCTCATGGAGGAGTGTCGCTATCGGGACGGCGGCATGGAGAACGCCCAGCTCACCAACTACATCATCCCCACTTGCAGTGATATTCCGCCCATTCGGGTCGCTTTCCTGGAGTGTCCCTATCCGTACGGTGCCCAGGGCGCGAAGGGGATCGGCGAGTTGCCCATGGACGGGCCCGCCCCGGCCATCCTCAACGCGGTGGCGGCCGCTACCGGGACCGACCCGTGCACCATTCCGCTGCTCCCCGAACGCCTGATGGAGTTGATGCCGTCATGACCGACAGCGCCATCCCGATCGAGTTTATCCTGAACGGAAAGCCGGTAGGTCTGGATATCCATCCGGCGGAGCGTCTGCTGGACACGTTGCGATACGCCCTCGGTCTCACCGGAACGAAGGAAGGTTGTGGCGAAGGTGAGTGCGGCGCGTGCACCGTCCTGCTCGACGGGCTACCGGTGAACTCGTGCCTGGTGCCGACCTACCAGGTACGGGGGCGAACGGTCCGCACGATCGAATCGCTCGACCGGACCACGCTGCAACCGTTCCTGGCCGGCGGGGCCACCCAGTGCGGCGCGTGTACCCCAGGGGTCATGATGACGGCCGACTGGATCCGCCAGCAGCCTGAACTGCTGGCCGACTTCACGGCTCGGGAACTCATGGCCGGCAACCTGTGCCGGTGCACCGGCTACGACGGCATAATCGACAGCATCGAGGCCGCCATGGAACAGGGTTCCGGCGCGTGAACGTGCTCTTCCCGTCCTCGGCCGGCGAGGCGCTGCACATGTTGGCCGATACGCCGGAGGCCACGCCGATGGCGGGAGGCACCGACCTCTTGGTGCACTGGCCCGTCCACCTGGACGCCCATCGGAAGCACTACGTCGACCTGAGTGGAGCCCACGAACTCCGCACCATGCGGTGGACCGATGAGGCACTGGTACTCGGCGCCCTCACCACCTACTGGGACGTCATCCAGGACGCCCAGACCCGCGCGACTTTTCCCCTGCTAGTCGACGCCGCCAGGCAGGTCGGCTCGGTCCAGATCCAGGCGCGCGGCACCTGGGCCGGCAACATCGTCAACGCATCGCCCGCAGCGGACGGTGTCCCGGTGCTGATGGTGTATGATGCGACGGTCGTGCTGGACTCCATCGCGGGGCGGCGTGAAGTTCCGCTCTCGGAGTTCTACCGCGGCTACAAGGAAATGGACCGCCGCCCGGATGAGCTGGTTACCGAGATCCGGATCCCCCGGGATTCGTACGAGGGGGGGGTGCAGGAATTCATCAAGGTCGGCCCACGTCGCGCCCAGGCCATCACCAAGGTCGGGGTCGCGGTGACACGCAACCGGGACGGCTGGCGGGTCGTTGCCAACAGTGTGGCACCCACCGTGCGGCGCTGCCCCGCAGTGGAACAGTTTCTCAACGAAGGCGCACCCAGCGCACCGGGCGACCTGATCGACCCGATCCGGCGGGACGTGTCACCCATCGACGATATCCGCTCCACCGCCGCCTACCGGGAAACGGTGCTCGCGCGGGTGCTGTTCCACGCCGTGATTGAGACCACCACATGAAGATGTCGCTCGATCCCGCTTTCCTCGCCGGGGTGCGGGACGGCCTCCACCCGCTGCATGAGGCCTTCGCCACCCAATATCCCGGCGACCGTCCCGACCGGCAGCCCGTCCACACGGTCTACGGCGGCGCCCACCTGTTTCGTGCCGACTCGGCCCGGAAACTGGGCAACGTAGCGCTGGAGTTCATGGAGCGCTACGCTCCCGATCCCCCGACCCTGGCCGAGGCCTTCGGCCTCGATGACTCTAGCCTGGCGTCGACCATCCATGCGCGGGTCACGGACAAGCTGACGCGCGAACCGGTAGAGGACTTCCGTCTCGACTTCGAAGACGGCTACGGCAACAGGCCCGACCATGAGGAAGACGCTTGCGCCGTCAGCGCGGCCGGCGAAGTGGCCACGGGCATGGCGAACGGGTCCTTGCCGCCGTTCATCGGCATTCGCATCAAACCATTCAGCACGGAGCTGTTCGCCCGGGGCAGCCGGACAGTCGATCTCTTTCTCACCGCGTTGTGGGAACGGACCGGCGGCGTGTTGCCGCCCGGATTCGTGGTCACGCTACCGAAAGTGGTTGGCGCTTCGCAGGTAGCGGCACTGGTCGCGATCCTGGAACAGCTGGAGCAGACCAACGGCCTGGAGGCGGGCAGTATCCGGTTGGAAATCATGGTCGAGACGACGCAATCGATCATCGACGCCGCCGGCGTCTGCCCCCTGCTCCAGTTTGTGGAAGCGGCGCGCGGTCGGTGCGCTGGGGCGCACTTCGGCGTGTACGACTACACCGCGAGCTGCGGCATCACGGCAGCGTACCAGGCGATGCGCCATCCGGCCTGCGATCAGGCGCGCCAAGTCATGCAACAGGCACTTGCCGGCACCGGCGTCTGGCTCTCCGACGGCGCGACGAACATCCTGCCGGTGCCGCCCCACCGCCCGGAGCCGGAGGGCGCGCTGTTAACCACGGACCAGTTGGAGGAGAACCGGACCGTCGTGCACAAGGCATGGCGCCTTCACTACGACGACGTGCGCCATTCCCTGGCGACCGGGTTCTACCAGGGTTGGGACCTGCATCCCGCCCAATTGGTCTCGCGGTTCACCGCACTGGACGCCTTCTTTCAGGAAGGCTATGCGTCGGCCTCGGCGCGGCTCAGCAATTTCATCGCCCAGGCCGCGCAGGCGACCCTGGTGGGGGACGTGTTCGACGACGCCGCGACCGGGCAGGCGCTGTTGAACTACTTCCTGCGCGGCCTCAACTGCGGCGCCATCACCGAGGCGGAAGTGCTCGCGACGGGATTGAATCTCGAGGAATTGGAATCCCGGTCGTTCTTGCGGATTCTCGAAGGAAGGCGGGAGTAGGGCGGGCGGTCAGGCGGTCAGGCGGTCAGGCGGTCAGGCGGTCAGGCGGTCAGGCGGTCAGAAAATAGCACCTCAAGTTCCAAGCTCACAGCTCCCAGCCTCCTAGCCCCTAGCCCTCCTAGCCCTCTTAGCCCTTAGCCCTCTTAGCCCTCTTAGCCCTTAGCCCTTAGCCCTCAGCCCCCAGCCTACTCCCCCGCCCCCGCCCACGCCCCCAACACCGCTCGCTCCTCTTCCGTGATTCCCGTCACGTTTCCGAGCGGCATAGTGCGCGCGACCACCGCCACGGCGTAGATCCGCGCCTTGCGCGCAACGATGTCTTCAGGCGTCTCCAGCACGATCCCGGCCGGCGCGAACGGAATCCCCGGATAGCTCGGTTGGTTGGCGTGGCAGGGCGTGCAGCGCTGGGTGATCACGCCCTGCACGTCCGCCATGGTCACCGGCCCGTCCAGGTTCGAGGACCCGGCGGGCGACGGTGCGGTCACGAACGCCAGCGCGATCATGGCCAGCGCCGCCGCCCCCAGGATCCACCAATAGCGGTGTTCCTGGTTCTTCAGATTGAAGAAATGCCGTACACTCACCCCGACGACGAACAGGGCCACCAGAATGACCCATCCGTAGGCGTGTCCATAGGTCATGGGATAGTGGCTGCTCACCATGATGAACAGCACGGGCAGCGTGAGGTAATTGTTGTGGCGTGAGCGGCGCGCGCCATTCTTGCCACGGAGCGCGTCGGGCTCCCGCCCGGCAGCTATGGAGTCCACCATGGCCCGCTGCGAGGGAATGATCACGAAGAAGACGTTGGCGGCCATGATGGTCCCGATCATGGCCCCGACGTGCAGATAGGCTGCCCGCGCGCTGAACACCTGGTTGAGCCCGTAGGCGACTCCCGCGACCAGCACCAACCCGAGGAGCGCAAACAGCACTTCGTGATCGATCAGCTGCGTGCGGCACAGGACATCGTACACCAGCCAACCAGCCAGCAACGTGGCCAGACTGATACCGATCGCTGTCGTCGCGGAAATCGAGGAGACGCTCGGGTCCAGCAGGTAGATGTCGGCGCCGAGGTAATACACCAGCACCAGGAGGACCATGCCGCTCAGCCAGGTCCAGTAGGCTTCCCATTTGAACCAGTGCAGTTTGCGCGGCAGCCGCTCGGGCGCCACGGCGAACTTGCTGACCCGATAGAACCCGCCACCGTGGACCGACCACACCTCTCCGCCCACACCCTCCTCGGGTGTTTCCGGGGGGCGCAGTTGATCGTTGAGCCAGTTGAAATAGAACGAGGTGCCGATCCAGGCAATCCCGACGATCACGTGGATCCAGCGCGCCACGAGGTTGAGCCACTCCGTCAGATGAGCCTCCACGGCGCCTCAGCTCCCCCGGTAGGTCGAGTACCCGAAGGGACTCAGCAGCAGCGGCACGTGGTAATGATCGCTCCCCTCCCAAATAGCGAACACCACGTCGACGTACGGGTAGAATCCCGCCTGGCCCTGGGACGCATGATAGTCCGCAGTACCGAAACGCAGGCGATAAGTGCCGGCGCTGACGGCTTCCCCCTTGGGCCAGAGGTTGCCGGTACGACCGTCGGCGTCGGTTACGCGAGTGGTCATGTCGGTCCACACCTCGCCGAACTTGGCCGAGAGGGTCACCATCACCCCCACAGCGGGTTGGCCCTCTGACGTATCCAGCACATGTGAAGTCACGCCGCTCATTCTGTCCCCAGTTTTTCGAGTCGAAGACGGGTGATCTTGGCCTGCTCTGCGGCCGCGATCCGTAGCTCATCCTCAGCGGAGTTCCCCAGTCTGGCCTGCAACTCCGTCAACATCGTGCCGGCGCTGAGCCCCGTGGCGCAGATCAGAAACACGTGACCGAAGCGCTCCTCATACGCCCGATTGCCGTCAGCCAACGCCTGAAGCGTTACGGCAGCGGCCTCGGCCGTTCCGGCCTGCTCCTCACTTGCCCAATCGGCCGTCCCAGCGGCGGCTTCCGAACGGCGCTCCCCGATACGGGGATGGTGACCGAACGCCTCCAGCCAATCCTCCGGTGCCAGGCTCCGCCAGACCTCGTCCGCCACCTGGTAGAGCCTCTCATCGGTGCCGAAGGGACGCCGGGCCAGCATCGCCTCCACCCACGCGGTCGAACCGCAGGATCGGGTGAGGGCCCTCGAGGCCTCGGTGTCAGGCAGGGCGTCGAGCCGCGCCGCGATGCCGGACATCAACCGACCGCGGGAACGGGCCGGCCGAAGGCACGCAACCGGCTGATCCCGCCGTCGGGGTAACTGTTGATCCGGACGTGGGACACCGCGCCGACGTCCTCCAACCGCTCGAACACGTGCTCATGGTGCGCCGTGAGTTTAGTGCGCGGCAGCAACTCCCGCCAGGTGACCGCGTCCGACTGCAGGGTCTCGGCCGTGGCCCCGGGCGCATCGCATCCCTCGACGCTGCAACTCTCGGGGAAGTTGCCCTTGAAGTGGTTGGTGTCGATGACCAGCCGCTCGAGCACCCCGGGTCGGCCCAGATGCAGAATGGCCCAGTCGTGTCCCGGCCCTCGCCGGCGACGCGTCTCCCAGCCGTCCTTCATGCTGGTCGACCGGCCGGGCATGATGAGATTGATGGGCTCACTGAAGAACTGGTCGCTACAGGCGAGCGGCACGCCACCATGCTCGATGGCAAGCAGATCGATCGCCTCACCGCCGGCGAGAATGGATGCCCAATCGGGCATGACTTCACCACGTATCCGGAGCCGTGCTACGCCCCCGTCGGGATAGATGTGCAAGCGAACGTGGGTGGCGCGCCGATCGGCGGCGACCAGAAAGTGGTTCTCGCTGTGTCCCTCGAGTGGCGACGTCGGCAGGATCTTGCTCCAATCATCACGCGCCGCCAACGCCTCGCCGGTCGTCCCGGCATCGGCCTCGCACATGTCGAGGGAACATGCCTCCGGGTGGTTGCCGCTGAAATGGTTGGTGTCGACCGTGACGGCCTTGATGGTGCCGGGAAGGCCCAGGCGGATGATGCACCAGTCGTGCCCCGGACCGCGGCGCCGGCG
>JAZFYL010000250.1:0-2428 GCA_036443495.1 Gemmatimonadales bacterium | reverse complement strand
CCTCTTCGATCTGGCCCAACTGCTCGTAGGCCATGGCCCGGAGCATGCGAACCCGGCCGATCATGCCCCAGCGGACGTCGAACCAGTCGATGGCGAAACGGTCGGGCTCGAATTCTTCCAGAAGCGCAAGCGTCTTGTAGTAGTTGCCCAAGGAGTAGTGGAGCTCCGCGGCCATCGGTTTCCGGTAGTACGAATTCGACCACTGGTCCCACACCGATTTGACGGAGTCGGTTTCGGCGCGGCTCAGGATGTCCCGGGCCTCGTCGGCGTCGGCTCGCTCGAGCGCCAACCAGGCACGTACCTCACGCGAGAAATCATCGCCCGACAGAGCCCGCAGTTCGGTGAGGGCAGTGGTGTCGTTGGTTTGCAGGAAGATTCCCAGCGCCGCCGGTGCCCCTGTGCGCGCCACTCTCTGACGCTCCTCCGGCGCGGCGCGGCGGGCCGCCTCCGCGGCACTCTCCCAGATCCGTCGTTGATTGGCCACCGGGGCGCCGGTGGCGGCGTAGAGGTGGCCCATGCGCCAGCGCTGCCACATGAGCGGATCGACGTCCCGATCATCGGATACAGGGCGCAACTCCAAGGTGGTGCGAACCTGGTCGGCAAACTGAATCGTGTGGCCGGCATTGGTCAGGTCGCCCTGGTAGGCGAACACGTTGGCCGAAGCTTCCACCGACCGGACCAGGTTGAAGCTCGGGTCCAGCGCGTTGAAGTCGAGCGGGGCGACCGAGTCAAGCGCCTCTCGCAAGGTCTCACCGGCCCTTTCGGGGTCGTCCGCCGCAAAGAAGATCCGGGCACGGACGAACGGCATTTCGGGATGGGCCTCGCCGTCGGCCTCGATCTGGTCGGCCTCCGCCAAGGCTGATTGATACTGCCCGTTGCTGACATAGGCATCGATGAGCGCATTCTGCGCCCGCAACCCGTTCGGCTGCTTGGCGACCCAACTCCGGGCCAGTTCGAGAGAGGCCCGCCTGGCGCGCTCGACCGCCGCCACCAGGGACACGGAATCCATCAGGGTTTCGCCTTGCTCGGATCGTGCCCACACGAAGGAATCCGGCTCCACCAACGCCAGATATGGGTGGGACAATCCCGCGCTGTGCAACATGGAATTGATGTGGTCGAAGGCAAGCGTAAATCCGGGGTCCAGTTGCAACGTGCGTTTGAAGGCGCGGAGGGAGTTGGTCCGGCTCTCGGGCCGGGACAAGTCCTCATCATGGAACCAGGCGTCGGCCAGCCCATACCACGCCTCGGCATCATCCGGGTTGCGGTCGAGCAGCTCTTGGTAATACTGGCGCGACATCGCCATGTCGCCTTCGAGCAGGGCCCGGTACGCCCGAATGAGGGTGCGCTGCTGGAGCGGCAAGCTGTCCGAGTAGCGTCCGGCCATGGCGATCGCATGGTCGGATACCGGGTCGCTGGTGCCGTACAGCCAACCGCGGCCCACGGCCAGGTAGTAGTAGGCCAATCCGAACGTGCTGTCGAGCACGGTGGCCTGCTCGAGATCGTCGACGGCATCCCCCAATTCCCACCGGTTGAGGTGGGCGACGCCACTCAGATACGCGCGGAAGCCGGCCAAGGAATTGGTCGTGGCGCTCGCGATGCCGGTGGTGATGCCCACGGGAGCGCCGCTCAGGTCTAGCAGATCTGCCGCCAGCTGATCAAACAGGGGACGGATGTCCGATCCGGGCACGCCGCTTACGGTCGCCAGATCGACTCGCTCTCCCGTGGCGACGTCGTACACCCGGGCTGTAAGGTGCAGGGAGTCTCCGGCCTGATCGAACTCTCCCAATACCACCGTCCAAACGCCGGCCTCTCGGGCCAGTTCCTGTGCCACTGACAATCCGACGTCATCGCCGATCTGGAGATCGTTGCGGGCAAGCAGGTCATGTACACGCCGGTGATCGACGATGTGGAGGTCATCCCATTGCAAGAGGTTCAGCGAAATCATGCTGAGGCTACCTTCTCGCAGCCATTCGACGTCCGGGTCCTCGCGCAGGTTGTCGAAGGGCAATAGCAGCATGGAGTGCCGCGGGTTGACGCCATCGGGGATGCGGTCGGGGACACTTCTGGTCAGGCCGAACACGGCTCCCATGACGATGATCGCCGCCACAGCGCCGGCGGCGATCACCCGCTGTCGGCGCTTCGTGGCTACCGTCGTGCTGTCGGCAGCATGGCGTAACTCGGAGCCGGTCTGCCACCGCTCATTGACCGGTTTCTCCAGCGCTCGCATGACGGCATGGGCCAGATTGCTAGGACAATCGGGCCGCACTTTGCCGATCGGCTTGGGACGGGTTCCGATGTGTTGGGACACGACCAGCCTGTGCGACCCCTCGAACGGTGGCTTGCCGGCCAGCATCTCGTAGGCCATCACCCCCAGCGCGTAGAGATCGCTGCGTGCGTCGATTTCCTCGCCCGACGCCTGTTCGGGGCT
>JAZFYL010000249.1:0-6331 GCA_036443495.1 Gemmatimonadales bacterium | reverse complement strand
AGAAACATGAGCTATGATCCGACCCGCGTACTGAAAGCCCATTCCCCACAGCCCATTCCCCACTGCCCCATCGCCCAAAGCCCATTGCCCATCGCCCATTGCCCATTGCCCACAGCTCCTAGCTCGTAAGCCCCACACTCTCCAGAAACGCATTGGTAAACACCGCCCTGGTCGGGGCGTCCAGCAGATCCTCCCGGCTCTGGATCCAGCTGCCCACCGCCGCATCGCCGTACATCTTCCGAATCTTGGTCGCGGTGAGGTTGTTGGCCTTGCCCCAATGGAGTGTGTGCTCGATGCCCGATTGGGACAGCGCCTTCCAACAGCGCCGCAGGAAATCCCGCCCCCGGCTCGAGTTGACCAAATCGATGTCGACGATGCAGCTCGTGGGAAATCGGGTGAAGGCGAGGGTCGCACCCGACCCCTTCACGTAACGGAAAGCTGACAACGCCGGGACCGGCTCGCCTCCGGCAAGCTCGCCCGCAATCACATCCAGGACGCGGAAGCAGTCCTTCTTGTCACAACCGATCCCGGTACCCAGCACCTTCCCGCGCGGGTCGGTATGAGAGAACATTTCGGCCAGGGATCCCTTCACGTCGCTCAGGTCCTTGCCCGCCATGTCGGTAGCGGCCTTGACGATGACCGGTGTCACGTCGGGCAGCGTGTCCGTCAGCGCCCCGAGGAATGCCGCCGCGTCGTCGCCAGGGCCGATGCCGTCTTCCCGTACGACCGGCGGGTGCGGTGTGTCGCCGGGCCGCCGGTACATGGCCCGCAGGAACAGATACTCCTGGGTCTTGAACGGATTGATGAGGGTGTCGACGTGAAAGGGATAGTCGGTGGATCCGGCCGGGCCCGGTAGGGCATAGCCATCGAAATCGAGAGTGGTGAGCGCGTTCTCGAGACTGGCGTCGCGCGGCACTTTGCGGCGCCAGGCTTCCAGCACGAAGAGCGGGTCGGTTTCGAGGAGGACGCCGTGGACGAACCCGAAGGCGCCGAAGCTCACCAATGCCGCGTTGAACAAGGCATCATCTTGCTTGAGATCTGCGCCGAGTTTCTTGGCCGTCTCCTCGGTCATGACGGGGTAGGAGGCTCGTTCCAACCACACCTGCCGTTGGTTGAGTACGAGGTGCAGACCCACCACACTGTCCTGCAGGGACCCGACGTCGATGGCCGAGCCGTGGGTTCCAGTGGCGATGGCGCCGGCGATGGTCTGGCCATTGCTGGCACCACAGGTTCTTATCGATCGGCCGCGCGGGTTGAGGTAATTGTGCAACTCCATGATCCCGGTGCCGCACTGGGCCAGGATCAACCCCTCGGCCGAGCCGGCGTAGCCGGGATCGAGCTGGTCGGCCCGGAGATAGATGATATCGTTGAGGGGCTTGGTATCGACCAGACGGCCGTTGACGGCAGCTACCCTGGAGATCGACCAGCTGCTGCCCAACCCGCGGATCCGGACTTGATCGGCGATCGCCTCGGCGATTAGGCCCTCCAGGGCCTTGGCCACGGCCTTGTACTTCTCGACCACCGAGCCGGTGGCCGGCTTCCACACGGTGATCAATTCGTCCAGGTCCTGCTGAACGTTGAGATGCCGATTGATCCAGCGGCGGTTGGGTTCCCGATTGATGGGAACATCGGGCAGGGGCACCGGGTACCTCCGGTCAGAGACTCGCGCTTCTCACAGCTAGGGGATGCCTCCCGCTTCGCTGGGCTGCTTGGCGCAGCGGTACTCCAGATTCATCGGTGATACGATGCCCAACGTGACCACCGTGAGCATCGCGTAGCCGAGGTTGGTCGAGACTTTGACCTCATCGAGAGCATTGCTCGGCTGGCACAGGTCGGCGCGCCATTCCTTGTCCTGTACCAAACCCCAGAAGAATGCCCACCGCGTTTCCTTTTGAGCTTCTGTGGCCGGATTCGGTTGTGGCGCTTGGACGCGGTAGTGATAACAGGCTGGTGCACCGAGGAGTGCAACGAGCAAGAACAGCCGGGCACCGATCGGAGCGCGAGGTGTGCGATCCCACATAGGCTACTCGGAACAGGAGAGGGGATAACTTGCAGCGCGGTTCGGGCGGGCGCAAGGACGGCTGAGAGCTGGGAGCTGGGTGGTCGGCTTCGACGGAAGCCAGTGGCCAGAAGCCAGCGACCAGAAAACAGCAATCAGCACGGCACCGGCTCGGGCTTCTGTTTTCTGTTTTCTGTGTGCCGGTTCTAGCAAGTACCCTTACGTATGGAGGGACAGGGCACGTCTCCATACGAACAAAACACGCAACAGTCGCCCGCCCGGGCGACCAGCCGGGCTCCGCAGCCTCGGCAGTCGTACACGATCTGGCAGCTCTCGGTGGGCATGTCCTCCAGCGATCGATGCTCGCAGTGGGGACAGCTGATGGTAGTCGGGTTCTCGAACTGCTCCGCTCTTGATGATGTCAATTCATCGCCTCGAGTATGGCGCAGTCGGTTTCGCCGGTTCCGTCACAGGCGTTGGCCAGCCTCTGCAGTTGCGTCCGGATCTGCTCCAACGACTTGATCCGCCTGTCGACGTCCTCGATTTTCTTTTGGGTAACCAGCCTGACGGCGTCACAGTTCTCCTTGGGATTGACCCGAAGATTCAGGAGCTCGCTGATCTCCTGCAAGGTGAATCCCAGCTCCTTGCCCCTCCTGATGAAGAGGATCCGTTGGACGGTGTCCTCGGGATACTCGCGGAACCCGCTGGGTGGCGTATCGGGCTGTTGGATCAAGCCCTGGCGCTCGTAGTATCGGACGGTCTCGACGCTGATTCCCGCACGGTCCGCCACACGCCCGATGGTGTTCGTCTTCATGGTGTCTCCCTTTCAAGGCCCGGAATCTAGATCCCGTACCTAGGTACGGAGTCAACGGGACTTGAAACTAACGGAGCTAGTCTTACGTTCCTAGCTAGCAGTGCTAGTTGGGCGGTACGGCGGTACTGGCTTCTGGCTTCTGGCTTCTGGCTTCTTTCGTTAAGGAATAGGAAATGAGTCGCGACAGTCTTGGCGAATTCGAACACATGGTGCTGCTGGCCATCCTGCGACATGGTGGCGAGGCCTACAGTGTGCCCATCGTCCTCGAGCTGGAGCAGCGGACGGGCCGCAGCGTGGCACCGGCAGCGGTATACATCGCGCTTCGGCGGTTGGAGAAGCGCGGCCTGGTGCGGTCGCGGATGGTTGAGGAAGCCGAAGAAAGCGGCCGGCCCCGGCGCTATTTCGCCCTGGAAGAGCCAGCCATGGAGAAACTCCGGGAGGCGCGCCAGGCGTTCGCCAACCTGTGGGATGGGATGGACGCGGAGTTGGAGCACGGACGTTCATGACCTTCCGGTTCCAGCCTCCCTCATGGGCCAGGATGCTCGTCGCGCTGGTTATCCCAATGGCAGAGCGGGTCGCGACGCTGGCTGATCTCGACGAACTCTATTCCAGCCGAGTGGGTCGGTTCGGGAAACGCCGAGCCCTGCGGTGGTATCTGGGCCAGCTGATCAGCTTCCCGCTCATCGGTCTCCGGGCCCAGGCGTCGGACGAGGCACTCGACGCCATTGTCACGTCACGGAGAACGGCGCGCGCCGCCTGGTCGGCCGACATCATGCTGGACGTTCGCTACGCACTCCGGGGATTCCTCAAGGCTCCCGGGTTCGCCCTCATCGCCATCTGTACGATTGCCATCGGGTTCGGCCTCAACACCACCGTCTTCAGTGTTGTGAACGGCGTCGTACTCCGGCCATTGCCGTACCCGCATGCGGAACGCCTGGTCCGGTTGTGGCCCGAGTGGGCGGTGAGCAAGGAACAGTTCGATCGGATCTCGACAAGAACGGAGTCGCTGGTCGAGTTGAGTGCCTTCGGCACCGAGTGGTACACGGTTGTCAGCGAGGGCAGCGAGGGCGCCGGGGGCGGCGAGGGCAGTCGGGTAGCTACTGGACTCTCGGTCACACCGAACCACTTCGAATTCTTCGGCGTCCAGCCAGTCATCGGGCGGCCGATGCTCCCCAGCGATGCGCAACCGACGGTGCAGAAGACGGTGTGGCTGGGACACGCGCTGTGGCGGTCCCAGTTCGGCAGTGATTCTTCGATCGTAGGTAGGTCGGTCGACGTGCTGTTGTTCACCTCCCTTCCGATGGCCCCGGGCGCCTTCGAAGGCGACCGCTATGTGGTGGCGGGTGTCATGCCGCAGGGTTTCGAACCATTCGGGGAGCCGATCGATCTCTGGCTCCCGCTACTCCGGATGCCGGGCTCGGAGATGTATGCTGACTTCGGTGACCTCGAGGTGCTCGGCCGGCTCGAGTCTGGAGTGACGGTGGAGGCTTTGGGTCCTACGCTCACCGCGATTCTCGAGCAGGAGTTTCCCGACGGCGACGAACCGCACGCCTTTGAAGCGGTACCGGTCATGACGTTGCACCGAGCATTGGTAGGCGAGGTGCGCCCCTTGATGCTTGCGACCCTGGCCGCGGTTGGGCTGGTCCTGTTGGCCGCAAGTGTAAACGTCGCCACTCTGATGTTGGTACGTGGGGCAGGGCGATCACGGGAGTTGGCTGTCAGGGCCGCATTGGGCGCAAATCGCCGCCGCCTGGTCCGCCAATTGGTGACGGAAACGGCTGTGTTGGCCGTGGGTGGCGCAACCCTCGGTCTCGCTTTGGCGCACCTGGCTTTGCCGGGGATGATCGCGGTATTGCCCTCCGACCTGCCGCGAGTGTCCGGGATTACACTGAACGGCACTGTGTTGATCGTGACCGGCATCGCGCTCGTGCTTGGCGTTGTAGTCTTTGGCCTGCTGCCGGCCCTCAGGAGCATCCCCACGGGATGGACCTCACACGGCGCCGGTGCGCACGCCGGTCACGGACCTGGCGGCCTTCGGGCGTTCCGGGCCTTGATCGCGGTGGAATTGGCGGTGGCCATGTTGCTGACAGTTGGCGCCGGGCTCCTGCTGAACAGCTTCTGGCGCCTGACCCACGTCGAACCTGGGTTCGATGCTGCCGACGTGACGGTTATCCAACTGGCCCCTTCTGCGAGGCACTTCGCCGAGATCGGGCGGCGGCGACAGTTCTTCCACGAAGTACTTTCCCGTACGCGCGAGATCCCCGGTGTGTCTGCCGCAGGCGCCATCCATCGGTTGCCTATGGCCGATCAGGGAGTCGGGATCTTCTACAGTCTCCCCGACCATGAACCCGGTGACGGACAGCGCCTGGTCACGCAATACCGGATCATCACCCCCGGGTACTACCAGGCCCTGGGTGTCCCCGTCCTCCGTGGACGTGAATTCACCGACGCGGACCGGATCGACAGCGAGGCTGTGGGGATCATCAACCAGGCGATGGCGGACCGCCACTGGCCCGGCCAGGATCCACTGGGGCAGCAGTTCTATCGCTCGAGCGGCGCCGACTGGTTTACCGTGGTTGGTGTGGTGGGTGATGTTCGCCAGTTCCGGCCGGACAGGCTGGGCGAACCCGAAGTTTATCTCCCTCTCGAGCAGGCGATGTGGTCGTCGGCGATGACGGTCGTAGTGCGCTCGTCCCTGGCGACCCCAGAAGTCGCCAACGCCGTCTCCGCGATCGCAACGGAGATCGATCCCACCGTGCCGGTCGCTTGGAGCGGCCATATGGGCGGTGTCCTGCTCGCGGTCATCGAAACAGAACGGTTCTACCTCGGCCTGTTCGGCCTCTTCGGTGTGTTGGCGTTGGTCTTGAGCGGCATTGGAGTTTATGGGGTCATGGCCCACGCCGTCAGCCAGCGCCGGCGGGAAATCGGGATCCGCCTCGCCCTCGGGGCCTCCAAGGGAAAGGTCGTCCGCACGATGCTGCACAAGGTCGCCGCGGCCGCCGGCATAGGGCTGTTGACGGGGTTGGGCGTGTCGATCGTGGGTGGGCGAGCGATCGACAGCCTGCTCTTCGAGGTCGGTTCAACCGATACAAGAGTGTTGCTTTCCGTATTGTTGATACTAGGTGGCGTGACGTTCCTCGCGGGCTGGCTGCCGAGTCGACGAGCGGCGGCGGTGGATCCCATGGAAACCTTGAGGGCCGAGTAGATGAGTCACAGATATGCCCCTCCGGGTTGGGCCAGGGCGCTCGTGGCGTTGGTGCTGCCCCGGCATGATCGGGACGCGGCCCTGGCAGATCTGGACGAGCTGTTCGCGCTGCGGGTACGCGCTAATGGAAGGGCCAAGGCGCTGACCTGGTATCTGACGCAACTGGTGAGTTTTCCCCTGACCGGTGCGCGCTCCCGGGCGGCCGACAGCGCGTCATCGACCATGAAGCGAACCAACCTTTCCTTTCGCAGAGCGTTGACCACGGACCTGGTCCAGGACGTCCGCCTTGCCTTCCGCTCGCTGACCAAGTCAC
>JAZFYL010000248.1:0-4136 GCA_036443495.1 Gemmatimonadales bacterium | reverse complement strand
CTTCGGCGTCGATGAAATCACCCGTCATGAGCAACTCCGTCGCTCGCCCAAACCCGATCAGGCGGGGCAGCAGCCAGGCGATCCCCATGTCCGCTCCGGACAACCCCACCAAGGTGAACAGGAACGCAATCTTCGCCTTGGGATCCGCGATCCGGACGTCACAAGCACTGGCGATCACGGCGCCGGCCCCCGCCACCGTCCCATTCAGGGCTGCGACGATGGGCCGCCGACAGCTGCGCATCGCCCCGATCAGATCGCACGTCATGACGGTGAACTCGAGAAGTCCTTCGTAGTCTCGCTCGAACAGCGGGCCGATGATATCCTCGACATCACCGCCGGAACAAAACGCCCGTCCAGCACCCGTGATGACGATCGCCCGCACACCCGGCTCCGTATCCAGGGCCAGGAATGTGTCCCGCAGTTCCGCGTAGACTTCGAACGTCAACGCGTTGAGGCGATCGGGACGGTTGAGCGTGATGGTCGCCACCGAGGTCTCTGTATCGAGAGCGTAGGCAAAGGACTGCGGTTTGATCGTCATAGTGAGTCACGTTGCGCCGTTGAGCAGCGAGCGCCGTCAAAATGATTCAGCGGGGAGCACCGCGGTGGCTTCGATCTCGACCTGCGCTTTCGGATCCACCAGATTCTTCACCGCCACCAGTGCCATGGCGGGGAAGTGCCGCCCCATCTGCCGCCGATAGGCCACGCCGAGCGATTTGAGGTTGTCCCGGTACGCGTCGATGTCGGCCACGTAGATGGTCAATCGTCCGATGTGTTCCGGCGCACCGCCGGCCTGCCGCACGACGGCCAGCAAGTTTCCCAGGGCTGCCTCGAATTGATCCACAAAACTTTCCGGCAGACTACCGCCTGAGCCGTCATGGGCCGTCTGTCCCGCAACGAAGAGCAGGCGCCCCCCGGCAGGCGCCAGCATGCCATTGTTCCACCCGCGCGGTGCGCCGAGTTCGGCGGGGTTGATGATCTCGAACGTCATATCTGCATGCCTCCGCCATCGATCACGATGGACTGGCCGGTGATGCCCCTGGCCTCGCGGGCAGCCAACATGAGGGCCACGTAGGCCACCTCTTCGGGTTCGATGAGCCGGCCCATCGGTGTCAGCTGCAGGATCGCGCTCAAGGCATCCTCGCGAGATTTCCCGGTCTTGGCCATGATGTTGGCCACTGAGGCTTCGGTCATCGGCGTGTTGACGTACCCGGGGCAGATGGCGTTCACCGTGACGCCCTTGGCGGCGACTTCGGCCGCCACCGAACGCGTCAACCCCAGCACGGCGTGTTTGGAAGCGGCATAGGCGGTGATGTATTTGGCGCCGCCCAACCCCGCCACGGAGGCGATGTTGATCACCCGCCCCCAGCGGCGGTCCATCATTCCCTCGACGAACGCCTTGGTACACAGGAACGTCCCCGTCGCATTTCCGGCCATCATCCGTTCCCAATCCTCCAGGCTGGTCCGATGGAGCGGCGCCGAGTGGGCCTGGCCGGCGTTGTTCACGAGGATGTCGACGTGCCCCAGGGTTTTGATCGCCTCCTCGACGAAGCGCGACACGCTGCGGTGGTCGGTCACGTCCACGCGAACGGCATGCGCGGACATGCCGGCCTCCCGCAGCTCACCGGCCACGCGGTCCAGCGTCGTCATGGTGCGGCCGGACACCAGGACCTCGGCACCCGCGCGTGCCAACTCCCGGGCGACGGCGGCACCGATACCCTGCCCTCCACCGGTGATGACGGCGGTTACTCCTTCAGGAAGCGTCACGTTCTACCGCCTCTGCCAGGATTTCACCCAGCGTTTCGATTGTTGCATGGCCTTCCTCAGTTGTGGCAGCGGCGGGGTAGCCGAAGTATGCGGACGTCCCGCCGGCCTCCTCGAACGTCTTTTGTCCCGCACGAATCGCCTGGGATAGCGAAATCGGGTTATCGGGCAAGGCGGCCCTCGCCCGTTCCCGCACCAGATCGGGCCGGGCCGCCATGACGATGGAGGTTTCGTACTGGCCCGCGTGGCACGCCCCGCTCTGGAACTCATCGGTGAGACGCGACGCCCAAGGCTTCCGGGTCAGATCGGGGAAGATGGTTCCAATGGCTCCGCGGTCTCGCGTTTCATCGACCGCCCGCTGAATGGCACCGACGTGCGCCGGGTCGAGGTGGGCGTTGGCAATGGCCCACCAGCGGAAACCGTGACGGGCCAGTGAATCCGCGATGTCGATCACCAGCCGGGTGACCGTTTCGGCCGCGACCGACACGGTGCCGGGAAATCCCTCGGCAAAAGGCGCCGCGGTAAACGGCAACGCAGGCAGGATCACCGGCGTCCAACCCATGGCGGCCAGCCGGCTCGAGCCGGCCACGGCCATGGCCTGAGCGATTATCACATCGGTTTCCAGCGGCAGGTGGGGCCCGTGCGCCTCGACGGCCCCCACCGGCAGGATGGCGATCGCCCGTTCCTTGGGGAGATCACGGAGCTCCTCCCAGGTCATCTCGGCGAAGTGGCGAACGGTCATACGTGCGGGCGGCTCCTGGCAGCTTTCTGATACGACACGGTGGCCCGGGTGCATTGACATCGGCCCACCCGGGGGAAACCTTCGACTCCAGCATCGATTTCCCCAACGTGGCACTCCATCATGTTCATGCCTCCCGAGTCGTTCAATATCGCCGACTACTTCCTCGACGCCCGCATCCGTGAAGGCCAGGGTGATCGCCGGGCGGTCGTCAGCGACGCGGGCAGCATGAGCTACGTCGAGGTCCAGGCCCTGGCCAATCGGTACGGGCGGTTGCTGCTGGAGGCTGGAGTCAGACCCGAGCAACGGGTGATCATCGCTTTGCCGGACGGACCGGACTTCGTGGCCGCCCTGTTCGGCATCCTGAAAATCGGGGCGGTGGTGGTGATGGTCAACCCGCAAATCCAGTCGGAGGCCATCGCCTACTTTCTGGACTACACCCGGGCATCGGCGATGTTCGTGCAGGAGGGGTCGATGGAGGCCTTCCAGGAGGCCTCGACCAGTGCCCGCTTTTTGGACCAGGTGTTCGTGGTCGGCTCACCGGATTTCCGGCAAGCGCTCAATGCGGCGTCCGAAGCCCTCGAGACGTTCTCCAGCCATCGGGACGATGCGGCCATCTGGCTCTTCTCGGGCGGTACCACGGGGCGCCCCAAGGCCGTCGTCCAAACACACACGTCGTTCGCGAATACCACCGAGTGCTATGCCAAGCAAGTGATCCAGTACGCGCCGGACGATGTGACTCTGTCGGTCCCCAAGCTGTATTTCGGCTACGCCACCGGGTCGAACCTGCTGTTCCCATTTTCCGTCGGCGCGACCGTCTGCCTGTTCGCCGAGCGGTGCACCCCGGAGACGTTGGTCGGCCGGATCGAACAGTTCCGGCCCACCATCCTGATCAACGTCCCCACCATGATCAATCACATGCTGGCGCACACGGCGGGAGGGGGGGGGTCGTTCGACCTGTCTTCGCTCCGTCTCGTCACATCCGCCGGCGAAGCGCTGCCCGCCGAACTCTATCGCCGCTGGCACGAGCAATTCGGCGTCGAGTTGCTCGACGGTCTGGGGACCGCCGAGATGTGGCACATCTTCCTGTCCAATCGCCCGGGAGCAGCCCGGGCCGGGACCCTGGGCACGGTGGTCCCCGGCTTCGAGGTGAAGCTGTGCGACGATGACGGTAACGAGGTGCCCACCGGTGAGGTCGGCATACTGCGGGTACGCGGGAACTCCCTGGGACACGGCTACTGGCAGCAGGACGAGAAGACGTGCCACGCCTTCCGGGGTGAATGGTTCGTCTCGAGCGACATGCTGAGCCGTGATGCGGACGGCTACTTCACCTATGCGGGCCGGGGCGATGACATGCTGAAGGTCGGTGGCAAGTGGCTCTCGCCGCAGGAGGTGGAGAACTGCCTGTTGCAGCACGAAGCGGTTCGGGAGGTGGCCGTCGTCGGCGTCGTGGATCAGCAAGGCCTCACCAAGCCCCACGCTTTCGTGGTCACCGAGGCCGACACCAACGGCCTCGCGGAAGAGTTGCAAACGTTCGTGACGGAGCGCCTGGAACCATACAAGTACCCGCGGCAGGTCGTGTTTCTGGATGCCATGCCGCGGACTCATCTCGGAAAGATCGACCGCGGCAAACTCA
>JAZFYL010000247.1:0-4578 GCA_036443495.1 Gemmatimonadales bacterium | reverse complement strand
CCTCCCGCTGCCCACCGACTAACTCATCACCGCCCTCCGCCGCCCTCCGCTGCCCTCCGCTGCCCTCCGCCTACCCACACTCGCTATACCCACACACGTGACACTTGACACAGCCCTCGGCGTACTCGAGTTGCGAGCCGCAGTCGGGGCAGGCCCCGTTCAGGGTGTTCTGCATGCCGCCCATCATGAGTTGTTCCCCGCCGCTGATGACAGGCTGGCGGACCTCCACGACGTCGTCAGGTTCGTTGGAGACCAACAGTTCCTGTTGCACACCCTGCTTGTCGAGCATGTAGCGCTCGATGGCGATCCCGACGGCATCCGGCACGGACATCACCTTGCTGGCACCCAGTCCAATGACACGATCGGAACTGATGCCGCGAAGTTGGCGGTGGACTTCCTTGAGCGGAATCCCCGACCGAAGCGCCAGGCTGATCAGCCGACCCATGGCTTCGACATCGGCCATGAGCGCACCGCCGGCCTTGCCGAGGCTCATGAAGATCTCGAACGGCTGGGCCTTCTCGTCTTCCGTGATGGTGACGTAGAGCGTTCCCAACGGTGTGTCCACGCGCCGGGTCGAGCCTTTGAGCAATTCCGGCCGCGAACGCTTCTGGCGCCGCTGCAAGTTCTCGGCTTCCATCTCGTGCACCATGGTCCGGAGCCGTTCATTTTCGGTACGGATCTCTGCGAGTTCGCCATGTAGATCGGCGGCCTCGGTCGCCTCGATGGGTCGTTCCCCGATCATGCCCAGATCGTCACGGGCCTCGGCGTGTCCGGTGGCGGAGGCCTGCTCCTTGACCTTCTGGGCCGTCTGGCCGGTGGACAGCACCTGGAGATCGCGGCTCCCGTCGCGGTAGACGGTGACTCCCTTGCAGCCGAGCTGGTACGCCAACCGGTAGATCTCCTCGACGTACTCCTCGCTGGCGTCATTGGCAAAGTTGCAGGTCTTGGAGATGGCGCTGTCGTTGGATTCCTGGAACCCGGCCTGCATGCGGATGTGCCACTCCGGCTTGATGTGGTTGGCCGTGATGAACACCCGTTGCCAATGCTCCGGTACCTCGCCGAATTCTATGTGCCCCATGTCGGCAATACGCTGCATGAGTTCTTCGGAGTACCACCCTTCGTCCCGGGCGATGGCCACGAAGTCCTCATTGACGTCGGGCATGAGGACGCCGGCCTGGTTCCGCATGAACGCAACCGCGAAGAGCGGCTCGATCCCCGAGCTGCACCCGGCGATGATGGAGATAGTCCCGGTCGGCGCTACCGTCGTCACGTTGCAATTGCGCAGTTTCCTCATCGGCCGGACGCGCTCGCCGTTGGGACCCCGGGCACACATGGCGTTCGGCCCCCAGATACTACGCTCCCATTCGGGGAACACGCCCCGAATGGTGGCCAACCGCTCCGACTCGACCTTGGCTTCCTCGTCGACGAAGCGCTGGACTTCCCGGGCCAGTTCCACGGCCTCCTCGCTGTCGTAGGAAATGCCCAGCCGGATGAGCATGTCCGCCCAGCCCATCACGCCCAGCCCGATTCGGCGGATACGCCGGGCGAGTTCGGTGATCTCGCGAAGCGGGTAGGAGTTGGCGTCGATCACGTTCTCGAGAAAATGCGTCGAGAGATGCACCACCTGGCGCAAGTGATCCCAGTTGATCTCTCCATCCTCGACGAACAGACCCAGGTTGATGGACCCCAGGTTGCACACGTCGTAGGGTAGCAACGGCTGCTCGCCGCAGGGGTTGGTGGCTTCGTAGGCGCCCAGGTGGGGCACGGGGTTGTAGTAGTTAGCCCGGTCGACAAAAAACACGCCCGGTTCACCCGTCTGCCACGCACCGTGGATGATTTTCTGCCAGACCTCGCGCGCATTGAGTTGGCCGACCACGTCACCCGACTTGGGGTGGAGGAGGTCGTAGTCTTCGTCGCGCTCCAGGGCGTCCATGAAGCCGTCGGTCACCGCCACCGAGATGTTGAAGTTGGTGATCTGGGTGATGTCTTTCTTGCAGGCGATGAACTGCAGGATGTCTGGGTGATCGATCCGCAGGATGCCCATGTTGGCGCCGCGCCGGGTGCCACCCTGCTTGACGACGTCGGTGGAGGCGTCGTACAGGGTCATGAACGAGATGGGGCCCGAGGCCACACCCATGGTGGAGCGGACGATGTCGTCTGACGGCCGCAAACGGGAGAAGCTGAAGCCGGTACCCCCGCCGGATTGGTGCACCAGGGCCATGGACCGGAGGGTGTCGTAGATCCCGTTCTTCCCGTTGGCGAGGGTATCCTCGACCGGGAGCACGAAGCAGGCCGACAACTGGCCCAGCGGCCGTCCAGCGTTCATGAGCGTGGGCGAGTTGGGGACGAACAGCCGTTTGGCCATCAAGCCATAGAATGCGTTGGCCAGCTCCTCGGTGGCCCCTTCCGAGGCGCCGTAGTCCACATCCGGGGCGGCAACCGTCTCGGCGACTCGCAAGAACAGAGCCTCGGGCTGTTCCGTGGGCTTGCCCTCGGCATCCTTGATCAAATACCGCTTTTCGAGAACGGTGAGGGCGTTGGAAGACAACTCGAGGGCATCCCGAGAGCCGGATGGGGCCATTGCGGCACTCCGTGAAATTCAGCGTGCACCAAGTACACTATGTTGTTGAAATATACGTCGTTGAGGGGACGTGGGGAATCAAGCTAGGGGTACTTTCACCTGGACACAATACTCGGAGAAATTGCACAACGATGCGCCCCAGCGATTTACACATCACAAACGTACCACAAGTTTCGCTCAGGCCGTTTCCGCCCGCTCGAATCGCCCGGCCATATGGGCCGAAGCCTGGTCGACATAGTGACGCCACGTGCCGGCGATTCGACGGCTCAGGGCTTCATCCACTTCCCTTACCACCCGCCCCGGCACTCCCATCACCACAGAGCCCGGTGGCACCTCCATGCCTTCCCTCAGAACGGCCCCGGCGGCCACCACCGAGCCGGTGCCGATACGCACACCGTTGAGCAGAATACTGCCCATGCCGATCAGGCAGTCGTCCTCAACCGTACAACCATGAAGGATGGCCCGGTGTCCGACACCGACACGTGATCCGATACGACACGGGATTCCCTCGTCGACATGGACAACGGTGCCGTCCTGGATATTGCTGCTGTCGCCCACCGTAATGGGGGCCATATCCCCCCGGAGGACAGCGGTGTACCACACACTGGCGTTTTCCCCCAGCGTGACGTCGCCGATGACCACGGCCGTCGGTGCAACGAAAACCGAGGAGTGGAGAGCCGGAGACGTGCTCACGGGCGGACCGGCCGGAATTCCCACGGCGTCCAGCCGGGCACGGCGCGGCCGTCTTTGGTGGCTGGATGCCAGTCGATGTTGACGGCGTAGTCCCGTGCCAGGACCTCGAACTCACGACGGTCGGAGGGCCTCAACGAACGGACTTCCAGCGTCCTGCCGGACGCGGAAACCCGTATCAGCAGCCGCGACGGTTGCGGCAGGCTGGTCCAATCGGAAGGAACCGTTACGAAGGTCGGGCCCACCGGCCGGGGGCGTACGTCGAAGCAGACGTTGTTGCGGTTGTAGCCGTCCCGCGGGTTCTCGCAATCGGCCTGGTGCCAGGTGATGATCGGCTGCCGACGGCCCCCGCCCTGCCCCAATCGGAGCAGAATCGGTTCATAGACCATCACCTGGCCCTTTCGAATATCGATGGTATCGGCGTAGAACTGATGCCGGGGCGCAGTAATGCCGAGCACATGCGAGCCGACCGGGAGGAGGGTGAGCGAACTCATGACCGCCTCCCCGTCAATCAAGACGGCAGACCCCGCAGGGATGCCGCGAATACGAATCCCACCGCTGTCCCGGGACGGCGGCGCCACGGCCGGCGTGACCGCACGCGGAACGGGAGTCGGCGCCGGGGGGGGGGCCGCCGTTTGCGTGGTATCCCCGGCATCGGGGTTTTCGCCGTTCGGGGCCGTCCCACCAGAATCGAGGGCCGTACTGTCCAGCACCGTCAGAGCCGGTGGCGGCAACAGGGAATCTGCCCCCGGGCCCGCTGTCTCAGGCCCGAATTGCGCGAATGGTCCGACCTGGTAGTAGTAGGCTGCCCCGGCGCCACTCCCACCCAGGACGAGCAGCAGGAAGACCCACCAACCGGTGCTCGAGCGCTGGGACGGGGCGGCCCGGGAACGCTTGGCCACCGGCCGCCGCGACGGTGTCACGGTGATGTGGCCGGAACCGTGCCCGGTACTGGGCGCGGCCCCTGTCGTCATCACCGAAGGGAGCGGTGTGGTCGGCTGCGTCGTGATGGATGGCACCGGTCGGCCCGCCGCTGGGAGACTCGCCGGGTGGAGGGCCGGGGTTTCTCCCGTCAGCGCCTCCACCACCTCGTGGCAGGTCTGGTACCTGTCCCCGGGGTCCTTCGCCATCATCTGCCGGATCACACGGTAGAGTTCCCGCTCCCCGGCCGTGGGGAGAGTCGGGGTCGGGATCGGTTCCATGATGTGGGCATACCCGATGGCGAAACTGTCCTCGCCGTCGTACGGCACCGTCCCCGTGAGGCATTGGTAGGCCACGATCCCCAAGCTGTAGATGTCGCTCCGGCC
>JAZFYL010000246.1:0-4689 GCA_036443495.1 Gemmatimonadales bacterium | reverse complement strand
CGTGACTCGAATGAATAAGAAACAGGTCCTCATTGGGTTGGCGCTGCTTGGCGCGATGCTTCCGCCCGTGGAGGCGAGGGCGCAGGCGCTGTCTTCCTACACGGCCTATCCGGAGACGATGCCACAGTCGGTACCGCCCAACATTCTGTTCCTCGTCGACATGGGGGAGCAGACGCTCCGGGCCGCCCATGCGGGGTCCAACCACCAATACATCTTGTCCTACAAGGCCAGCACCGTCACGGCGAATAAATACTCTGCCAACGTCACGTTGAGCAACCTCGTGGCGATCGACGCCACCGGTGCGGCCATTTCCTCGACCACCGCGAACACGACGACGCCGGCCGATACCTTTGACAGTTCGAAGACCTACTACGGGCTCTTTGACTCCCTGCGCTGCTACCAGTACGCAGCAAGTCCCGCTAATACCTTCGTCTACGAATCCGTCAAGGCCTCGGTCTCGGCCACCTGCGACGGTAACGATGGCGAGTGGGACGGCAACTTCCTCAACTGGCTGGCGGTACGCAGCAAGGACGCCGTCTTCCAGGCCTTTATTGGCGGGACAACCTCGAACTCGTCGGCCGACACCAATTCCGACGCGACGCTAGACAAAATCCAAGGTCAGTGGGACACCGGCGAAACGGGGGATAACAGGACCTGCGTGCTCAGCACCACGGCCTGCTGGCGGTATGTCAAGTTTGTGCCGACGGCGACCATGGCCGGCCGGGTGCCCAGCACACTCCCCAGCCAGATCTCCGGCGGGCGCTTCTTCGGGTCAGGCGAGGGTCTCATTTGGGTGAACACGAACACCAGCCCAGACCCCTTCGACCACGACAAGGACACGGACACGGGTAGCGCTAGCCATATCCGGTATGCAATCAAGGTGGACCTAAACACCGAGCCCGATTCCCCCTCCGGCAACGGCCTGCTCACCGGCAACTGCATCGTAGGGGACTCCAACTTCGCCGGGCACCGCATCTGCTACCGCCGGGACCAGTCGCTGGGGCTGTACCAGCAATTGCGGACCGATGGCATGCACCTCGGGGTCGAGATGACCCGCTCCGAGGCCCAGCGCGGCGGGCAGGTGATTGTGCAGTTTGACGAGGTCGCCACCGACACGAAATTTATCAACGCCGTGAAGAACATTCGCAATGAGCGGGTGAAGGACGGCTCACCGATCTCCGAAGCCTTGTATGAAGGGCTCTGCTACTACCGCAACTCGCAGGGCCAGTGTTACAGCAACAAGGGCGCCGGAGGAAGCGTCGGCTACACGGCCAGCGTGGGCGCGGCCAGCGATCCGTACTATTTCGACACCCTGGGGCAGTCCTTGGCTTGCTGCAAGAGCAACATCCTCTTAATCAGCCCCGGCGTCGGCGAGGCGGATGGCAACACCCCTGAGCTTCAGACGCCCTTCGGGGACCTGTTTGCGGGCGCCGACATTGGGGTGAGCGGGAATAATGCCGCCGGCACCCGGTTGGACGATGTAGCCTTCTACGGCCAGACCAACGACCTGCGGAACCAGTCCGGCGCCGGAGGCCTGGCCGGGACCCAGAACGTGACCTTCTGGACCCTCAATGCCATGGGCAGCAGCGCCGGGACCGCCTTGCTCGCCTCCGCCAGTACCCACGGCGGGTTCGAGGATCTGGACAGCGATGGGCAGGTGGACCTGACCGGGCAGAGCTGCACCTACCCGGCGGGCTCCAGCCTGGGCAGCGGCTCCGGCACCAGCAGCGCTGAATGGGATGTCAACCAGGACTGCGTGCCCGACACCTATTTCGAGGGCGGTGCTGACGGCGACCTGGCGCGCGCGCTCCAGCAGGCCGTGGCTGCGATCTTGGACCGGGCGGGCTCCGGGAGCGCGGTCTCGGTGCTGGCGACGGCAGCCGGCGGGGAAGGGGCGGTGTATCAGTCGTTCTATTTCCCGGCCCAGTTTGAGGGGCTCAATGAGATCAAGTGGACGGGCTACACCCGGGGATTGTTCCTGGATAGCTTCGGCAACTTGCGCGAGGATAGCAACGCCGACGGCAAGCTGGTCTATACGGACGACAAAATCATCCAGACGAGGTTGGATACGACCCAGAACCAGGTCCTGGTGGATCGGTTCAACGATGCCGACGGCAACGGGCTGAAGGACGGCACGACCCCGACGGACACGGTGGAGCTGAAGGAAATCAAGGGGATCTGGCAGGCCGGCGAGCGGCTGGCGCTCACGGCCTCCAGCAATCGGAAGATCAAGACCTGGATCGATCAGGACAACGATGGAGTCGTCGACGGCGGCGAGCAGATCGACTTCACGACGACCAACGCCTCGGACCTGAAGCCCTATCTGCGGGCGGACGCGTCGGGGACTTATACGGCTGCCAACATCATCAACTTCATTCGCGGTGACCAGGTCGCCGGGATGCGCAACCGACAGTTGATGGTCGGGGGGAGCTTGAAAGTCTGGAAGTTTGGGGATCCGGTGCACTCGCGGCCCACGGTCGTGGGGGCGCCACAGCAACGCTACGACGTGCTCTACGGCGATACGACCTACACGCCCTTCTTCGCCAAGTACATGGCCCGCCGGCAGGTGGTCTACGTGGGGGCCAACGACGGCATGCTGCATGCTTTCAACTCGGGCTACTACCATAGGGGCGATGACTCGGTCACCGGGAATACCGAGCATGGGTATTTCACCCGCACACCGACGGACAACAGCAGCGGCAAGCTCTTGGGCGACGAGCTCTTTGGGTTCATTCCCCAAGAATTGCTGCCGCATCTGAAATGGCTCACGCAGACGGACTACACGCACGTCTACTACGTGGACCTGAAGCCGAAGGTCACGGATGCGCGGATCTTCACCGCGGATACCGATCATCCCAACGGCTGGGGGACGATCCTGATCGGGGGGTTACGGCTGGGCGGGAGCTGTGGGGCTTGTACGTCGTCGAATGGGGCGCCCCCGATGACGGTCACGGATGATTTCAACGGGGACGGGGATACCGTGGACGCGGACGACACGCGAAGCTTCTTCAGCGCCTACTTCGTCCTGGACATCACGAATCCCGAGTCAGCCGACTATCCCAAGCTGTTGTGGAGCTTCTCGAGCTCGGATTTGGGGCTGACGACGGCCGTGCCGTCCATGCTGCGGGTCAGTCCCCAGGCCGACGGAATGACGGACAATACGAACGCGAAGTGGTATTTGATCATGAGTTCGGGTGCGACGGGCTACGAGGGCAGCATTGCGCAGGGCGGCAAGCTCTACGCGATTGATCTCGCACAAGGTCCAGGGGCCAACAACGGCGATGTCGTCACCATGACGGCGGAGACGCTCAATGCCTTCATGAGCGACACGCTGACGGTGGATGCGGACTTCGACTACCGGGTGGACGCGGCCTACATGGGGGGCGTCATTCACGACGGCACTCTCCCCTGGCGGGGCAAGCTCTACCGGTTGACGATGAACGACTGCACGACGACGCCGTGCTCGACGGGCACCTGGGGCATTGATGGCGGCTCGGGCACTCGGGTCCCGACGGAGGTCCTGGCCGAAGTCCAGACCAACACAGACCTTGGCCCGGTGGTGGCGCAGCCCGCGGTGGCCATCGATGACAGCAGCAAGCTCTGGCTCTTTGCCGGCACCGGCCGGTACTACAGTGCCGCGGACCGGACCAGCACCGAGCAGCAGTACGTTGTGGGGGTGAAGGACTCGGTGCTCAATGGCGGCTGTACGGAGAGCAGCACGACCAGCTGCCACACCGATGACCTAGTGAATGTCTCCAATGCGCAGGTCTGCGTCCTGGGCACGGGGAACTGCGGCGGATCAACGGACCAGGTGACGGGGGTGACCGGCGCGACGAACTTTCCATCCCTGATCAGTCTGGTGGCTTCCAAGGACGGCTGGTACACGACCCTGCCGGCCTCGGGCGAGCGGGCGCTCTTCCGGCCGGTGGCCGTCGGCGGGCTCGTGATCTTCCCGACCTTCGTTCCGAGCGGCAATGCTTGCGCCTCCACTGGAAGCAGCCGATTGTATGCCCTCTATTATCTGACCGGGAGCGCCTACTCCTCGCCGGTCATCGGTGGGGGATCGGACTCCTCACCGCTGAGCGGGGTCACCACTTCGGGCGGCACGGACTACGTGAATCGCTCAGTGACCCTCGGGGATGGGATTGCGTCCGAGATTGGTCTCCACAAGGGCAAGGGGACCGGTGCCGGCAGGGCCGGAGGGATCATGCAGGACTCTCTTGGCCAGAACATCCGCGTAGACATCGACACCGCTGCCGCGCTCGCGAGCCGGGTTCGGAGCTGGAGGCTTCATCGAGATTGAGCGAGCGGGACTACGGACCACGCGAAAGATCCGGGTCGGCCTTCTCCGCAGCTAGCCGTGTGATCCCATCACGGTGCCCTCACGGGCCCTTCTGGCCCGTCAGGGCGCTGGTCCTTTCTTCAGCCCCAACGCTGTCCAGGCTCCAAATCTCGCTTCTTACCATGTATGTGAGTCAGTGGTTCATCGTTCTCATGCCTGCACTGATGATCGGATACGGATTCTATGGGCGGAAGTTCACATGCGAATACTGTGGAACCGATATGTGGAAGCGTAAGACGAAGAGCGGCTTGGAGTATTGGGGTGGCTTTACCGTTCCGAAGTTCTGTTCACACTGCGGTACCACATTTGGCTAACCCATCCTACCGGGGGCGTGGCGGAAGCGGTAG
>JAZFYL010000245.1:0-2388 GCA_036443495.1 Gemmatimonadales bacterium | reverse complement strand
GATCGATGAGCGATACGCCGACTTGAGCATCGACATCCAAACCCGATTCGAATTACGCACCGATCGTCTCAAGAACCTGAAATGCACCACGGCCGAAGCCCTGAGGCCCGACTCCGGCTGCCGCGCCAAGTTCAAGGCGCCGCGGCTCGACACGGAGTTCAGCGCCCTGGCCGGCGGGGTCCTGGGGCAGCGGGTTCACATCAACGCGGACTGGGACACTCAGCGGGAGCTCAGCGCCACCAACACTATCCAGGTGTTCTACCAGGGGCTCGACGACGAGATCATCCGCCGGATCGAAATCGGTACCGTCTCCTTTCAACCCCCGCCGTCCCGTTTCATCACTGCGCAGATCCCTTCCAACAACTTCGGGGTCAACGCCAGCTTCGAGGTAGGTCCCTGGCAGATCCAAGCCCTCGCCGCCACCCAGGAAGGCAGCGTGATCAACGAGCGCCGCTTCACCATCGGCGCCACCGCCTCCGAGCCGCAGGATCGGACCCTCCGCGACCTGGACTACGAGTCCAACCGCTTTTTCTGGGTGGTGGACCCTACACTGGTGCCTGGTTTCCCGGCGGTCGACATCCTGAACCTGGGAGAGTTGGACCAGATCCCGTTGGATTCGTTGCCCGAGATCGTGCGGGTGTACCGCTTTCGGCCGCGGGCCGGTCAGAGTGCTGCCGACCCTAATCTCGGCGGCATCAATGCCTTCGGCGTGCGGGGCGGGAGCGAGCCCGGCCTTGGGGCCCGCTGGCAGCTCATGCTGCAAAACACCGATTACTATCTGGACCCGAGCGGGATCTGGTTTGTGCTCAACACCAAGCTGGCGGCGAACGAGTACCTGGCGGTCAGCTTCATCACGGCCAGCGGCCGGCAGGTCGGCACCTTTCCCGGTCAGGATCAGGGGCTCGGCCCCAACCAGGAATACCTCGACACCCTGCAGCTGGTGGGGGCGCCGCAGACACAATTGGGGCAGTCCATCTATCTGAGGGAGATGCGGCAGGTTTACCGGGTCGCGGGTACCGATCTGAACAAGAGCACTCTGATCGCACAACTCACTCTCAACCGGTCCGAGCGGCCTCTCAGCGGGTTGGCGCAAACGTACCTGTCCCTATTCGGCCTGGCGCTGCCGTCGGACGTGAACACGCTCGACATCGCGAACCGCGTATTTCCGCGGAATCGCGACGCGGGCGCGGAGATCGCGGTGCGCGAGTCGTATATCGTCTTCCCCCACCTCACCCCGTTCGCCGACGGGACCAAACTGACCAGCGCTGCCGAACGACAGGACTCGCTCTATCGCACCCCGACGTATCTAGTCCTCGGGAGCCAGGGGCCGCCGAACAAGTACTCCTTCCGGCTCCAATTCGAGGCCGCAGGTGGCAGTGACCGCTCCCAGGTCAGTCTGAATGCGCTCAGCGTTTCCGTGGGCACGGAGACCCTGCGGCTCAACGGCCGTCAGTTGGAGCGCGGGGTCGACTACGACATCGACTACTCTCTGGGTCTGATAACGTTTCTGGATCCGGACATCCTGTTCGGCACCGGGACCGCGCAGCTCGTGGTGACCTTCGAGGAACGCGGGTTCTTCGCGATTGCGCCCACGTCGATCCTGGGGCTGACGACGACCTACTCCTTGGGGAACACCGGGTCGGTGAACTTCATGGGTATGTATCAACAGGAGCAGTCCGCGTTCAGCCGCCCGCCCCTCGGGTTCGAACCGACGGCCAGTTTCATCGGGGGGGTGAACACATCGCTCAGGTTTCAGCCGGGTGGTGTGACCCGGTTCATGAATTCGTTGACGTCGACGCCGGCTACCGCCCCGTCGACGTTGGACGTGAACGCGGAATTCGCCCTGTCGCGACCGGTGGCTAACCGGATCGGCGAGGCCTACATCGAGGAATTCGAAACCGAATCAGGCTTCCGCGTCTCGATGGGAGAATCGCGCTGGGCGCCAGGCAGTGTGCCCACGCGCACCGATGGCCTGAGCCTCTCCGGGTTCGGGGCCACCTTCGACACGACGGATGCGGTGATGATGTCGTCGCAGAACCTCATCTTCCGCAACGGGGTGGTCGCCGAGGTGTTTCCCCAGGACATCGATCCCAACATCGTGATCGCGGGGCAGGGCGAGAGGCAGGTCCCGGTCCTCTATTACACCTTCCACGCGGACACGGCCGGCGGGGTGGTGCGTTCGGACAACTCGTCACTATGGTCGCGCCCGCAGCGTATTGCGCCCCGGTTCCGGTCGGTGGTGATCTCCCTGAGCAACACCGGTATCGACCTGTCCAACAGCCAGTTCCTCGAATTCTGGATGTTCACCGACAGTCGGTTTACCACGCCCGACGAAGCCGGAGTGCAATTCATGTTCGATCTGGGATCGGTCAGTGAGGACGCGTTGGC
>JAZFYL010000244.1:0-3415 GCA_036443495.1 Gemmatimonadales bacterium | reverse complement strand
CAGACGCCCCGTCACCTGATCGATATCCGGCGTATCCCCGAATTGCGCGCTCTGGAAGTCGGCGACGACGGCGCCTTGGTCATCGGTGCCGGGGTGACCCTCACGAAACTCATACGTGACCAACGGGTGCGCGGCGCGTGGCCTGTCCTGGCAGAAGCGGCGGCGCTCATCTCGACGCCGATATTGCAGAACATGGGGACGGTCGGCGGCAACCTGCTGCTGGATACGCGGTGCAACTACTACGACCAGAACTACGAGTGGCGCAAGGCGATAGATTTCTGCATGAAGAAGGACGGCGATATCTGCTGGGTGGCGCCGTCCTCACCACGATGTTGGGCGGTGCAATCGAGCGATTTGGTTCCCGTGATGGCCGCTCTGGGAGCCCAAGTCACTCTGACCGGCCCGGACGGTACTCGCACGATCCCCGCGGAAGCGCTATATCGGAATGACGGCATCGAGTTCCTCACCAAGCAGCCGGACGAACTGCTGGTGTCGGTGCGGGTGCCGCCGATGGGCGAGGCCCGGGCCAGTTATCAGAAGCTTCGGCGCCGTGGTTCCTTCGACTTTCCGGTGCTGGGGGTAGCGGTCTGGGTCCGCCCCAACGGAGGCGATGAAATAGCCGAGGCCAGGATCGTGCTGGGAGCGGTGGGATCGTATCCGGTGCAGAGCGAGGCGGCCACGGCGGCAATCGTCGGACGCAGCCTGGACGATGAGACCATCGACGCCGCTGCCCGCGCCGCGGCCAAGCCGGCCAAGCCGCTCGACAACACCGACTTCACCATCGGGTGGCGCAAAAACATGGTTGCGGTATATGTAGGAAGGGCATTGAGAGCCGTCCGGGACGCCGGCTAATTGGCAGACGACAAATGAACTGGAATTTGTTTAGTACCTCCAAACAGTGAGAGCAAGTCATGTGGGGATTCAAGCCGGGCACACGATTGAGTGCGGTGTTGGTGATGGCGTGCCTCAATGTGCCATCCGCCGCGCTGGCGCAGGGAGAAACAGCATTCCCGTTGCTCGCCTACCAGCCCAATCCCCTCGGCTCGGCACTGAACGCGCCACCCACGCCTGACCACGCCGCTGCGGTAGCATTGCAGGACAACCAGGAATACCAGCGTCACTATTTCATCGGCGCGGCCCTGGGAGCGATCCTCGGGGCGTCGATCGGATACGTCTCCGGCTCTACCGACGACAGCGGCACTAGCCGCGGCCAGAGTGCGTTGATCGGGGCGGCGGTCGGTGCCGGGGTGGGCCTGGTGGTCGGCTATTTCATCAAGACGCCGAAAGATCCCGAGTCAGCCCTGGGCGAAGTGCTCCCAACTACCCTGGCCCTGACACCGTCCAATGAAGGAACGGGAATCCTGGTGGGATGGAGCCGTTCCTGGTAAGCGGGCAGAGTCCTGCACGGCCGTCCATACCAGGCCGCCATGTGCGTTGCGATCGGGTTGCATAACGGCGCCATTCCCATCGCCGACGCTTAGTCAAGCAGATGAATCCTCTCGTCAAGATTTGCTGCATCCGGGATCTGGCCGAGGCGCGCATGGCAATCCGGCATGGAGCCAGCGCCCTGGGCCTAGTGTCGGCCATGCCCAGTGGTCCCGGAGTGATCGAGGAAGAGATGATCGCGGAAGTCGCCGCTCAGATACCCCTGCCGACGCGGACCTTCCTCCTGACGAGCGTGACGGAACCCGACGATATCGCGGAACAGCACCGCCGCCTGGGGACCACCACCTTGCAGTTGGTCGACGCGGTGGGGCCGGATGGACTCCGGCGGCTGCGCGAGTATCTTCCCGCCGTCGAATTGGTGCAGGTGATTCACGTGGTAGACGATGGCAGTGTCGACGAGGCCGTCCATGTGGCGCCCCTGGTTGATGCGCTCCTGCTCGATTCCGGCCGGCCCCAAGCGGCGGTCAAGGAACTCGGCGGGACAGGGCGAGTTCACGATTGGACGCTGAGCCGCCTGATCCGGCAATCGGTGGATGTGCCGGTGTATCTGGCCGGGGGGATGCGCCCCGACAACGTGGAGGACGCGTGGGAGGCCGTACGGCCGGACGCGTTCGATGTGTGCAGCGGCCTCCGGACCGACGGGCTGCTGGATGAAACGAAGCTGGCGGCGTTCATGGAGATTGTGAGGGAACTAGGGAACTAGGGAACTAGGGAGTTAGGGAGTTAGGGAACTAGGAGCTCTGAGATGGTGGCAGGGGGTTGCGTTCAGTTGACACCGCACACCGCACACCGCACTCCGCACAGCATAGCTCCGAAAGTGAGCAGAGGGGGAGGAATCATGAGTGACTTTCTTGGTCGGACGTTCTACGGAAACACGATGAGCGAGTGGCTCATTGCCTCGGGGATCATCGTCGCCGCGGTTGTGGCCGGCCGGCTCATTTACTGGATCATCGGCCGGGTCGTCAAGCGAGCCGTCGCGCGAACGGGCAACAAGCTCGGCGGCGTCGTGGTCGACATGGGTGAAGGACCCCTGGTGTTCGTCGTGACGGTGGTCGGCTTCTGGTTGGCCTATCGCTCGCTCAACACCACGGCGGCGTTCGACATCTTCATCGTCAAAGTCTTCTTCGCCCTCTTCACCATCGCGGGCGCCTGGTTCCTCACACGGCTCAGCGACGCCCTGTTCAACGATTTCCTGGCGCCGCTGGTAGCCGAGACCGAGAGCGAGCTGGACGATCAGCTGCTGCCGCTGGCCCGGAAGGCGGTCAAGATCACCATTTGGGTCCTCACGGCCATCATCGCGTTGAGCAACGCCGGCTTTGACGTGGCGGCCATCATCGCCGGCCTTGGGCTCGGCGGCCTGGCGTTTGCCCTGGCCGCCCAGGACTCGGTGTCCAATCTGTTCGGCGGGTTCACCATCATGGCGGACCAGCCGTTCAAGCTGAACGAGCGCGTGAAGATCGCCGGCTTCGACGGCACCATCGAGGAGATCGGGCTTCGCAGCACCAGGCTGAAGACGCTGGAAAACCGCATCGTCACCATTCCCAACTCGACCTTCACCAAGAGCCCGGTCGAGAACGTCAGCTCAGAACCGAACCGCAAGGTGGTACTCAACCTGGGCCTCACCTACGACATGGACGAAGCCAAGGTCGAGCGCGCCATGGCGCTGCTCCGGGAGATTGCCGCGGCCAACGCCGATCTGGAAGAGAACGTGGTGGTAGGATTCAATGCCTTCGGCGACTTCGCGCTCAACGTCGCCTTCATTTACTACATCAGGAGCGGCTCGGACATCATGGGCACCCAGACGGCGATCAACCTGGCGATCCTCCAGCGGTTCAACGCGGAGGGGCTGGAATTCGCCTTCCCGACTCAGACGATCCAGCTGAGCGGGGGCAGCGGGGGCAGCGGGGGCGGTTAGGCGGTCGGGCGGTCGGGCGGTCGTTACATGAGTGAGTAGGGGAAGCCAGATGCC
>JAZFYL010000243.1:0-10220 GCA_036443495.1 Gemmatimonadales bacterium | reverse complement strand
GGGGCGCTCGAGGGGGTGTAGCGGGGAACTGAGGAACTCGGGAACTCGGGAACCGGGGAACTGGTGCTGGGAAACAGGCCCCGACCACCGGCTGATTTCCGTTTTCTGATTTCCTGGTATCTGGCTTCTGGCAACTGGGTTCCTGGTAGTCCCGCTAGTCGCCACCCGCCAGCAATCCCTCGATCCGAACCCGATAGATATCCCCATCACCACTGCGATGGCTGGTGAAATACAGCCAACCCCCGTCGGGGGAGACGAAGGGGCCGTACTCGTATTCCGGTGTATTGACCGCCGGGCCGAGGTTGCGCGGCGTGGTCCATCCCCCGTCACTCTGATAGCTGACCCAGAGGTCGTCCCCGCCGAAGCCGTCCGGATGATCCGTGACCACGAAGATCATCATGGAGCCGTCGGGCTTCACCCACACGTCTGACTGGCTCAGTTCGCTGTTGATCGGCGAGCCCAAGTTCTCGACCCCGCCGAACTCGCCGGTCGACGCATCCTGTGTGGCCCGCCAGATGTCGCTCCGGCCAAGGCTCCCCTCCCGACGTGAAGAGAAGTAAAGCGTTCCATCGGTCGTCAGTGATGAGTGGCTGTCGGCTTCCGGACCGTTGACCTCTCCCTCGAGGGGCACTGGGCCATACCAATTCCCGGTACGGTCGGTGCGCGCCACCCAGAGATTGAAGCCGGCGAGGGAGCCATCGGGCAGGGGCCGGTTGGACGTGAAGATGATCCAGCGACCTTCAGGAGCCGGCCGGGGGGCCCGGTCGCTGGCCGATCCTCCAGAGAACGGCAGGACCTCGGGGTCACTCCACGCTCCGTCTTCCCAGGCACTCCGGAGTAACTCCTGATCGGACCACCCGCTGCCCTCTTTGACCCGGGAGAAATAGAGCACGGTCCCGTCGGGACTAAGGGCCGGGAAAGTGTCACCACGATCGGAGGAGACAGTGCCCTCCCCCACCAACTCACCCTGAAAAGCATCCTGTGCGTGGAGGCCGGTCGACAGTCCGCCGGCCAAGGCCAAGGCACTGACGAGGAATCGGCGTTCGCTTCTCTTGACAATCGTTTTCATGACACATCCCTGTAGGTCGTCTACTAGTGCTCGTAGGTTGAGCTCACCTGCCCTCCCTCCTCCCCTCCCTGCCCTCGCTGCCCCCGCTGTCACTGCTGCCCTCCGCCTACGGAATCGGCTCCGGCGTGGGCGGTTCCAGCCGCACGACCCATAGGCCCGAATTCCCATCCGACGCATAGATGAGTCCCTTGTACGGCTGGGCGCCCCAGGTGTTGGTGGCGTTGGGCGTCGTGCCGCTGGGATCCTCGGTCATGAACCAGCCCACCTCCCGCCCCTGACGATACAGGTCTCCGCGCAATTCGCCGGAGATGTCCACCACGCGGAGGCCCGCCTGATAGTATCCGATGTACAGCAGGTCGTCCTCGGCCCACATGTTGTGGACCCCGGCTTCGGGAACACGGTAGTAGGCCACCTCCTTCGGGTGTTCGAGGTCCGACACGTCGACGACGTGTACGTACCCGCGCGGGCCGTTTATGCATTCGGCGCAGCCGAAGATTTCGTCACCCAGAAAGACGTAGTCACCGTAGCGGACGGCATGGTGCGTGTTGCCGTAGGCTTCGGGCCCCAGCTTGTAGCTGTACTTGAACTGCGAGACCTTCTTCGGGGCGGTGGGCGTACCACCCTTGATGCCGTTCCCGACATCCAGAATGACCACGCCGTCATCCCAGTAGCTGAGGTAGGCCAGCCCATCGAGGATGGTGATGTCGTGCAGGAAGCGGTCGTCGCTTTCGAGCCCCCAATGGCCCACCATGCGGGGGTTCACCGGGTCGCTGACATCCACGATACGAATGTCCCGGGTGCCGTAGTTCACGGCGTACACCAGCGACCCGTCAATCCAGGTGTTGTGGATGCCCCCGGTGAGGCCCTCGGTGAAGTGGCTGATCTGCCTCGGATGAGCCGGGTCCGCGACGTCCAGGATCGTGATGCCGTTGCGGCGGTTGGACGCGTTCTCACTCGTCACGACTGCCAGCGAAGCATCGGCGTTGATCTTGACGTCGTTCACCCGCCGGCCATCGAAGCTCACCGAATCGGTGATCACCGGGTTGCCGGGGTCGGTCACATCCCAGGCATACATGAGGTTGCCCGAATAGGTCCCCGTGTAGACATAGTCCCGCCCATCGCGGCCTTCGAACACCCAGAGATCGGTGGTCGACTGGCCCGATGGTACCACACCATGCGCCACCAGGGACACTCTTCGGCGCGGAGGCCTGGGCGCTACCTCGATCTCGACGTCCGCCCAGACCGAGCCGACCGTGGCGGAAACCAGGAAGCGGCCGGGTTCGTGGGCCACGAAGCTGCCGGTCGAATCATCATCCGCCTCGAGCCAGGCGGCCACCGACCCTTGGCCCTGTATGGCGGACCAGGTCCAGTGAATTTCCGCTCCAGGCACCGGCGCTCCACTGGCATCCGCCGGGTGGGCACGCAGTCGGACCACATCACCGACTCTGGTAGAAGTCCGCCCGGAGTGAAGCACCACCCGCCGGATGGGATTGTCTCCGACAGTGACATCAACCGACGCGGCCGCTCCACCTCCCCCTCCGGTGGCCGTGAGCGTCGCCGATCCCAAGCCGTTCGCGTAGACCAACCCGCCGGCGGACACCTCCACCACGTCGGAGTTTGACGAGGTCCAGTCGATCGGAACGTCCTCGCGGGGCCGTTCCGTCGAAAAGGCCATCGCGGCAAACCGTACCCGGGTCCCCTGATACAACGAGGCCTGGCTCCGCGTGATCTCGACCCTGGCCACCGGGAGCGGCAGCACCGTGACGGTCACCAAGCCGTAGAAGTTCTCGAACCCTGGGCCCTCCGGGGCCGGCCGGCGCACCCGTCCCATCACCGTGGTCCGACCCGGCTGAACGCCTTGAATCGTGTAGCTGTCGAGATCGAATGAAGCCTCGGCGCCGTTTGCCCAGGCCTGCACGAAAGCGTCCTCGACCACCTGGCCGTCCGCGTCGAGCGCGAGGATTTCGATCGTTGCCCGCTCGCCCACGGCCAGCTCGATCTGAGCCGGGCGGATCTCGATCTTGGTGACCCGCTGGTCGGGGTTGTCCTGACCCACGAGCGCCGACAGGGGGGAAAACCAGAAGACGACGGCCAGGGAGACGGCTTGAAGCGAACGCATGTCGCACCTTTGCATTGGGGGAGATGTCCTGCCTGCAACGTATATCTGTCCGTGGTCAAGTGGAATCCGACCATCCGACCTGGTGATTGCCTCCCTCGCGGACAGTGCGACAGATTGCAGAGACCCAAGAAGGGGCTGTCGGATGCGAATTGCCATCTTCGGGGCCGGTGGAGTGGGCGGCTACCTCGGCGCCCGACTGGTCCAGGCGGGACACGACGTCGCGTTCATCGCGCGCGGGAAGCATCTCCATGCCATCCGGCACACGGGGCTAAGAATCTCGAGCCCCCATGGCGACGCGTTGCTCCAAGACCTAGAGGCCACGGATGATCCAGGTCAGGTGGGTCCAGTCGAGGCGGTGATCGTCACGCTCAAGACGTGGCAACTCGCTGAGTCCGTGCAGAGCGTTCGCCCATTGGTCGATGCCCAATCGCTGGTGCTGCCGCTGCTGAACGGCGTCGAGGCTTCCGACCTGCTGGCCGCCGAGTTGGGGGACCAGATCTTACTCAAAGGCGCTATCAAGATCCTCAGCTATGTCGAGGCTCCGGGACACATCCGGCACCTGCCCCCTGTCCCTATCATCGATTTCGGAGAACGAGACAGCACACAAACCGGGCGCGTTGCCCGACTGGCCGTGGCGCTCGCGTCAGCCGGCCTGAAGGCCCAGACGCCGGCCGACATCGACGTGGCCCTGTGGAGCAAATTCCTGTTGGTGGTGTCCTCCGGCGGGGTTGGCGCCGTCACGCGGGCCCCGTTCGGTGTCTACCGCTCGATTCCGGAAACCCGGGAGATGACGCGGCAGGCCATGCAGGAGATCTACGCCGTGGCACGGGCCCGAGGGGTAGCCCTCCCCGAGTCATCGGTCGACGACGCCATGACGTTCTTCGATTCACTGCCGGAAGAGGGCACCACGTCGCTACAGCGGGATATCGCCGAGGGGCGCCGGTCGGAATTGGAAGCCTGGAACGGCGCGGTGGTGCGCATGGGGCGGGATGCCGGAGTGCCAACACCCGTGCACGAGGTGATCTATCGGAGCCTACTGCCGTTGGAACTGAAAGCCCAGGACCGGCTGGTGTGGTAGCAGCGAGGGCAGTAAGCGCCCACCGTCCAGTCCACCGTCCACTTCCAGCCGACCGCCCGACCGCCAGTCCGTCCGTCCACCCGACCGCCTACCCCTGATGCCGCGCCTCTTCCCTATGATCGGTGTCCAGGTCGAGCCTCCAGCGGAATCGCTCCAACCATTGGTTCGCATTTCCCTCGATCGCGTCGGCGATCAGCTCCCCCAGTACGGGTGCGAACTTGAAGCCGTGCCCGCTGCCACCACCGGCGACCGAGAGTCCGCCGATCTCGGGATGCCGGTCGATCCACAAGTCCCCGTCGCGGGTATCGGCATACAGGCATAACCTCGTTGCCACCACGGGTGCCTCGGCCAACTCGGGGAAGGTCTCCCGCAGGAAGATCCGTTGGTGCTCTTCGTCGGCGGCCGTCACCTGTCGCGGGCCATCGGGATCCATCTCGGTGCCGAGGCTGTGGGTCGCGATTTTGACTAGGCCGTCACGACTCAGCGGGAACCCGTAGAACCCCGTCCGGGTCACATCAGCAGTGAATACCGGGAAGCGATCGGCCAGGAATCGTTCAGGGTCGGCCGGACGGTAGTGAAACACCGGATGCCCGGAGGAGCGGATGGCTGAAGCCAGCTCCGGCAGCAACGTCCCCACCCAAGTGCCGGTCGTCACGACGGTTTCATCGGCCAGAAGTCGTTCGGCGTCTTCGGTCACCACGCCTACGATTCGATCACCGTTCCTGATCAACTCGGCGGCCCGGACGCCCTCACGGACGGTCACGCCCTCACGCATTGCCCACCGGATGACCGCTTCGACGACCAGGGAACTCTCGGCGTACCCGCCGCGAGCATGAAAGAAGCCGTCCCCGTATTTCCCGGTGCTCCAGGCCGGAAACCGACTCGCGATCGACTCGGCGTTCATCCTCTCCGGCCGGTGCCCCCGACTGTTCAACAGCTGCCAACTCTCGAACTCGAACCCCCCAGGCACCATCGGTTCGCGACAGACCATCAGGACGCCGGTCTCGTGGTACAGCGGACCGGTTCCGTTGTTGGACCACTGGTCGTTCCAGTCTTCCCATCCCTCCAGGGCCTCTTCCACAAGGGCCATGTAGAACTCATCGGAGCCGTATTCCATGCGGACGACTTTGGAGATATCGGTGCTGGCTGCATCCGGATGGGGGATGGGGCCGGCATCGATCAGGGTCACCCGGTGGCCGCGCCGTTGCATTTCGAGTGCAGCGGTGGCGCCATAGATGCCGGAGCCAACTATCAAGGCGGTGGGGTGTGACATTCCTACTGCCTCGCTGCCCCCGCTGCCTTCCGCTGCCCTCCGCCGCCCTCCGCTGTCACATCCATCCACACGAGCCGGTGGTCCGAAGCGGCGATCAACGGGAATAAAGGATCGTCATTCAGGGGCCAGAACACACCGGCCGCCACGATCTCGAGATCCACGGACGGCAGGACGTAGTCGAGTCGGAGGTTGCCGGGCCCGGGCTCGTCATCACCGAAGTCGCTGGTATCGAAGGCGGGGTCACCCAGGTGTCCTTGGTTGGACCCGCCCTGCAGCCGGGCCTGCTCCGCGCCACCCTCACTGGCCGGGGTGATGGCGGTGTTGATCAACGGGCTGTCGAGCAGCAGCCGAATGGGCCGATCGTGACTGTCGCCGTCGAGCGGATCGGCGTTCTGGTCGCCCATTATGATGAACGTCGCGTCGGGAGCCAGGCCGCCCCCGGCGCCGAGATCGTCATAAATGTACTCGCCCGCACCGGGGGTGACGTAGTCATGCCAGAACCGGATCTCATCGTGGTTCCGCCGTCCGTTGCGATCCTCCGAACCGTCGAACACGGGCGGCGTGGGATGGCTGATCAACAAGTGGACGACGTTACCGTCGACCGTGACCGGCAGGTCCCAGTGGCTCTTGGAGGAGAGCGGCAGGATCGCCAGGTCGTCCTCGGTGTACCACGAATCACCGGTTGCCGGGTCGATAGGTAGCCGGGCGCCGGGCATGTCCCGCCACAGGAAGCTCTGAAACGTTCTGGTACCTTCCCGGTCAATCGGGAAACGCGAGTAGACCACCGCACCGAACTGGCCCGGGAAGAAACCGAACCCCAGCGCATCCCCGCCGTAGGCCCTACCCTCTTTGGCAACCTGCCCGTCCTTGTCGAGATCGTGACCCGACGGTACCCCTGTGTTGACCGAGGCCACGTACCAATACGGATATTCGATGGCGGCGGCGCTGGTGTGCTGGGAGACGGTCAGATACCGGTCGTGGAACAGCCGGGCGGCCTCACCGTCGGCATCGTAGTCGAACTCGTTCAGCAGCAGGATGTCGGGGCGAATTCGCTGCACGATTTCGGCGACCGCCCGGGCTTGCGGATCCTCACCAGTCGCCAGGTCGCCGATGAGATCGCCGGCGTTGAGGCGATTCAGCGAGGCGTTGTAGGTTGCCACGCGTACGGTCGGTGGTGCACTCTCTCCGCACCCAAAGAGCAAGATGAAGATTGAACATTGAATGCCGGCAATCCTGAATACTGAGGTGAACGATGATCGACGAATCCTAGAGATCATTATTCGTGGCATCCATTATTCGTGGCATTCATGATTGCTTTAGAATCTGGCGCGCCGCCAGCAACCCGCTTTGCCCCATGATCCCGCCGGCGGGATGCGTGGCCTGGCCACACAGGTACAGGCCCTGAATCGGGGTTTGGTAATGAGACCATCCTGGGATGGGACGCATGAACAGGACCTGGTCCAAGCCCAGCTCTCCTTGATATAGGTTTCCCTCCGTGAGACCGAATTGCGCCTGCATGTCGAGTGGGGTGAAGATCTCCCTCCCGACCACGGCACCCGGAATGTTCGGGGCGTATTGCGCCAGCAGAGCCTGAGCCGCGTCACCCAGCGCCTCGCGGGAGTCCTTGTCCCAGACCCCATCCCGGCGATGGAATGGCGCGTACTGAAGCCAAACGGACATGACGTGGGCACCATCCGGCGCCAAGCTGGGGTCGGTCACCGACGGAACGGTGACCTCCGCCACCAGCCGGTCCGACACCCGGCCATACTTGGCCGCGTCATACGCCTGTTCCAGTTGCACCAGGTCATCACACAGTACGATCGTGCCGACCAGATCGGCGGGGCCCTGCATGCCGGTGAACTGCGGCAGTTCACTCAGCGCGAGGTTGACCTTGGCCGCAACACCCCGATAGCGCAGGTGCTGGACGGTGTGGACGAAATCGGGATCGAGTTGCACGGGATCGATGAGATCCAGGAACGTCCGGCGTGCGTCGTGGCCTGACACCACTACCGATGCGGAAAGGTCGTCCCCGTTCTCCAGCACAACACCGCCGACCCTGCCGTCGCGGACTTGCACTTCGGCTACCGGAGTGCCGGTGCGGAACTCCACGCCCCGCTCACGCCCCGCCACCTCCAGAGCCCACGAAAGGTGGCCAACGCCGCCGGTGATCACCGGGCGGCCCCGGGGGACGCCTCGGGCTCCGACGTGCTGATGCAGGAAGGTAAACGCCGTTCCGGCGCTCCGAGGGCCTTGGCACAGGTGGCGGACCGCCGGAACGCCCAGCGCACCCTTCAACCCCTCGTCCTCGAACCAGTCGTCCAGCAGATCGGCGACCGGCATCGGCGCGGTGCGCAAGAACTCCAACAGTTCGGCCTTGCCGAGTCCGCGAGCGCGTGCGGCAAGTTTCACCATCGTGAAGATGTTGCCGGGCTCCATGACGCCGGGCCGCGGCGCCGGAGACATGTAAATCTTTTCGAGTAGACTGGTGTACCGTCCGATGCGCTCACAGAAACCAGGCCAGCGGTCCCCATCCTGTGGGGAAATCGCCTTCAAGCCGGCGGCCGTGGCGGCCGGGTCGGCGTTCAAACGGATTGGGGCCCCCGCCCCTGCCCCTGCCCGCGCGCCGTCCAACCGCGGCGCAAAGATGAACGGCGTACCCGATGTGTAGTTGAGGCCGTGATGGGCCAGGGCCAGGTGCTGCACAACCTGCGGGGACAGGTAGCCACCCACATCGGCGCAACCGTCGAACCGGAATCCGTCAACGGCTTCGGTCGTGACGAGGGATCCGCCCAGGCGGTCACCCGCCTCGAGCACCAACACGCGTCGGCCGGCCTTGCCCAGGTATCCTGCGGCCACCAACGATTCGACGCCGCCACCGAGGATGATCACATCGTAGGCCGTCATCGTTAGCGCCATTCCTTGAGGATTTCGCCGGCGGCCAGTCGGCCGGACGCCCCCATGATGCCGCCACCGGGATGAGTGCCGGCGCCACACTGGTAGTAGTGACGGACGGGGGTGCGGTATTTGGCCCACTGGGCGGCCGGCCGCAGAAAAAACAGTTGGCTGAGACCGAGTTCGCCGTGGAAGATGTTCCCTTCGGTGAGCCCGGCAATCGTCTCGATGTCGTGCGGGGTGATCACCTGCCGGTGCAGAATGGCGGATTTGAGATTGGGCGCGTACTCGGACAGGGTGTCGATGACCGCATCGCCGAATGCTTCCCGCTTGGCGTCGGTCCAACCGCCGTTCAACGCATAGGGTGCGTACTGGACGAACACGGACATTACGTGTTGTCCTGGAGGGGCCATCCCGGGATCGATGACCGACGGGAAGATGACGTCAATGTAGGGCCGGCGGGAAAACTCGCCATACTTGGCGTCGTCGTAGGCCCGTTCGAGGTAGTCGACGCTGGGGCTGATCGACACCGCACCAGCATGGTGGACACCGACACCGGGCATGCAGGTGAAATTCGGCAACTCGCTCAGCGCCAGATTGACCTTGCCGGACGACCCGCGATAGCGGTAGCGCCTCAGGCCCTCGACGAGGCTGGCCGGAAGCTCGGCCGGATCGAGCAGTTGCAGGAAGGTCCTGGCAGGATCGAGGCCGGAGACGACCCGGCTCGCCCGGATCTCCTCACCACCCTCGAGGGCCACCCCGACCGCCTTGCCGTGCCTTACGATGACCTCATCGACTGCGGCCTCCGTCCGGATATCCACGCCAAAACCGCGGGCCGCTCCCGCTATGGCCTCACTGATGGCGCCGGTCCCACCACGGGCGAATCCCCAGGCCCGAAAGGCGCCGTCGATGTCTCCCATGTAGTGATGCAGCAGCACGTAGGCCGTGCCGGGTGATCGTGGTCCCAGAAACGTCCCGATGATACCGCTGGCCGACTTAGTGGCTTTCAATACGTTGCACTCGAACCATTCGTCGAGAAAGTCAGCCGAACTCATGGTCATCAGCTTGTGCAACATATGAAAACGTTCGGGCCCGAGCTGGTGGAAATGTTTGCCCAGGCGCAGCAACCCCTTCAGATCGGAGGGACTCAACGACGTCGGATCGGGAGGCACCATGTCGATGATGGGCCGAACCGCCATCGCCATATGGTGCATCTGCCGCCCAAAGAGGTCGTACGCCTCGACGTCGCGCGGTGCGTGTCGGTACAGCTCCTGGCGGGCCCGGTCGTGGTCCCCCCAAGCCATGAAGTAGTCGCCGTTCGACATCGGCGTGAGGGTGGTCTCGAGCGGCAGGATCTGCAGACCGTGGCGCGGCAGGTCGAGTTCGCGGATGACCTCGGGCCGCAGTAGGCTCACCACGTACGAGAACACCGAGAACTTGAACCCGGGGAATACTTCCTCCGTCACCACGGCTCCGCCGAGCACATGGCGGCGCTCGAGGACGAGCACGCGCTTCCCCGCCCGGCCGAGGTAGGCTGCGGCTACGAGGCCGTTGTGGCCTCCGCCGATTACGATTGCATCATAGGAGTTCTTCATAGGTCAGAAAACAGAAAACAGTGCGTAGTAGGTTGTGACGGTGCGCGGTGCGCCGTGCGCGGGACCAACAAGACTAAGAGGACAAAAAGGGCTAAGAGGGCTAAGCCGCCAAACCGCCCCCGCTGCCCTCGCATTTTATCTGCCCTCCGCTGCCCCCCGCTGCCCCCCGCCGCCCTCCGCTGTCCAACGCTTCC
>JAZFYL010000242.1:0-2442 GCA_036443495.1 Gemmatimonadales bacterium | reverse complement strand
AGCCGGCCACCGTTGTAAGCGAGAAAGGCGTCGTCGACCAGATTGGCGACGGTTTCTTCGCCGGTAATGCCGTTCGGATCGATACGCTTGCCCTGTAGGTAGGCGTTGGACCGTTTGGTCATTCGGTGGTGCTCGCTGTTGCGGGGATGGTATGAAGATACTCCAAAGCTGGGGGGGGACTAGCAGAAGTCTACTGATCACAGATTAGCGTCCGCCTTACCGCCTTACCGCCTTACCGCCCTACCGCTCTACCGCCTGACCGCCCGTCCGCCCGTCAGCCTATGCCGGATTCGCGCTCCAGCTTGTGAATCGCCCGGGTGCCGCGCGCCCGGATGACATGCTCCACCGCTTCCTTGGGATCGTCGGTCACGTGGTAACGAAGCAGGTCCTCACTGTCTATTTTCCCCTGCCCGGCGACGGTTTCCTCGAGCCAATCGGTGAGACCGCTCCAGTACCCGGTGCCGAACAGCACCACCGGGAAGTCCTTGATCTTGCCGGTCTGGATCAGGGTCAGGGACTCGAACAGCTCGTCCATAGTTCCGAAGCCGCCGGGGAAAACGATGAAAGCCGCGGCGTACTTCACGAACATCGTCTTGCGCACGAAGAAGAAGCGGAACTTGATGTCGCGGTTCACATACGGGTTGGTACCCTGCTCGAACGGCAGCTCGATGCCGCACCCAATCGACAGTCCGCCGGCATCGGCCGCTCCGCGATTGGCGGCTTCCATGATCCCAGGTCCACCGCCCGTGATCACCGGCACGCCCTGTTCCGCCAGCAGCCGGCCGACCTCCCGGGCCGCCTGATACTCGGGGGCGTCTTCCTTCGTCCGGGCCGATCCGAATACCGACACGCCGTCGAAGATGTCGCCCAGGGTGTCGAATCCTTCCACGAACTCGCTCATGATCCGGAGGACACGCCACGGATCGGTCTTGCGGAGCGCGTCGGGCCGTTCGAGCAGCTCGGGACTCTCGAACAGCACTTCGTCTTCCGTCGGCCGTCCATGCCGGGGGAATTGGTGGTAGTACTTCGAGAACTGGGACTCGTCAGTCACTGGTCAGGGCCTCGATGGCGGCGCGATGGTCGTCGCGCACGTTGTAAAAGTACGGCGAGATCCGAACATGGCCCGGACGGGCGTCGATCACAATACCCTCTCTGCCCAGGCGGGCGACATCCGCAGCCGGATCCGTCCGGGGAATCACCACGATGGCGCTGTGGTCGTCCGGGTCGGTTGTGAGTCTTGGCTCCAATCCGGTCACTCGGGCCTCGGTGACGAGATCCCGAGTGAGATCTCGCGTGATTGCCCGTACCCGATCGGGGCCGACCTCCTCCAGGACGTCGAGACCGCCCAATTGGCAGAACACCGACGCCATTGCCGGTGTACCCGTCTCGAAGCGCCTGGCGTCGTCATGGAACTCGAGGGTCAGTGGATCGAAGGCGAACTGGTCGCGGTGGGCGAACCAACCGGTGACCGATGGAACCAAAGACGCATGGTGCTCCGGCGATACATAAAGGAAAGCGATGCCGGGCCCTCCCAGGAGCCACTTGAGCCCACCGCCGACATAGAAATCAACGCCCGAGGCTGCCACGTCCACCGGGATCTGCCCCACCGCCTGATAGCCATCGATCAAAACCAACGCCCCTCGCGCATGCGCATGACGAGCGACGGCGCCGACATCCAGGATCGCACCGGTGGTAAAGAAGACATGACTGGTCGCCACGAGCGCGGTACGGTCGTCGATGGCGTCCATCAGTTTCTCGAGCGGAATGGTGACGCTGTCCTCGCTCGTGACCACTTCGACCTCGACCCCGCCAGCCTCCCTGGCCAACCATTGATAGGCCACAGTGGGAAAATCGAGATCGGTCACCACCACCTTGGGTCGGGTGCTGTAGTCCAGCGCGCCGGCGACGACCCCGATGGCCGAGGAAATGTTGGGGTGGAGTGCGACGGTCTCTCCGGGGGCACCGATCCACTGGCCATAGCGTCGGCGCAGTTCCGCAAGCGCCGCCCACCAGTCGTCGTACCACGCCGCGGCCCCGCGGGCCTCCCAGGTGTCTAGGTAGGCGTCGATCCGCGCCCGGGACCGTCGCGCGAGAGTGCCGAGGGAGCAGGTGTTCAGGTACCTGCTGTGTTCGAATATTGGGAATTCGGAGCGGAGGGACATGGTCGGCGGTCGGGCTGTCAGGCGGTCGGAAAACGGAAACCAGAAAACTGCAATCAGCTATCGGCTCTCTTCACGGCGCACGGCGCACCGCTTACACCTACGCACTACGCACTACTCACTCTCCCTGCACTCGATCTCTTCCAGCGTCCGCGACTTCTCCGTCTGGATCACGAAATCACCCCAGGCTCCGGTGGGAGCTGCTTCGAAGGTGGTCACATCTTCGACCGGGCGTAGCATGACGATCATCGAGGACGTTCCAGGACGGTAGCGATCGAGTTGC
>JAZFYL010000241.1:0-2249 GCA_036443495.1 Gemmatimonadales bacterium | reverse complement strand
CACCGGGCAAAACCCGGTGCGAACCGGGCTCACCAAGGTCGGGATGCCAGGATCGACAATCGGGTTGCAGGCGGAGGACCCCACCATTGCCGAGCTGCTGAAACCGCTCGGTTATGTCACCGGTCAGTTCGGCAAGAACCACCTCGGCGACCTCGACGAGTACCTGCCGACCAACCACGGTTTCGATGAGTTCTACGGCAACCTGTACCACCTCAACGCCGAGGACGAGCCGGAGCACCCCGACTATCCGAAGGACCCAGCGTTCCGGGAGCGGTTCGGTCCTCGCGGCGTCATCCACTCGTTCGCCGACGGCCGCATCGAAGACACCGGCCCGCTGACCAAGAAGCGCATGGAGACCATCGACGATGACGCCACCGACCGCGCCGAGCAGTTCATCCGCGACGCCCACGCTTCAGGCACGCCGTTCTTCGTGTGGTGGAACGCGACCCGGATGCATCTCTGGGTCAGGGTCAAGGAGGAGTCGCTGGGCCTCTCCGGGCAGGGCTTCTACAACGACGCCATGGTCGAGCACGACGGCCATGTCGGCCAACTCCTCGATGTTCTCGACGAGCTTGGCATCGCGGACAACACCATTGTGATGTATTCCACAGACAACGGACCCCACTACAACGCCTGGCCCGATGGCGCCATCAGCCCGTGGCGGAGCGAGAAGAACTCGAACTGGGAAGGGGCCTACCGAGTGCCTTGCTTCGTCCGGTGGCCGGGGAAGTTCCCGGAGGGGAAGACGCTCAACGGCATTGTCTCGCACCAGGAGTGGCTACCAACACTGCTTGCCGTTGCCGGAGAACCGGACATCGTCGACGAGCTCAAGGCCGGCTACCAGGCCGGTGACAAGCACTTCAAGGTCCACATCGACGGATACAACCTTCTGCCGTACCTCACGGGCGAAACAGATGAGTCACCCCGGAACTGGTTCTTCTACACCAGCGACGACGGGTTGATCACCGCCATCAGGCTCGAGGATTGGAAGGCGGTCTTCTACGAACAGCGGGCCAAGACGATGCAACTGTGGGCCGAACCGTTTGTCCCGCTACGCCTGCCGAAGATCTTCCACCTGCGACGTGACCCGTTCGAGCGGGCCGACGAGAACTCCAACTCGTATTGGGATTGGGTCCTCGAGCACGTCTTCGTGATGTATCCGATGCAGGCACTAGCGGCCGAGCAGATCCAGTCGTTCGCCGATTTCCCGCCCAGGCAGAAGCCGGCGGCCTTCAACCTGGATGGCATCTTGGAGCAGATGACAGACGCCGGTGGCGGCGGGCTGCACTAGGGCACCGCGTGACGTCCGCCGGCGTCGACGTACCCGGGGTCAAGACCTTCGAGTGGTGGATGCTGTCCAACTTCGCCATGGGGGCGGGCTACAGCGCCTTCGTGTCGCTGCTCGTCCCGCCGTTCGTCAAGGAAATCACGGGCGACGTCTCCGCAGCCGGTGTGGTGATGGCGATCATCGCTCTTGGCGCCTTGCTCGGACCGGCCCTGGGAACGTTCGCCGATAAGTACTCGGCGCATCGTCTGATTCTGGTGCTTGGCGTCGGCGGGATGGCGCTCGCCTTCGTCATGCTGGCGTTGTCGTCTGAGAACACCGAGCTGTTCGCCATCGACGCCATCGTCATGGGCGTCAGCATTGCTGCGGTGTCGGCGGTGGGCCCGGTGTTCATCGTCGGTGCCCGGCTCTCCCAAACGGTTGAGGCCAAGCAGCTGACCACGTACTCATTGATGATGCCGACCGGGCAGCTCGTCGGCGGCCTATTGCTGGCCGCGGTCGCCGGCTGGACGTTCACCCAGCGCTTCTGGCTTGGGGCCGGGGTGATGGCTGTTGCCTTCGTGATTGTTTGGCTCACCTCCACCGACCCGAATCGTCGGCTGCGGGCGGCGATAGCTGCCGGAGACAGCAGCTCGGAGGCGGTGAAGAAGGCACGCAAGGCCTCGCTGAAACAGGTGTTCTTCTCCCTCTTCGGCGTCTACCTCCTGGTCCTCACCCTGTCCTCCGTGGCCAACAACGGGGTGAATTCTCAGATCGCCAACATCATGCCAAACGTCTACGGGATGAGCGAGCAGATGACTTCGACGATGATTGGGCTCGCCGGCCTCTTGAATATCATCCTCTTCTTCCCCGCAGGGCGCTGGATGGCCCGAAGCGGCGGGTTCTCACCATTCACCGCCGGCATCATCGCCCGTTTCGCCGCAGGCATCGGGATGGCGGTCGCCGGCCTCGCAACCGGAAACAA
>JAZFYL010000240.1:0-3271 GCA_036443495.1 Gemmatimonadales bacterium | reverse complement strand
CCGCGATCACGTCCAGCGGGTGATCGTCGTCAGCGACGGCGAGGTCATCGAGGCCATGCGTCTGTGCTGGCAGCGGGCCAAGCTCTTGATCGAGCCCAGCGCCGCGGTGGCGGTGGCGGCGGTGCTGTCCCAGGAGTTTGTCTCAATCGAAGGCCTCGGCCGCGTCGGCGTAATCCTCTCCGGTGGAAACGTCGATCTGGACAACTTGCCCTGGACTGGCCAGTCGGGCGGGCCGTGCCCGCCGTGAAAGCCGTTACTTCACCAGCGTGACGATCCGCGACGGATCTCCGTGAGCCTAGAGGCGAGGACGCCCCGAAGGGTTGGTGGTGGCGGCTCCTCGGCCACCGGGGGGGGTGGCTCGGGTAGCCCGACTCCGGCGCGGAGGATGCGGTCGAACCTCACGTCACGGTCGGGTCCGGCGGCCGTTGGTTCCTGCGGATTGGTCTGGTAACACCTTGGCGACCAGCCCATGAACGCTCGCCCGGTAGTGCAGCACAGAAGCGCGCTCAGCAGCGCCGCCTGTGCGGCTGTGACCCAATCATGGTCAATGGCGGCGAGGAGGATGAGGTCAGCCGCCCACAGGGCCGACCACCCAACGAGGAAAACGTGGCCGAGCCGGCGGTATCGCAGCATTCGACGCCCTGCGAGCACGCTTGCCACGGCGGCGGCGGTGACCAGGCCCGCCTGGCCGATCGCGGTAAGGAGCCCAAGGGTGCCTGTATAGGTCAGCCCGAAGGCGTTGTAGGAGCCCACGTGGTAGAGCTTGAATGTGCCGGCTGGATCGCCCCACTTGACCGCGATGACCCACAGCACGTGGGTGAGGCTGACGGCAATGAAGAACCAGGCCCCGCAGATCGCAAGCTTTCTGGCGGGCTCGAGACGTTGGGCGATTCGTGCGAGCATCGGCGTACTCCGCTTTGCAACCTTGTTCCGATCGCCCTGGGGGGAGTTTCATTGGCGCGCCCACCTCCGCTCGGGATCCAAAGCAATTGGGGTTCGGTGTTCGGGGTTCGGGAAGCAGCGAGCCCCTATTCCTGAACCCTGAACCCTCTTCTTTTCTCTGCGGCCCTCCGGTGCGCTGGGACAAGTCCAGCTTGGTCTTACAGGATGAAAGGAGCCTGTCATGTGAATTGCTCGTTGGACATGAAGCCCACTGGGCGGCGGTCGGAGTGATCCGGTCGTCGAAGCCCTGGATGGGCGAAGGTGCCAGCCGCAGCGCAAGCGAACCCGATTCAGCCTCGTTACGCCAGACGGGAGCGGCCAACCCCTCGGAGGGGGCGAAGCCTGATACCGGCAGCGTAGTGAACGAGCATGAGCAGTTGCCGGGCTCCCCGGGGTGGTTGGGGGTGGCGGGTACCGAAAGACCAGTTGGGAACCCAGGAGATCCGGCGTGGCGGGTGTGCGGAACACCCCACGTCGTGCGGGAATGCATAACTGCACGATGGCCACGGCCGGAAGTCGGCGGGGCTCATAGTAGTGGTGAAGCGGGGTAACGCCCGTGGAGCGAAGGGGCCCTGCCGGAGGCATGCGTCTGCAAGAGGAAGGGTGAACCGCTTGGCGACACAGCCCAATACGGATCGGCAGGAGGTCGGGCCGGAGGCGGCCGAAGTCCGCCACGGCATCCGATTCCCACCGAAGCTCTCTCTTCTGAGGCAGAAGCTCAGCCACAAGGCCAAGCAGGAGCCGAGGTTCCGGTTCTACGCTCTGTATGACCGGATCTATCGGCGCGACGTGTTGCAGACGGCGTACCGGCTGGTCCGTCACAACGGCGGCAGCTCGGGCGTCGATGGAATCACCTTTGGTGACATCGAAAAGTCGGACGGGGGGGCGGAGGCGTTCGTGGATGGAATCCACGGCGTCCTGCGCACCAAGCGGTACCGACCGCAGCCCGTCCGCCGCGTCTACATTCCGAAGCCGGATGGGCGGCACCGTCCTCTGGGCATCCCGACCATCACGGATCGGGTGGTCCAGATGGCGACGGTCCTGATCCTGGAGCCGATCTTCGAGGCGGACTTCCTCGACTGCTCGTACGGGTTCAGGCCGAAGCGATCCGCCCACGACGCATTGGATGCGATCCGGCGCAATCTCAAGGATGGCTACCGGGAGGTCTATGATGCGGACCTGGCAGCGTACTTCGACACGATCCCACATGAGAAGCTGATGGCCGCAGTGGGGCAGCGGATCTCGGACCGCAGCGTGCTGAAGCTGATCCGAGGTTGGCTTAGAGCCCCCATCATCGAGGAAGCAGAGGACGGTGGCACAACGGGCCATCGTCCGAAGCAGGGGACGCCGCAGGGTGGAGTGATCTCACCGCTGCTGGCGAACATCTACCTGCACTGGTTCGACAAGCTGTTCCACAGCGTGCCAGGCCCGGCGAACTGGGCAAAGGCACGGCTGGTGCGGTACGCGGACGACTTCGTCGTGATGGCCCGCTTCGTCGGGTCACGGCTGACCAGCTTCATCGAGGGGGAACTCGAGGGACGCTTCGCCCTCCAGATCAACCGTCACAAGACCCGCAGGGTCAACCTCAACGACCCAGGCACGAGCCTGGACTTCCTCGGATATACGTTCCGGTACGATCGGGACCTGGGGGGACGCCCGCACCGTTACCTGAACTGCATCCCATCGAAGAAGTCGGTGCACCGGGAGCGTCAGGCGCTTCGTGAGCTCCTGACGCCTCGGGCCGGTACGAAGCCGCTGGCAGTGTTGGTGGCGGAACTCAACCGTCACCTGCAGGGCTGGGGGCAGTACTTCAGTTGGGGCTACCCGAGAACGGCGAGACGGGGGATCAATCGGTACGTTCGTGATCGCCTGTGGCGCCACGTGCAACGTCGCAGCCAACGACCCATGCGGCCTCCGCCCGGAACGTCGTGGTATCGGTTCTTCGAACAACAGGGACTGATTTACCTCTGACCATGGGACGACAGCAACCTGCGTATGCCGGCTTGGTGATGTGCCTCCGGGACCGCCGGATGCGGGAAAACCGCACGTCCGGTGGGTTGAGGGAGGAGGCGGCAGACTCACATCTGCCCCTCCTCTACTCTACCGGTGAATCTTGGCTTTCGGTTGGCACAGGCCGCTACGCTATAACGCAACTTGCGCTGGTTCTAAGCCCGCTTTCCCAGAATCGGGAGAACGTCAAGACGATGGGCGGTTCAAGGAAACGTCGACGGTGGATCTGGCTCGCGGCGGGCGCCGGTCTCCTGATCGCGGCCCTCATGCTCGGCCGACCCGCCGCGCATCTCGTCGGAACGTGGTGGACGGACCCTAA
>JAZFYL010000239.1:0-9155 GCA_036443495.1 Gemmatimonadales bacterium | reverse complement strand
ACCGAATGACCAAACGGTCCAACGCCTACCTACAGGGCAAGCGTATCGATCCGAACGGCATTACCGGCGAAGAAACCGTCGCCAATCTGGTCGACGACGCCTTTCTCGCTTACAACGGTGGCCGGCTGCGCGAAGGCTGCCAGCTGTTCGTGCGGCAGATGCTCGACCCCGAAGTGACGGTGGGTCTCAGCCTCACCGGTGCCATGACGCCGGCCGGCTTGGGGATGAGCAGCCTGATTCCGCTCATGGAAGCCGGGTTTATCGACTGGGTCGTCTCGACCGGTGCCAACCTGTACCACGATTGCCATTTCGGATTGGGGCTCTCGCTCCACCAGGGTTCTCCTTTCGTGGACGACGTGGAACTCAAGGAGAACAACGTCGTCCGCATCTACGACATCCTGTTCGACTACGACGTCCTGCTGTCGACAGATGACTTCACCCGGCAGGTATCGGCGCGCCCCGAATTTCAGCGCGCCATGAGTACTGCGGAGTACCACTACCTGCTCGGCGGCTACGTGCGGGAAAGGGAACAGGCGCTGGGCTTGTCGCGCAGGTCTGTGTTGAGCGTGGCGCACGAACTGGAGGTGCCGCTCTATACTAGTTCGCCGGGCGACAGCTCCTTGGGAATGAACGTCGCCGAGGTTGCCCTGGACGGCAACAAACTAAGCTTCGACGTGACGGCCGATGTGAACGAGACTGCGGCGATCGTCCTCGCGGCCAAGCGGTCCGGGGGACGCCATGGCGCGCTCATGGTGGGTGGCGGGAGCCCAAAGAATTTTCTGTTGCAGACGGAACCTCAGATCCAGGAGGTGCTCGGCATCGACGAGAAGGGGCACGACTACTTCTTCCAGATGACGGACGCGCGGCCCGACAGCGGCGGCCTCTCCGGAGCGACGCCGGCGGAAGCGGTGAGCTGGGGCAAGGTCGATCCCGCCAAACTGCCCGACTCGGTCGTGGCCTATGTCGACGCCACCATTGGGTTGCCCATTTTGACGGCCTACGCTTTGAATCGCCGGGAGCCTAGGCCCCTCAAGCGGCTGTACCGCAAGCGAGCCGAAATGATGCAACGTCTCGTGAGCGAGTATCGCGCTGCCAAGGAGAGGCGCAATCAGCGCGCGCAGAAGGCGACGGCATCGATGAGCCGCGGTGGCGGCTGAACCGCACGCCACCTACCGGGTCACGAGGACCTTCCGAATGGTAGGGAGAGTGCAGGCCGCAGGTTGAAAAATCCTGCAGTATTCGGAGTTTCTCTGAAACTCTGCCAACTCCAAGGCTCGCTTTCGCTTACCCCGTCCCGCATTCCGCAGTCTGCAAGGCCCTTCACCGTCGATGGCTTGACAGTTGGGAGATCCCGACGCCCATTAGGGCAGGGATAAGCGTTTGCCATCAAACGAGTTGCTGCGCAAGTGACTCAAGTCGGCACAACTCATGCACTTAGCCCATGTCGCCATGGCAGATTACTTCGTTCCGAACTCTCATGAACGCAATGGGGGCTTCGACCCGTCACCGAGCCCGGTACCGGTACTGCGTCTTCGAGGGTCGATGTGGGATCCGGTGGCGCTGGAAACCTGGCGCGAGGCGTTGTCCAGCCTCGTCATGAACGATGTGCCCCACGAGTTGATGGGTTTGTGGCTGTTCACGGCGGAAAACGAGGTCGAGTTGCTGGGGCCTCCCGAGTTGGAGGCGGACCACCTCGATGTGCCTCGTCCCGACCCACAGATCGATCCCAGAGATCTCTGGCGGTTGGAGGAGCGCGTACGGAATGCCGGGTTCAAGTCGACCCTGGCTATGGCCGTCCCTCACGGCGAGCGTGACGTCGGCCTGATCCTCTTGGCCAGTTTAAACCCGGATCAGTACGGCGATCCGGAGATCTCATTCCTTCGCGGAGTCGTCGCCGGCCTCGGGCCGACGTTGGCCCGGGTGGGGCAGCAGTGGCATGACGACCTGGATGAGGGCGATGGCCAGGATCGCCAGTACCGGCGCCGAGTCGAGCCAGGCCGCACGTTGCATGAGCTACGCGACCTGCTCACCGAGATGGCCGATGCCTTCGCCGCCGATCAGTCCCCTGCCCGCCTGGGCCGCGGCCTGTCCCACGCGTTGGGTGGCCTCGTGCCGCACGATCGTCTCGAGATCATCGTGCCCCGCCTCGGCAAGGACGACTACTACCGACTCGGCCAGCACGAGGAAGGGCCCTTCTTCTCCCATCACGAGTTGCTCGTTACGGGCGAAGCGTTCGACGCGGGCGTGCTGTTCGGCGATGAGGGCACGCTGCTGGTGGATGACGCCGATGCCGACCCGCGGGCTCCGGTCTGGCCATTCGACGAGGTCGATGCAGACCGGATCAAGTCGGTCGTCGGCATACGCCTCGGCCGCGAGAACGCGCATCCAGTGGGTTACCTCTTGCTGGGCAGCCAGGGGCCTTGTCTCTATCGCAAGGACGACCTGGAAGTGTTGCGCCGCCTGGGTCCGTTGATCGCGCCGCGGGTCGATCAGGTCGCCTTGCTGGCAGAATTGCAGATGCTGCGTGGCAACCTCGGTATGCTCCGCCAGGTTCCGGCCCACCTGGGTCGCATTGCGGAGTTGATGGCGACCACAGCGCACTTCGGCGCGGCTACGAGCGCTTTCGTCAGGGAGGCGAGCGCCATCGTTCCGTTCGAACGCTTGGACTTCGCCATTCGTGTCGGCAGTGAAAACGAGGTCGTCGTGTTGACACCTGGTGAGGCCAGGCCGCTCCGGGATCTGCCGGCGGCTGACGTTTCCGGCACGGAGTTGGGGCGTGTGCTGCGGTCTGAAATCACGCACACGCTGGCGGCGTCCAGTCACCGGTCAGAGTCCGAAGAAAGCGCTCCCAGCGCCGCGCTGATCGTTCCGCTCCGAGTCGCGGGCCGGGTCATCGGTACGATGACCATGGTGGCGACCGGGTCGGCGTCCTTCGGTCAGGCCGATGTGGTACTGGCCCAGCAGCTGGCCGACATCGCCGCTCCCCACCTGGAGCTGCTGCGCCGTGCGGCGTTCAGCGGCGGTGCGTCGGGGAGTTGGCGGAGGGCGGAGAGGTAGCCCGGCCCCGCGCCTCGTCCCTGCTGTCGGCTATCAGTAGTAATCACTAAACAGTAATCAGCGAAATCGGTTCTTGACATCTCCGGCTTAGAACCGAGCCTGACACCGCACATCTATGTCGCCACGCTTTCCCCTCGCTTGGCCGCATACGCGCCTACAAGTACTCCCGTGCCAGATGCGGGATGCCAGAAGCTAGAAGCCAGATGCCAGGTGCCGGGCTTCAGCTCCCTGGCCTCTGATTTCCGATTTCTGGTTTCTGGTATCTGGCTACGGGCATCTTCCCTAGCGGCACCACCTGCGGTGCGCCGGCGTCCGGGCCGGGTCCCGGATGATCGACGATGGCTACCGGCCAGCGATACACCCGGCTGATGGTCTCCGCGTCGATCACACGATCCGGAGTTCCCACCGCCGCCGATCGCCCTCGATCCAACAACAAAACTTGGGTCGCGTAGCGCGCGGCCAGGTTGATGTTATGCGTGGCGATCAATACCGTCTTGCCATCCTGCTGGGCCAATTCCGCCAGCAACTCGAACATCGCCATCTCGTGGTGGATGTCGAGCGCCGCCGTGGGCTCGTCGAGCACCAAGGTGTCGGGCTCCTGTGCCAGAGCCCGGGCCACGCGGGCCCGTTGACGCTCGCCGCCGGACAGCGTTCCGATGGGGCGCCCGGCCAGGTCGGCAAGTTCGCAACGCTCGAGTGCGTTGCTGATGGCCGTGCGGTCGGCTCGGGTCTCCGCACGCCACGGACCGAGATGGGGATAGCGTCCCATCGCCACCAACTCGCGCACCGTCATGGGAAACGTGACCTGTTCGATCTGCGGTACCGCGCCGACGCATCGGGCAAACTCACCCCGGGGCCACTCGTCCACGCGGCGCCCGGTGTAGGCAATCTGGCCAGCCGAGGGATGCAATGCCCCGAGACACAATTTGAGCAGTGTGGACTTGCCTGAGCCGTTGGGGCCGAGGATCGCGTAGACCGTGGCACCCGGGACGTCCAGCGTGATCCGGTCGAGTGCTGGCTGGTCCTGGTCGGGATAGATCAGCGACAGGTCACGGGCGGCGAACACCGGGTGACCGGAGCCTGTCACCGGGAACTCCGGATCAACAGGAACACGAACAGCGGAACCCCGGCCAGTGCCGTTACGACCCCGGTGGGAAGCTCGGCGGGAGCGACTATGGTGCGGGCGACGGTGTCGGTCAGCAGGAGGAAGGTACCGCCCGCCAATATGGATGCCGGGATCAGCATCCGGTGATCGCTGCCCCACAGCATGCGCAGGGCATGGGGCACGATGAGCCCGACGAATCCGATGACACCGCTGACGGCCACCGACGCAGCCACCAGCAGCGATGTGGTGAGGTACGCAATCATCCGGACCCGAGCCACCCTGGTGCCCAAGTAGAAGGCGGTTTCCTCGCCTACCGCCATCAGATTGAAGCTCCGGGCCAGAGTCATGAGAATGACCACGGCCGGCACCATGTACGCCGCCAGCATCACCACGGATCGCCACGTCGCGCCAGACATGTTGCCCATCATCCAGAAGATCGCCGTCCGAAACGCGTCCACGTCGGCGAAGTTGAGCAACAGGAGAATGATTGCGTTGAAGAACGCTCCCACCACGACCCCGGCGAGCAACAGCACCCGAGTGTTGAGGCTCCGTCCCAGGCCGATCGCGATGCGGAGCACCGTGCCCATGGCCACCAACGCGCCCGCGAACGCCGCGATCGGCAGTAGCCACGGATAACGCATTCCCAGGCCGGACATGATCACCAGCACGGCCCCGACCGCCGAGCCACCGGATATGCCGAGGATGTAGGGCTCGGCCAGCGGGTTGCGGAGGAGTGCCTGGAAGATGGTGCCGCTCAGCGCCAGGCAGCCACCGACCAACGCCGCCAAGACCGCCCTCGGTACCCGAAGCTGCAACACGATGGCGCGGGTCGTTTCGTCGCCGCCACCGCCGAAGACCGATACGACATCTCCCACCGGGATGCTCGCCGCGCCCACGAGGACACTCAGCAACAGCGCTGCCAACAACAGCGCGAACAGCAGTCCGAAGCGCCAGACGAGGTTGTCTGTCATTCGCCGCCGGCTGCAGCCAGCTCCGGATGAAGCAGCCGTGCGAGCTGATTGGCTGCTCTGACCACTCCGGGCCCGGGTCGGTTGAACAACTCGGTGTCCACCAGCAGCAGCCGTCCCTCACGCACCGCTCGCAGTTCCTTCCACCCGACCGTCTTACCGACCCAGGCGATGCTGGTACTATCACTCACGTCTTTCACCGGCAGGATCAGCGCGTCGGGATCGCGTTGGAGTATTTCCTCCATGCTGACCTGAGGCCACTCCATCGCCGCGTCTTCGAAGACGTTGCGTCCCCCTGCCAGCGTGATGATCTCATCGATGAATGATCCCGGTCCGGCGGTCATGGGTGGGTCGTGCCATACGACGTAGAACGTCGTGGGACGCTCGAAGCCCTGGGTGGCGCTGTCGAGTTGGGCGAGACTGCTGTCCAGGCCGTGGAGAAACATCTGCGCCGCTTGCTCCGAGTCCAGAATGTGTCCCATCTGGTCGGCATGCCGCCGTAGATCGTCCAAGTTCTGGATCTCGGCGGCGTACACGGGGATGCCCATGTTCCGCAGGTGGGTCACCAGCGGCTGCTCGCCGCCGGGCCAGGCGATGACCAGGTCGGGCTCGAGGGCCGCGAGGGCTTCTATGCTGGGATCGAGTCCGCCGCCGACCGAGGGCAGCTGCGCCACTCGGGGGTCGGTGTCGAAATCGGTCCGCCCGACTAGTCGGTCCTGCGCCCCCAACGTCAGCACCAGCTCCGTCATCGACGGGATGAGAGAGACGACTCTCGCTGGCGGCGACCCGAGCACGTGGGCTTGCCCGAGGTCATCCACCAGGTGCGGCTGATCCTCGACGGCCTCACCAGCACACGCCAGCGCGAGCAGGAGGAGAGTCAGTATGGAAGGTCGCTTGAGCCGATAGGCCTTGGGCGCCATGGTGCGCTCGACAGTGGGACCGGTCGGTTGCCCCGATGAGTCGAGGCCGCCCGACCCTTCCCGCGAAGGTTCTGGGCAGAGGAACGGGCCGGTCTCCTGGCTCGAGACAGATCCACCCCCTTCCCGGGCCGAAGCCCAGTGGTTTCCGGGTGGATCTGAGGTCGCTGAAGGACGCGTCTCTTACAGTGGCGGGGCCGCACCGGATTCTCACCGGTTTCCGGAAGGCCACGTTCCCATGGTTCGGGTGAGTCTAGGGGACAGGCGGCCGGAGGGCAAGAGACCGGGGCACGGGAAACCTCCCGCCGAAAGGGCTCGTCGGGAATGAGCTGGGAGCGGGGAGCGGGGAGAAGGCACATTATTGTCAGACCCGAACTCCAAAGCCCCTAGCTCCCAGTTCCTAGATTCCCAGAACGAGGCTCACTAGTGCGAACTATCATTTCGGCCCTCGCCCTCACGCTGGTCGCATCCACCACCGCCGCCCAATCCGCCGGCAGCGGTACGCTGATCGTGGCCAACATGTCGGACAACACCGCCACCGTGATCGATCTCGACCGGCAGGAAGTGCTGGCGACGTTGCCGACCGGCCCCGCTCCCCATGAAATTGCAGTGACCGGGGACGGCCGCTATGCCGTCATCACCAACTACGGCGACCGCGGTACCAGGGGGAAATCGCTTACCATCATCGATCTCGAGGCGGTGGCCGTCGCCCGCACGATCGACCTCGGTCTCTACGAACGACCCCACGGCGTGGCGGTGCTACCGGGGGACTCCCTGGCCGCCGTCACGTCTGAGGTCAACCAGTCGGTCGTGCTGGTACACATCCACACGGGTGAAATCGTCGGTTCGATTCCCACCAACGCCCGCGCGTCCCACATGTTGACCATGGATGCCGCCGGCGAGCGGATCTACACTACCAATATCGTTGATGGGTCGATCACCGAGATCGATGTGGCCGCCCGGCAACCGCTCCGAACGGTCGAGATCGCCCCGTTCGTGGAGGGGATCGCGGTCAACCCTGATGGAGCGTTGATCTGGATCGGGAGCAACAAGGACAAGACCGTCAACGTCTTCGATCCCGAGAGCGGCAAGATCGTCGCAACGCTCGAAGGATTCGGTTTTCCCTATCGGATGGCCGTGACGCCCGATTCGCGAACGGTCGTGCTGTCGGACCCCGCCTCCGGCGAAATCCGTATAGTGGACGTCGCCACGCGCGAGGAACGACATCGGGTGATCGTGCCGAGAGACGGGGTCTTGGCCAGCGCCGAGATCCCGGATTCGCCCGCTCCGGAAGGGATAGCGTTGTCGCGGGACAACCGTCTTGCCTACGTCTCCCTCCAGGGCAAGAACCAGGCGGTGGCGGTCGATCTCGAAACTGGAACCATCACAGCGGTGTTCGACACCGGCGGGTGGCCGGACGGGATCGGGTATTCGCCGTTACAGCGGTAGGCGACGGAGGACAGCGGAGGTTAGTGATTATCGGTCTCTGACACGGCGTACCGCGTACCCTGGACACTGCCATGAAGTGAGTCGCTGGATTAAGATCCGGCGCTATGCTGAAACGACAACAAAAGCTCGGCAAATACACCATCGAAGCTCGATTGGGTGAGGGCGGGTTCGCGACGGTCTACCGCGCGCGCGACACCATCGAGGGGATCAAGGTCGCCCTCAAGGTGCCGCACCCGGAACTGTCCAGCGGGAGGTTCCTCGACGACTTCCGCCAGGAGATCCGGCTCACCGCGCCCCTGGATCACCCCGGCATCCTGCCTATCAAGAACGCCTCGGTCATCGGCGGGCGGTTCGTCATCGCCCTTCCGCTGGGTGAGACGACATTGGCCAACCGGTTGCAGCGCCGCATGGCGCCCAAGACAGCACTCAACTACAGCGAGCAGATCCTGGAAGCGGTGGCCTACGCGCACCGCAACAAGATCGTCCACTGCGATCTCAAGCCGGAAAATTTCATACTCTTTCCTGAGAACCGGATCCGGCTGACGGATTTCGGCATCGCCAAGCTGGCATGGCGGCGCAAGGTCATAAGCGGATCCGGCACGGGCACGGTGGGGTATCTCGCCCCCGAGCAGGCGTTCGGCCGGCCCAGTTATGCGTCGGACGTGTTCGCCCTGGGGTTGTTGTTCTATCGGATGTTCGCCGGTCAGCTGCCTACCTGGCCCTACCACTGGCCTCCAGCCGGGTTCGACCGCCTGCGCCGGACGGTGCACCCGGATTTCATCGCCATCCTCCGCCGGGCCACGATCGTCGACCACACCCGGCGGTACTCCGATGCCAACCGCATGCTGGCCGCATTCCAGCGGGTCAAGCCGAGGGCGCTCCGCGGCCGGACCACCATGCGCCGGCGGCGAAAGAACGGCAACGGCAAGCCGGTGGGACACTGGCGGACACTCCGGCTGAAGGAATTCAACCAGGGCCTGGGCCGGGCCCTCGAAGCCAAACACCAGTGTGGACGTTGTCACGGACCGATGAGCGAGGCTATGCGCTGGTGTCCCTGGTGCGGCACGGAGCGGAAGAGGCACACCGGGAAGTCATCTTTCCCCGGCCGCTGCAAGCGATGCAAACGCGGGGTCAAGCTCGATTGGCGGTTCTGCCCCTGGTGCTACGGGGGCATCATCCAGGAACCCTCCTCCCGCGAATACAGCGACGTGCGCTATGATGGGCGATGCCGCAATTCGAAATGCGGCCGCAAGGACCTCATGCCCTTCATGCGCTATTGCCCGTGGTGCCGGACCAAGGTGGCGCGCAAATGGAAGCTCCCCGAGAGTGGCAAGCCCTGCGAGAAATGTGGATGGGGGGTGGCCACGGACTACTGGTCGGCCTGTCCCTGGTGTGGCACGCAAGTGCGTAGTGCGTAGTGTGTAGTCCGTAGGATGATACCGCGGATTGACCGCCCGACCGCCTGACCGCCCGACCGCCCCAAGCAACGACCAATCCGAGGACAGCCATGTCCGACCACATCGACCGCCGCGATCTTATCAAAATTGGCGCCGCAGGGCTTGGCCTTGCCGCAGTGGGCAGCATGATCGGTTGCCGGGAGGATGACGTCCATCGTGCTGCCAGGCCATCGCTGGATGCCGCCCCCGATGAGCCATTCCG
>JAZFYL010000238.1:0-2002 GCA_036443495.1 Gemmatimonadales bacterium | reverse complement strand
CGCAAAAATGTGGGGACCCGCGCGGTCGTCGTACACCACGATGACCGAGTCCGTGAGTTCTACTAAAGTCGCCGTTCCCGATGCCGGCCAGACTGCCGAGCGAGCGACACCCCATAGGCCGTTATACGGATCGAGTAGGGGGCCGATGGCGGGAAGCGGTCCCCAAGAGTGACTCAAGGCGAAGAGGCTGGCGGCCAGAAAGCCGGCGGGGATGATTCGCCGCAGGGCGGAGGTCATTGGTGGAACGTCGGTTTCATTCTGAACCTCTGCGGGCACCGTCGCCGCCGCTGTCGAGCGGGCAACCGGTTTGGTCGATGCGTTCACCCCGTTGAGTGTCGGGACAACGATCTATAGTGTCGAGCACGCCGTCGCCATCGCTGTCAAGCGGGATGGGACATCCGGTGGCGTCCACCGCTACACCCGCCCGAGTGGACGGACATTGGTCCAACTGGTCCGCTATTCCGTCTCGGTCGCTGTCTTCCCTGATTCGTTTGCCAAAGGAAAAAAACAGGCCGACGTTGAGGCTGTAGTTGATGTTGTTACCGGCTCCGTTCGACGGACTGCCAAAGAAGTCCGCCCGCCCATCGACGCGGACCCCGCTGCGTCGAGATGCCTGCAAGCTCAGGCCGATCAGGCTGGCAAAGCCGTCATCGGATCCACTGGCGTCTAAGCCGTAGCTGGTGTGGACGAACCCCGGAGCCAGCAGGAGCGTCAGGCCGTCATGCAACGGGACGTGAAACATGGCGAACAGTGTGAGCGGAAAGTACGACACGGACCGAACGCTGTCCCCGGTCTGGGCATAGGAGCCCGACACCTCGAGAGACAACAGTGGACTCAGGAAAACGCCGACTCTGCCGCCGACTCCGGTAACGTTGTCGAGCTGGAGGCTTTCGCCGAAACTGTTGATCTGGGCGTAGAGCCCGACCTCCACCGTACCCGGGTGATGCTGCCCCATGGCTCTCACGGTGCTCCCTGCCATGAGGGCAAGGACCAGCCATCCGGATCGGGTCAGCCCCCACCAGGTCATCGACGCTCCACGAATGAACAACGGATGTGTGACTGCGGTATCCCATAATACACTTCTCGGTCACACCGCGGGCACCGACCCGATCCCTATGGATTTGTGCTGTATCCGCTCACGACCGTATAATTGATATTCCGGTGAAGGCCCTCCCATGATCGGGGTCCCGCCGTGCCGGTGAACCACTCCGCCGGCCCGAGCCCCCCCACCAGGTTGGCACGAGGACGGTAACGGTGATCGGTACCCGAGGGCCTGCCCCCCGAAAGATTGTTTCTCTGTTCGTGGCCGTTCTAGTTGGGATGATGCTGGCCCAACTGGGCGGGCGCGTCCGCCTGGGCGCCGACCAACCGCCGAGAACCGACCGGCCCCCGGAGACGTACCGCGGGGATGTCGATCGTGATTCCCGGCAAGATGTGATCGCCTACGCCAGGACCCTGCAATTTTCTGACGCCACGGGTGCCGGTGACGAACAACGGCTCGTCGTCGTTACCGATTCGGCGCACGACCGAGGGCCTCTAGTGCGGGTGGAGCCGGCAGTCGGGATCGACCTGTCCGCCAGGGAACAATTGGCCAACGGTCTCGTCATCGCCCGGTTGATCAACCGGGACACGGTCCCCTATCCGGCATTGGCGATCGGCGCGCGTGACACCACGTACTGGTGGGCCGACAGTGTGGCTCGGGGGCGATGGCGGGCCGTGTACTTCTCGTCGGACCCGGCGATTCCACCGGTCGAGCTGGGCCTTCACCTCCAGCAGGCACCTGACGACGAGCGCCACAGGTTCTCGCTGAGTGCCCGGTGGCTATTCGCCGATGAGGGAGAGAGGCCGTGGGTGACCTGTGGCGCGGGTGTGGCCTGCCGGGCCGGTGATCCGATCGGCGGCTGACTGCGCTAGGGTCGTAGCCCCTCCCAGCAGCCATGCGGCGAGGATCAGGGTGGGATGGCCACCAGCCGGGCGACCTCCGCCGGGCTCAAGAAGATGC
>JAZFYL010000237.1:0-3199 GCA_036443495.1 Gemmatimonadales bacterium | reverse complement strand
AGTTCGTTGAACATCGACAAGGCCAAGTCTGTGCTCGAGTGGGAGCCGCAAGCCCAGTTCGGTGACGGGCTCCAGGACCTGATCACCTGGTTCCAACAGGAGGCCCAGTGACGCTGCAGGCCGGAGGGGCCATGCCCTCCTCCTCGTTCGATTTGATCGTTCAGGCGAGTACGGAAACCAAGATCGTCCTCGGTACCCTGGCCCTGTTCTCCGTTCTCTCCTGGTTCATCATCGGGTTGAAGTGGTGGCAGAGCCGACGGTTGCGCCAGCAAGCTGACCGGTTCTTCGGTGAACTCGAGCGGACGACACAATTACAGGATGGCTACCACGCGGTCATGAAGCTCCCGCCGTCTCCCTATAACCGGCTGTTCCGCGAGGGGATCAACTTCGTTTCCGAACTGCTGCCGGGTTCCCTCAGGGCGGAGCCGAGCCGACCATCGGAAACGCTCTCGGCCACCCAGGTCGGAGTCCTGAAGATGGTGCTCAGCAAGGAGATTGCCGCCGAGCGCGACCTGGCCGGCCACTATGTCTCGTGGCTCGCCACCATCGGATCGGTCAGCCCGCTCCTGGGACTACTGGGGACGGTGCTCGGGGTCATGCGGGCGTTCCTCGGGATCGCCGCTCAGGGATCCGGCAACATCGCCGCGGTAGCGCCCGGCGTGGCCGAGGCACTGGTCACTACGGTGGCCGGACTGGCCGCTGCCATACCGGCGGTGATCGCTTACAACTTCTTCGTCAACCGGATCCGCCTCTTCTCGGGAGAAATGGAAGGGTTCGCCAACGAATTGATCGGCACCATGGCGCGTGAGGGAGTGATCTAGCATGCTCGACGGGTTGGGCGGAATAGACGACATCGGCAACGGGGGACTCCCGCTCAAGGCCGACATCAACGTCACGTCGCTGGTGGACGTGGCGTTCGTCATGCTCATCATCTTCATGATCACCGCGCCAATCATGCAGGGTGGCGTCGACATCGACCTCCCCAAAGCCGAGGCCAGACCCCTCGCGGCCAATGAAGGGATGGTGGTTACCGTCGATCGAGCGGGGCAGATCTATCTCGACGACACCCAAGTGTCCTACGATGAGTTCCGGGTTACCTTCGCGGCCTTGGTCCAACGGACCAACACGTCATCGGTGTTCCTCCGAGCCGACCGGGCAGTGCCGTTCGGTACCGTGGTGCGCGTCATGGCCGTGCTCCGGAACGCCGGTGTCAAGACCAGTGTCATCGCCGAAGAGGAGGATGTCGTCCGGTGAGGGACACCTACGGCCGGCGCACGCGCCCAGCGGTAACCGCGGGGATCGTATGGACCAGTGCGGTGCACGTCATCGGCGCGGTAGTGCTAATGGCGGCGGCCCGCCCGCAGCAGATTGGCCCGCCGGTCTACGCCGTGGAGCTCGTAGCTGCGCCGAGGACGCCGCCCAAGCCGCGCCGGGAGCCGGAAGCCACGCCGCGCCAAGTGGACCCACCCCCGGAGGCGCCACCGAAACCCCAGGCCCGCAAGGACGACCCCTCAGTGCCGCTTCCCGTACCCGTCAAACAGCAGACCGAGCCTCCGCCAAAAACGGCTCCCACGGAACAACCGCTCCCCGACGAGACACCCAAGACCGGCACGGCCCCGGCCAATGTTTCGATCCCGGGCCTGATGTTCCCCTATCCCCAGTATCTTCAGAACATCGTGGCCCAGGTATATCGCCGCTGGGATCGCCCCAGAACCAACGCGCCCCTGCGAGCGGAAGTGTTCTTCACCATCCAACGAGACGGAAGCGTGAACGACATCCGGTTCATTCGCCGCTCCGGCAACTTCGCCTTCGACCTCGGCGCCCAAGGGGCCGTCGAGGCCGCCGCCAACGCCGGGGCGTTTGGTCCGCTGCCTGACGGTTTTGGGGAGGACATCCTGCCCGTGAGTTTCTTCTTCACGCCGAGGGGCTCGTGAGACGCTGGCTCGGCGCCGTGCCGCTGGTGTTGGTCGCGGGAAGCCTGGCGGCCCAGGATTCCGTGCCCCCTGTCGATCAGGGAGTCCGGGTCGGCATCGAGTATACCCCGGGCATCCGGCCTCGGCTCGTGGTATTCCCCGGTCCGGGATTCGACTCAGTCCGGTCGATCCTCCAACGTGATCTGGATTACAGCGATCGGTTCGAGTTGATCTATGTTGGATATCATCAGGATGGCTCTTCGGGCAGCGTAAACTACGACCTCTATCGCACGCTCGGTGCCCAGTACGGAGTTGAACTCACGCCATCCGGGAGTGCCACGGTCGTCCGACTCCACGATCTCGACGCGGGCGAGATACGCAGCCATCAGACGGTCACTTTCCCCCCTCCCGACGCAGCCGAGTTCCGCATGGCCGTCCATCAGGTCTCGGACGAAATCGTCCGCTGGGTTACCGGGACTCCAGGGTACGCTGCCAGCCGGCTCGTTTACGTTGGGCGCAAGCGGCTGTGGATCGTGGATGCTGACGGGATCGGAAACCGACCGCTAACGGGGGCCGACGAGGCTGTCCTGTCGCCTGCCTGGTCACCGGACGGACGGCGCATCGTCTACACTCGGTTCGACGACGGAATGGGGAGTCTCCAGCTCCTGTTCTTGGCCAGTGGCTCGACCGTGACCGTTCCCAGCACCCGCAATGGGCTCAACTACGCCTCCGCGTTCTCGCCGGATGGGCGGACCCTCGCCTACACCCGCTCCGGTGAGGGCGGCACCGACGTTTTCCGTGTGGATGTTGGGGATATGTGCTGTCTTCAAAGGTTGACGGTGGGTCGCTATGCGGATAACCTATCTCCCACATACTCGCCTGACGGCCGTCGCATTGCCTTCGTATCCACCCGGGCTGGCCCCCCACAGATTTACGTGATGTCGGCGGATGGCACAGACCAGGAACTCCTGGCGTCGTTCGATTTCGGCGCTACGGGGAGTTCTTTTGCGCCCGAGTGGTCGCCGGATGGCGCCCAGGTAGCGTTTCATCGCGCTATTGAGGGCAAATTCCAGGTTTTTGTGCTGGATTTGGCGAGTCGGCGGGTGCGGCAGCTGACGTCGGCCGGCCGGAACGAGGATCCTTCATGGGCGCCCGACGGTCGCCACGTGGCCTACGTCTCCAGCCGGAGCGGCCGACGCCAGTTGTGGATCGTCGACACAGAAACGGGACGCATCCGGCAACTCGGGACGCCGGATGCCGTACGACTTCCTTCATGGTCCCGCCGC
>JAZFYL010000236.1:0-4415 GCA_036443495.1 Gemmatimonadales bacterium | reverse complement strand
CCTGAGGCCTACTACCAGGAGGCCGGCCGGGCGGGCCGGGACGGGGAGTTCGCCCGCTGCGTTCTGCTGTACCGACCGGGCGATACCCGAATCCATCGGTTGCAACTGGCGGTGACCTTCCCGCGGGAGCGCCTAGTAGAGTCTGCCTGGCGTGGGTTGGTGCCGGCGGGCACCCCGGGGAACGTGTTGGAGTCGGTCGAGCGGCTCCGTCGCGAGCTGCGTCCCGAGCGTGGGCCCGTCGATTGGCGGCCGGTGCGGCGCCGCCGTCGCCAGGCGGCGGCACGCATCGCAGCCATGGAACGCTACGGAAAAGGCAGTCGGTGCCGCCGCCGAGTGATGTTGGCCTATTTCGGGGAGCGCCTCGGGGGGGGATCGTGTGCGGGCTGCGATCGCTGCCGGCGGCCCCGGACGGGCGCCGCCGATCCGCCCGGGGTCAAGCGGCGATTGCGACGGCTGGAGCATGCGCTACGAGGCCGCGATTCGCCCTGGGGTGGAGGTTTGCTCGCGCCCACGACCGTGCGGGAATTGGCGCTCGACCCTCCCGCCACTATCGAAGCTCTCGCCGGAGTGCCCGGGGTTGGGCCGACGTTGGTCGCCCACATCGGGCCCAGGATTCTCCGGGCTTTGGAGGTTCGCGACAACGACGCGAAATCTGGCGGCCCACCGGGCTCACCTCTGCTGGAGGCGTTGCTGGCTTGGCGGAAGCGGGTTGCCCTGGAACTCGGGATCTTGCCTTTCGAGGTGTTGCCCGAGTCCGCCTGCCGGGTCATCGATCGCGAGGGCCCGGCCACCCTCGCCGAGCTGGCCCGGGTCCCGGGCCTTGGACCTCGATGTCATCTCAAATTCGGTGAGGACATCTTGCGGATCGTTCGATCGGCCTAGTTGGCATCAAAGTAGGTCCTCGGTAGACCGTGGTGGCCAACCCGGCTCCCGCTCGGTATTATTAGAAGGCACCAATAACCCACACCCACACGTCCATGCGCCGACTCCTGCTTTACGGCCCGGTAGCGTTGGCGGCGGCCTGTCTCGGCGGCGGCGAAGGTCCCGCTACGGAGAACACCGTCAGGCCACCGGTCCCGTCCTACGACGTCGAGGGCACCCTCTTCGATTCGCTCGCTGCGCGAGTGTCCGACGGTCGTGTCGCCAATGCACGGGTATCCATTAATGGACGCGCGGCCACCACCGATTCGATGGGCGGCTTCGCGGTGGCCGACGTCGACTCCGGAACGGCCACGGTGCGCGTGGAGCTGCCCTCATACGAACCGGTCAACATGCAGATCCTGAACGACGGCAATTTGCGGCTGGCCATCGGGCTTCGCCGGTACACCCCGATGGTCACCAGGTTCGCGATTGCCGGAGACAGCGCCATGACGACGGTCGTCGATTTGCAGGGCCGCAAGACCATCGACCGATGGTTGGCGTCGAACGCTACTGTTGAAGCCGCCGGTGGCCCACTCACGCTGCTCGGATTGGAGATGAGGTGGCGCGCTGTGGACGACTTCACCTGGGTCGTGGTCTTCAATGCGCCCGGCATCCAGCGAGTCGAGTGGGATCTTCGCGATGTCACCGGGTTCCGGTTCTCCGCCAGTTGTCAGGCTCCGGATCGGTGTGACCACCTGATCCAGCGGGACCTGTCAGGCGGCAACCAGAATTGACATTGCAGGGTCCGGGTTACCTGGCACTGATTTTCGCTTCGCTTCTCACCATTCCACTCGACGCTCAGCAGCGGGCCCGGGAATTGGGTGTCGCCCCCGGTATCTTCCCCACGGGCACGTACAACGCCATTACCGACGTAACGGGTGTCCTTGTCGGGCACACGACGATAATCGAAGGTGATTCGGTTCGGACCGGCGTCACCGCCATTCTCCCCCACGAAGACAATCCGTACCTCGAACGTGTCCCGGCCGCGATGGTCGTGGGCAACGGCTATGGGAAGCTGATCGGGCTCTCCCAAGTCAACGAATTGGGTGAGCTCGAGACGCCCATCCTGCTCACATGTACGCTATGCGTCTGGCGGGCTGCCGACGCGATGGTCGAATGGATGCTGGCGTTGCCGGGCATGGAGGACGTGCGCTCCCTCAATGCGGCCGTGGGCGAGACCAATGACGGATGGCTCAACGACATTCGGTCCAGGCCGGTCCGGCCGGAGCACGTCGTCGCCGCGCTCGAGGGTGCCACGGCTGGCCCGGTGCCCGAAGGAAGTGTCGGGGCCGGGACGGGGACGATCGCGTTCGGGTGGAAAGGCGGCATCGGGTCCGCCTCCCGGGTGTTGCCCTCCGAGTTGGGCGGTTGGACGGTGGGGATCCTGGTGCAAAGCAACTATGGTGGGGTCTTGCAGGTGCTGGGGGCGCCGGTGGGGAAGGAACTGAACCAGTATGCGTTCCGGCGGTTCGTGGACGCCGACGCCGGCGACGGGAGCATCATGGTTGTCGTCGCGACGGATGCTCCGCTGGATCATCGTAATCTGGAGCGCCTGGCCGATAGAGCCTTGTTCGGTGTGGCCCGAACCGGCTCATCCGCCTCGAACGGTTCGGGGGACTACGTCATCGCCTTTGCGACGCACCCTGACGTGCGCCGCGGTAGCGCCAGGGGAGTGGGGCAAGTGGCCGACCTCGCCAATGCGTCGATGTCGGCGCTGTTCCAAGGGGTCATCGAGGCCACAGAAGAGGCCATCTACAACTCGATGTTCATGGCGACAGCGGTGACCGGGCCCCGGGGAACCGTCGAGCCGCTGCCGTTGGACCGCCTCCGGACAATTCTCGTGGAGTATGGCATCGTCGGGCCGTGAGCAGCCCGCGCGACCACTGGCGCCCCCGACCTGCCCTGGGTAACGTGTGGTGACACCAACACTTGAGGCAGGTTCTGACTCAGACTGCGACACTCCTCGGCCAAGCTCTTCAAGGCCGCTACCGCGTCGAGCGCGAGATCGGCAGGGGCGGTATGGCCACCGTCTGCCTGGCCCACGATCTCCGTTACGACCGGCCGGTCGCCATCAAGGTATTGCACCGGGAACTGGCGGCGATGATCGGGGCAGATCGTTTCCGCCGGGAAATAGCCATCACCGCCCGGCTCGATCACCCCAACATCCTGGCGCTTCTCGACGACGGCGACATCGACGGCTTGCCCTATTACGTGATGCCGTTCGTGGAGGGGGAGTCCCTGGCGGAGCGACTGGATCGGGAGCACCAACTGCCGGTCGAGGAGGCATTGCTGATTGGCCGAGAGGTGGCCGACGCGCTGGCCTATGCGCACGGGCAGGGCGTCATCCATCGCGACATCAAGCCCGAAAATATTCTTCTCAGTAAAGGTCACGCCTTCGTCGCGGACTTCGGCATTGCCAGGGCCCTGGAAGTTACCGGTGGCGATCGCATCACCGAATCCGGTATGGCCGTGGGCACGCCCGCATACATGAGTCCGGAACAAGCTACCGCCTCCGACGATATCGACGGGCGCACGGACATCTACAGTCTCGGGTGCGTCCTGTACGAGATGCTGGCCGGCATGCCGCCCTTCGTAGGGCCGACCCCGCAGGCGGTGCTAGCGAGACACATGTCGATGGAGATGGCGCCGGCTATCCGAACGGTCCGAGTGACGATTTCCGAATCGCTCGAAGGGGTCGTGATGAAGGCCTTGGCCAAAGTGCCGGCCGACCGCTTCTCCACCGCGGCGGAACTGCGCGATCTCCTCGGCCGGCCCGATACCTTTGAACCCCCGGTGCAGTCCATCCAGTCAAGGCGCGCCATGTGGGTGGCCGCCGCGGCGGTGGTGCTCGCCGCAGGAGGATTCCTTGGCTGGTACGTCACGCGTGGCGACGCCGGTTCACTCCGCACTGACCATGTCATCGTATTTCCACTTGTGGCCCCCGAACAGGCCGGGGCCCACGCTACGGCGGGCGAGGACATCGCCATCATCATCGGCCATACCGTGGACGGCACCGGCGCGCTCCGCTGGGTGGACGGATGGACCCTGCTGACCGAAGAGCAACGGGGACGCATGCGCGGGGTGTCTGGCGAAACCGTGCGACAACTGGCGCGGGAGCAGGGGAGTGCCCGGTATATGACCGGAAGCGTCTTCCTCTACCCCGACAGCGTCCAGGTGCTGCTGGCGCTCCATGACGTGGCGGGAGATTCCATTCTGGCCCGCTCGGCCGAGTCTGTTCCGCTAGGTAGCGGAAGCGCCTGGCGCGAAGAGGCCGTCCGTGCCGGACTGTTGGCGGTGAACGGTCTCCTGCCGGCCTTGATTCCCGTCGGGTCTCCGGACGTGGTGGACGAGTGGATGGACCGCAACCCGGCGGCCATCGCAGATTTCCTGGCCGCGGAGCAGCTATTCAGGCGGGCGCAGTCCGTTGAGGCGCTGGAGTTCTACCGCAAGTCGATCGACGCAGACCCCCAGTTTTCGCTCGCGGCTGTCCGGGG
>JAZFYL010000235.1:0-4897 GCA_036443495.1 Gemmatimonadales bacterium | reverse complement strand
CCGCGACGGACCAACTCCTCAGCCAGGTCCGTGGCACCCATGAAATCGGGCCCGGGCGTCGTGGGTGCCCGGAACTCGGTGGAGTCGAGCACGGACGCCATGATCTCCAGCGCGGCGTTGGTCGTGTCGGCCGCATCGAACAGCGCCTCCTTGTCTTCCTGCAGATCCCGGTTGTAGCCCAACGGCAATCCCTTGAGCAGCACCAGGAGGGTGTTGAGCGAGCCGATCACCCGGGCCGTCTTTCCCCGGACCAGTTCGGCTGCGTCGGGGTTTCGTTTCTGCGGCATCATCGACGAACCAGTACAGAAAGCATCGCCGATGTGCGCCGTCCCAAAGTCCTCTGAGGACCAGATGATGAGTTCCTCGGCCAGTCGCGAAAGGTGGGTCATGATGAGGGCACATGCGGAGACGAACTCTATCGCCCAGTCCCGGTCGGCTACGGCGTCCACCGAGTTACGCGCCACCCGGGAGAACCCCAACCGCGCGGCGGTGACCCGCCGGTCGATGGGAATGGTCGTGCCGGTTCCCGCACCCGCACCCAGGGGACAGCGGTCGGCTCGTCGGCGGGCATCGGCCAACCGGGCGACGTCTCGTTCGAGGGCTTCGAAGTGTGCCATCAACTGGTGCCCGAGGGAGACCGGCTGGGCGCGCTGCATGTGGGTGTAGCTCGGGATCACCAGCGCTTGATACCGCTCGGCCAAACTGACAAGAGCACGCTGAAGGCCTCGCACGGAGGTCTCGATGCCAAGTGAAGCATCACGCAGCCACAGCAACACATCGGTTACCACCTGGTCGTTCCTGCTCCGGCCGGCATGCAGCCGCTTCCCGGTGTCTCCGCACAACTCCACCAGACGAGCCTCCACTGCCGAGTGGATGTCCTCGGGAAGGTCCGCACCGTTGGTCGGACCGAAGGTTCCCGCTTGGACTTCGGCTGCTATTTGGGATAGGCCGGAGACCAAGTCGGCGAGTTGGGCGTCGTCGAGCACGCCCGCGGCGTGCAGTGCGTGAGCATGCGCCTTGCTGCCGGCCAGGTCGTATTCGGCCAAACGCAAGTCCACGGCATACGACGACGAGAACCGGCGCATCTTCTCGTCCAGCGGCTCGGCGAACCGTCCACCCCATAGATCTGTCATGCGAGACCTCCGAGTCCTGCGACCTTCTCGGGCGCCTGGCTTCGCGCACTGGCCGTCCTGGCGCTCCGGCCGAAAATGTCGATGAACCCGGCCGCCGATGAGTGCTGGAACTGATCGCCTTCCCCGTACGTGGCTAGTTCGTGCCGGTACAGGGAGAACGGAGAGCGCCGTCCGAGTATGCGAATGGTGCCACGGTGGATGGCCAGCTGGACGTCACCCGTCACGTTGTGCACCGCCGAATCGACAAAGCTCGTGATGGATTCGCGGAGCGGCGTGAACCAGAGGCCGTCGTAAATCAATCGGGCCAACTCCTGGCCCAGTTGGGTCTTCACCCGTCGCGTTTCCCGGTCGAGTGTTAGTTGTTCCAGCGCCTGCCGGGCGGTATGGAGGGTTACCGCGGCCGGAGCCTCGTACAGCTCGCGAGACTTGATACCGACCAGGCGGTCCTCCACCATGTCGATGCGCCCCACGCCATGCGATCCGGCGAGGTCGTTCAGGTGCTGAATCAACGCCGGGCCGCCGAGCGGGATCGAATCGACCGCCACCGGAATGCCGGATTCGAACGTGATCGTCACTTCCACCGGGGTGGCCGGCGCCTCCGCGGGGTCGGTCGTGATCTGCCAGGCATCGGCGGGGGGACGCACCCAGGGATCCTCCAGGACGCCGGCTTCCACGGCCAATCCCCATAGGTTTTCATCGATGGAGTAGGGCGCCTCTTTCGTGGCGGATACCGGGATGCCGTGTTCCTCGGCCCAGGCGATCTCGTCCTCCCGGCTGTGGAGGTCCCACTCCCGGAGCGGTGCGATCGATCTGAGCTCGGGGGCGAGCGCCGCCGCCGACACCTCGAGCCTGACCTGATCGTTGCCCTTGCCGGTACAGCCATGGACGATCGCGTCGGCACCGACCTCCCGGGCCACCTCGACCATGCGCCTCGCTATGAGTGGGCGTCCCAGGGCGCTCGCCAGAGGGTAGATCTCCTGGTAAAGCGCCCCAGCCTTGAGGCTGGGCCAGACGTAGTCGGCGACGAACTCCTCCCGCATATCGTCGACGTGTACCTCAGCGGCGCCGCACGCGATCGCCTTTTCGCGCACACCCGCGAGTTCCTGTTGCTGGCCCAGGTCGGCGGTGACGGTGACCACCGTCGCGCCGTAGTGGACCTGGAGCCACGATAGGATTACTGAAGTATCTAGGCCTCCGGAATAGGCCAACACGAAGGTGGGCATGGACTGAGCTCGGGTTGTCGGGGGGGAAGGGTGTCGGCTCAGTTCAGGCCCAAAAGGCCGGCGAGCTGACGCTGGAGCTTACCCGTACGCCGGGTGCTCCTGGGAAGAACGAGGATGGTGTCGTCGCCCGCGACCGTCCCCATGATGTCTGGGAGGTGGAGGGCGTCGAGATAGTGGGCCAGACCCTGGCCCCTGCCGGGGAGGGTGCTGACGACAACCGAGACCTCATTGGACTCGATTGAGGTGATTTCCAGCGCGGCAACCGCCCGCAAGCGCTCCTGAACGGTGGCGGTGAGGCCGGCTTCGGGATCGCTGGCGTCGGCCGGCAGGTAGCGATAGTCCTCGGCGGTCGGCACCCGGGACACCCTGAGTTCCTTTAGATCCCGTGACAGGGTCGACTGGGTGATTTCCACGCCTTTCGCTTCCAGCGCCTCCAGGAGTTCCTCCTGGGTAGCCACCGGCCGGGATTGGACGATCTCCAGGATTTGCCGCTGTCGCCGGGTCTTTTCGGCCGTATCCGCCACCATGCCTCCAACGTGAGGCATGAATATGCAATACTCTACATGTTTATGCAATAGCGAGTTCGGGCAACTAGGAAGTAGGAAGTAGGACCTGGAGTGGCCCCACCTCCCACTCTCTACTGCTACTCACTAGCCACTTTCTGGAAGTCGGCCCCACTGGCCCGTGCTTGCACGACCGCACCATCCTCGATGGTAAAGCCTATCACCTGACCGCTCTTGGGGATCAGCTCCACGCGGATCGTGTTTGGCCGGGTGAACGGGGTGGATACCGCGTGCAGGTTACCGATGGACGCCGCCAGGACGTCGTCCTCGATGGTGATGGTCAACGTCCCGTAGAGATCGCTGCGATAGGTCCCGGTATAGGCCTCGAGGGGCTCTGTGAGGGTCCACTCGCGCTTGGAGCGCCTGGCAAGGTCGGCTTCGACCCGCTTTCGACGATCGACTGCCCGTTCGGCGAGCTCGTCCCGTTTGGTCGTATATACCTGCGCTAAACTGTCGCGGTCGAGCCACCAGTCGTAGGCGTAGGTGGCAAACAGGTCGGTCAACGAGGAAGCGACCGGAGCCTGATTGGCCAGCACTACCACTCCGACCCCGTACTCCGGCATGAAGGAGACGTGACTACGCCAGCCGGCAAATCCACCGAAGTGATGGATCAGGATCTTGCCGTCGTAACCGCCGATGTACCATCCCAACCCGTAGCCACCCTTCCGCTCGTAGGGCCCGAATTCCGTATCTGTTTCGACATGCGGCCGGTGTGTCTCCCGGATCACATCGGCCGGAAAGATCTGTCGTCCGTCCAGCTCCCCGTCGTTCAGTTGCAGCGCCACCCACCGGCCGAGATCCTGAGCCGTGGAGTACATCCCGCCGGCAGCCTGCATGGTGTTGTCCTGCTTCTCCAGATAGAGCCGCTCCATCTCTCCTTCCGTCGTCCCCCAGTACGGGCGGGCGACCGGCCACCCCTCGCGGAGGGGCACGGAGGCGTAGGCGGTCGTGCGATCGAGGCCGGCCGGCTCGAACACCGTCGTGGCGAGCAGATCCTGCCACGGCATGCCGGCTTCCCGGTCAAGGATAACGCTTACGATGTTGTACCCCAGGTTGGTGTAACGGAATTCGCCACGGGGGGCTCGCGATTGCACTTCGGTGGCGCTCATGGCATGCAGCAGATCGGCTCGTGTGTGCTCCCCGCTGATGGCCGTGCGGAACACGATGGCGTCGTTGCTGATGCCCGCCGAGTGAGTGAGGAGGTCACGGAGGGTGATTGAATCCGCTTCGATGGCAGAGTCGAACACCACCTCGGGCAGGTAGCTCTGCAGTGATCGGTCGAGGTCGAGCTTGCCCTGGGCATGCAACAGCGCGGCGGCAAGACTGGTGAACGACTTCGTCGACGAGGCGATGTAGTAGTCGGTCTCGGCGGTCGCGGCGACACTGGCCCCGACGTCCGCGAGTCCGAACCCCTTGGCGTAGACGGTCTCCTCCCCTCGCACCACGGCGATGACGATCCCCGGGACCATGGGGAATGCAGCGAGGGTCTCCTGGATGTAGCGATCGGCGTCGGCCGAGAAGGCAGCCGCTTGTGAGACCGGCCGGGCCTGACCCGTGAGTTGTTGGAACAGCAGCAGGGTCAAAGCGATGAGGACGGTGATCGTGAGCCGGATGGACTGGTTGCTGGGCATGCTGCCCCCAACTGAGAGGTGGACATGCCCTATGACGCAGACTGAAACAGAAAAGTTGCGCCTGCTCAGCTGCCCCGCCTTGCCCTTATCGCCCAGCGGGATACCTTGGCGGCCATGGAACTCGATTTTCGCGCCTTCGCCTTCATTATCGCCCTCGCCGCCGTGGTCAATGGGCTGGGTATGAGCCGGCTCCTGATCGGATTTGCCGAGTTTTTGCGACGCAGGGCCCAGGTCGAAGTGGCGCACTCGTGGTTGTTCGGCGCCTGGGCTGGGTTTCAGTTCGTGATGCACATCCTGCTGTGGTGGCAGCTGTGGACCGTGCAGCAGATTCCCGTCCTCACATTCCT
>JAZFYL010000234.1:0-9875 GCA_036443495.1 Gemmatimonadales bacterium | reverse complement strand
GTGCCGACCGGAACGTTGTTGATGAAGTAATAGCCGTCGTTGTTCGACGTGGCGGAAAAGGTAGTCCCCACGATGAACACTTGGGCGTTGGCGATGGGTGCGCCAGCTTGGTCGCGCACCGTGCCTTCGATCTTACCAGTCGTACCCTGAGCCAGGAGCGAAGCCGCTCCAAGTCCTGAGACGACCGCCGCAAGCACGACTACGCGTGCCGCGCGGGCGAAGGCGCTCACACAACTTTGTGTCATGAGAAACGTCCTCCTACGAGGTGAACACAGGAATCCTGCTCCGACAAAAACGCTGTGACGCACACGCCTCCCTTCCGGCGGGGTGCCTAGTTACCACGATGTGCTCGACGATTCCGGCAGTTTGACTGGGGAGATCTGCCGTTCGCCGAAATGTCATTGCCCCACCATCACTTACGCCCTATCCTGAATCCAGAATTAGAGCCCGGCGGGCACCTCGTGGGGACGCGACCGAATAGCCCGAACACGTCCGAATTGGGCCAACGACTGCGTCGAATACGACCTGCTCAGAGAGCAGTTAGGGTTGTCTTCTTATTGCTTGGAAACATCGACCGCGGCCCGGCCGACGGTTCCAATATGCCGCCACCCATACCACCTGTCAAGCGAGCGTCACAGGGTTGCGAGTTCCCGCTCCCCCGCCGCAAACCCTTGGTGTTCCTACCTGAAACCGCTACCACGTTTGGAACCGTCGCTGCGGCCCGGCATCGGCCTGCCGCCTAGCGTAGCTCTCGCCCGTTTTCACGGCGGGGATATTCTACCGCGTAAACACCGACTTCGCTAGAGGGCAATTATGCGGTGGTGATGAGCGACTCCTGAGGCGCCTCGGGTGTGACCACCAGTCCATCCGGGCCCCAGTACATGTTTACCTCGCTCCGCACACCGATCTCCCCGGGGATGTAGATGCCCGGCTCTATCGAGAAACCGACGCCAGGCATCAGGAGACGGGCGTCGTGCGTTTCATAGTCATCCAGGTGAGGCCCGGATCCGTGGAGTTCACGATCGATCGAATGCCCGGTCCGATGGACGAAATATTCTCCAAACCCTTTATTTTCAATGACTTCACGGGCAGCACGGTCCCCCTCGTACCCCGCCACCGGGCGCCCCTCAGCCACCCCCTCCCGAATCCGCGCCGCCGCCGCATCACGGGCCGCGCGCACCGTTTGCCACAGCTCCAGCACCCGGGCCGACGGGCTCGGCCCGGCGTACCCCATCCAGGTCTGGTCAGCGAATACCGTTTGCAGGCTCCGCCCACCCCAGAGATCGAGCAGGACCACCTCATTCGGCTTGAGCGTCGCGTCGCTCCCCTCCCGGGGCTCGTAGTGGGGATTGGCCGCGTTGGCCCCGAAAGCCACGATCGGCATGGTATCCAGGACCAGCCCACGCGATTCCATCGCCTCCACGACCCGCCGTTGCACCTCCACTTCGCCGACGCCTGATTCCGGGTCCGCCACGACCTCCGCCAGAATGGTGCGGGCGATATCCGCGATGGTTTCGGCGGCATACAGGTGGTCCTCGACCTCTTGCGGCTGCCACAGGGCGGCGAAGCGAGTCACCAGGGAGGAGGATGGCACCACCGTCGCGCCCAGCCGGGTGAGCAATTCGATTACTCCGGCCGGTACCCGGTCCAGATAGGGCACACCGTCTTCCGGAAACACCTCCATCGCCAGGGTCCGCCCCTTGACCAACTGTCCCAGGGCCGCTTCCAACTCCTGCCATCTGGCATAGGGCACGATCCGGCCGGGGAACCCCTCCAGCGGCTGCAGTTCGATCTTGTGGGCCACCGCAACGGGCTCCCCCTCTCGCGGGAGCAGTACGAACAGCCGCCGCGTGGCCATCCCCGATAGTCCCAGGACGCGGGCGGTGACAGGATTGACGCCGTGGAAGTCGTATAACAGCCAGCCGTCGGCCCCAATCTCTTCGAGGGCCGACCGCAGTTCACTCATCTCGAGTCCCAGACCGCCCATGCAATCCTCCTAGTACGGGTCGTCCACGTCCACCGCCCGCGCCCGCCAGGCACAGGCCGCGTCACCTCGAGAGCGGCAGGTCCGGTGGACCATCGCCCCCTCGAAGCCGGCCAGAGTTCTCAGCAACTCGCTCATTGCGGCCCCGATGAACTCGCACGATTCGACATCGGGCACCCGCTCACCAGGATCCGTGCTCTCGATCCGGGCCTCCGCCCTCAGAGGCTCGACACGCAGCACGACACCAAACACCGCCCTGGCGACCGCCGCCGCACGACGCGATCCCACCCGGCGCCGCAAGCTCGCCGGGATGGATCCCAACACTACCCGCCAGGCCAGGGGCAGCGAACGAGCCGCATACCGTGCCGCCCGCCGGCCGGCGTCGGCGTATACCAACGGCGCGTCCGGACGCCGTCCGACCAGGGCGAACACCGCCCCCGCCTCTTCCGGTTCAACGGGCGCCCCGGTTCTGGCAAGGCCCTGGTAGCGGGCGATCTGGGCGGAAACGGTGGGGTTCAAACCCAGACGTTTGGCCACCACTTCGTGACTGAACTCTGCCAGCCCGTCCTCGACGGGCCGGTCCAGGTTGCGCAGGGCCTCGAGGAGGCTGAGGGGCAGGATGGCGGATGTTTGGTCGGGTGACATCATGGTGTGGGAGCGGAACTTAGTGCCTTCGCCGCCCTCGGGGCCAGCCCGCAGCCCACGGTGCCGGTGTGAAGGGAAACCGGCGACCGGGTGTCCCATGATAGGGACCACCCATCGCTCATCCTCCGAACCCAGGGACCCTGATGAAGGCATCGAACCAGGTGGAGAAGCACGCGGAAGGCTCCTTCGAGCGAGAGGCTGTTCCGCACCTCGACACCCTCTATCGCGTCGCCTACCGCTTTACCGGTGAGCACGCGCGGGCCGAGGATCTGGTGCAGGAAACGATGCTCAAGGCCTTTCGTGCCTGGCATCGGTTTCGGCCCGGAACCAACGCCCGCGGCTGGTTGTTGACCATTCTGAGGAACAGCTTCATCAATGACTACCGCAAGCAGAAGCGGGAACCGGTAGGTGTGGACATCGACCTGGTCGATCCCATGGCGATCTACCGTCGAGTCGGGCAGACCGATCCGGAGGGGCTGTTCTTCGGGAAGTTGATCGACCAGCGTGTCATGGATGCCATCGAGGCCCTGGCCGGGGACTTCCGCGAAGTGCTGGTCCTGAGTGACGTCGAGGACCTGAGTTACGCGGAGATTTCCAAGATACTGGAGATCCCCATCGGCACCGTAAAGTCGAGACTGTTCAGAGCCCGGCGCCAACTGCAGGGCCAACTCTACGATCACGCCGTGGAAATGGGATACATCACACCCAGAGAGCGCCAAGTGCAATGAAGCCGGAACAGACCGAAATGATTGACTGCACCGAAGCGCTCGATCTTCTCCACGAGTACTTGAAGCAACAGCTCACGCCCGAATTGGCGGCCAAGGTACAAGCCCACATCGACGCGTGCCGTCCCTGCTTGACCAATTCACGGTTCGAGCGCAACTACCTTCGTATGTTGGAAACCAAGCTGAAGAGCATCCAATGCCCCGAAGACAGCCGTGAGCGGATCCTCACGGCGCTCCGCGGCGCCCCCGATTACGCCTGAGCAATTGCCCGTCCTCCAGGCTGTGGCAATAGCTGTCGGCTTCGCCCTCATCGCCTGGCGGCTCGGAACGCTGAGCCGCGGTGGTGCCGTTGCGGCGGGATTGGTGGGGACCGCCGTGCTCGGAGGAACCGGCTGGGCCGGGGGGGCACTTCTGGCGGTCTTTTTCGTGACCGGCACCGCCGTGGGCCGCCTCTTCCCATCGCCGGATACCGGCCTAGACTTCGAGCATGCCCAGCGTGACTGGTGGCAGGTGTGGGCCAACGGCGGCGCCGCGGCAGCCGGTGGCCTCATCGGTATAGCCCGGCCTGAACTGGGACTGTGGGTGGTCGCCGCCAGCCTTGCGGCGGCGAACGCCGATACCTGGGCCACGGAGATAGGCAAGGCACTCGGTGGAGGACCGCGGGACCTGCTCTCGAGGGCGGAGGTGCCACCGGGCACCAGCGGAGGCGTCACCTGGATAGGTACCCTGGCCGGCGGCGCCGGTGCCGCGACGATCGCGGCCGCGGCCGGCCTAGTGAACGGCTCGCCCCTGCTGGGATCGGCTGCGACAGTGCTGGGTTTCGGCGGAATGCTGGCCGACTCGGCGCTGGGATCCCGCTGGCAGGTGAGGCGGGCCTGTCCCGAGTGCGGCGCCGCATGCGAAAGCTCGCGCCACTGCGGCACCGACACGGAGTACTGCGGAGGAGTGGCATGGATCAACAACGACACCGTCAACGCACTGGCCACCGGCTTGGCCGCGCTGGGCGGTGGTCTGGCCTGGTGGCTGGTGCGCTCCTGATTCTGCTGGCCTGCGGGGGAGAACCTCGAGATTCGCCGACCGGTCTGGGCGGTGGGTCGATCGGGCCGCCAGGTCAGGGCGGCGGCGGCGGTGGCACAGATGGGAATCCCGATGTGATGGTGGGCCGGTGGCTCAACACCCTCGTCGTCCAGGTCGCCGGCGATTACCAACGCATCGAGACCATATGGGTGTTCGACCAACACGGTCGCTGTTCGCGGATCGTCGACACCTATTCCGTGCTGGAGGACCGTTTGTTCCACAGCCTGCGCGACTGCAGCTACCGGGTCGTCAACGCCAAGATTTCGGTCCTGTACGACGATGCGCAAAACCGAGTCGAATTCGATTTCCGCTTTCTTGGTTTCTCCCGCGATCGCCTCGAACTCGACGGGTTCGAATTTCGCCGGGTGCTCTAGCTCATTCTTTCTATCCCGAATAGTGGATACTCGAGTCGACGTCCTGATCGTCGGGGCCGGCCCGGCCGGTAGCGCGACAGCCTGCTTGTTGTCCCAGGCCGGCCTCGATGTCCTGGTGGCCGACCGAGCCACTTTTCCCCGCGACAAACCGTGCGCCGAGTACATGAGCCCATCTTCGGTGGACATGCTGGACCGGTTGGGGGTGGCATCGCGTCTCGAAGCCGGAGGCGCCAACCCAATATCCGGCACGACCGTGATCGCAGCCGGGGGAGCCAGCCTCACCGGACTTTACGCCCAGACAGGTCCTAGCCCGCTCCGCCTCATGGGTCTCTCAGTTGCCCGCATCCTGCTCGACGCCACGTTGGTTGACGAGGCCAGGCGGCGCGGCGCCACCGTGCTCGAAGGCACTCGGGTGATGTCAGTGGAGCGCCAGGGTAGCGGCGTCTCCGGCGCGGTGCTCAGGTCCCCTTCGGGAGCAGTACGAAAGGTTCGTGCCTCGGTAACCGTCGGAGCCGACGGCCTCCGATCGGTCGTGGCGCGCGCGTTCGGGCGCCGTATCAGCGGCCCGCTTCGTCGCTGGGCTTTCGTGACGCACATGTCCGGGATCGAGCAACTGCACGATCGGGCCGAGTTGCATCTGGGCACCCACGGGTATGTTGGCCTGAATCCCATTGGCGGGGGAATCACCAATGTCTCGCTGGTCGTTCCCCAACGGTGGGCCACACCCGCCAAGCGAGATTTGGCCGCATTCTTCAGCCACTCTTTGGAGCAGTTCCCCCAGGTTCGCGACCGCATCCGGTGGGCCAAGGTCGTCGGGGAGATTCGCGCGACGGGACCGTTCGCGATCCGGTCGAGCCGGCCGGTCATCGACGGCGGGTTGTTGGTGGGCGACGCTGCCGAGTTCTTCGACCCGTTCACCGGAGACGGGATCCACGCCGCCCTGCGGGGCGCCGAATTGGCCAGCGCGGCGATCGTTGCCGCTATCGGGCAGGACGAGCTGGTCCCGGCGAAAGCGCTGCGAAGCTACCTTCAGGCCCGTCGGCGTACCTTTGCCGGGAAGTGGATGGTCGAGCGGATGATCGGGTATGGCATGCTGGCGCCGCGGTTGTTCGACCGGGCCGTGGGCCGCATCGGCAGCAAGCCTCCGATGGCGCACACCATGATCGGCGTGACCGGGCATGTGGTCCCGCCGACCGCGGTCCTCAATCCGAAGTACCTGGCGAGGATGATCATTTGACGGATACAGGCATTGGACCAGACGCGTTCCGGGAACTGTTGGGGCGATTCGCCACCGGTGTCACGGTGATCACGACCGTCTCCAGCGACGGCGCTCCGGTCGGCATGACCGCAAACAGCGTGACCTCGGTGTCGCTCGACCCTCCGTTGCTGCTGATCTGCGTGGACCACGAGAGCACCATGCACCGGGACTTGGCGCAGGCCGCCGGCTTCGTTATCAACGTGCTGGCAAGCGATCAGGAGGCAGTGTCGCGCCGCTTCGCCGAGAATCACGACGACCGGTTCTCCGGCATCGGGTATCGGCCGGGGCCCCATGGCGCACCCATCCTGCATGGCGTACTGGCCTACATCGAGTGCACCAGGGATTCGTCGATCGAGGCTGGAGATCACACCATTTTCGTTGGACGCGTCACCGGCGGCGGCGCGGAATCGGGACACCCCCTGGTGTTCTATCGGGGCGGCTACGGCGAGCTGAAGAGCCGGTGAAGCAGTCCCTGATCGCCGACTTCGGCTCCGAATTGTTGGACGACCCCGAGGCCGACCCCGAACTGGTCGAGACCAATGTCCGCAACATCGCCCTCGCCAATCAGTGGCTGGGGGGCCGGCGGGCACTGCACCACGGGCTGCGTCGCGCTCTGGAGCCGGTCGTCCGGGGGACCGAGCTGACCTTGCTAGACATCGGGACCGGAGCGGGCGACCTCCCCGCAGCGGTGGTCGCCTGGGGCCGCCGACGTGGCCTTCGTATCGTTCCGCTCGGCCTGGAACGGGTTCGGGCCGCGGCGCGGTTTGCCGCTGCACGAGGACTTCCCACCTTCATGGCATGCGCCAGCGCCTTTCCGCTTCGACCGAAATCTGTGGATGTCGTTCTCGTCAGCCAGGTCGTGCACCATTTCCATCGCGCGGCGGCCGTAGAACTCCTGCGGGATTGTGACCGGCTTGCCCGCAAGGCCGTCATCATGGTAGACCTGAAACGGTCCCGGGTGGCACAGGTAGCCTTTTGGTTGGGAGCCCAGGCGTTGGGCTTCGATCCGACGACCGTCCAGGATGGTCTGACCTCGATCCAACGCGGCTTCACGCCAACCGAGGTGCAGGACCTCATCGAGTCCGCCGGAGTCTCCGCGGAAGTGGCCTCGGTCGCACCCTATCGCCTGGTGGCCGTCTGGAACCCTGGGCAGCAGGAGAACTGAATTCGTGCGGACGGAAGACCGACTCAGAATCAAGGCACCCGCCGGCAGGGTCTTCGCGGCCGCCACCGATGTCGAGCGATGGCCCGAGTTGCTGCCGCACTATCGCTGGGTCGAGTTGCAGGGCCGCCAGGGTGACGCCCAGGTCGTGGAGATGGCGGCGTGGCGGCCCTTCGGGTTGTTGAAATACCCCACCTGGTGGAAATCACTCATGTGGACCGACCCCGCCGGGCGGGCGGTGCGATACCGACACATCGATGGCATCACTCGGGGGATGGACGTCGAATGGCGGCTGGAACCCGACGGCGACCAGACCGACGTCACCATCGTGCACGAGTGGGACGGACCCGCCTGGCCGCTGATTCGGTGGCCGGCAGCAAACTGGGTGATCGGCCCGATATTCGTCAGGGGGATCGCGTCGCGCACCCTCGCGGGAATCGGCCGTTACGTGGAATCCCATGAATAGCCACAATGGCGCGCGCCGTGTCGTGGTCACCGGCGTGGGGGCGGTCACGCCCATTGGCATCGGAGTTCAAGGACTGTGGGACGGCCTGCAACGCAGGCAGTCGGTCGTCGGGCCGATTCGGGCCTTCGACGCTGAGCCTTTCAAGTGCCGCATCGCCGCCGAGATCTCGGACTTTCACGCGACCGATTTTCTCGAAGCACGCCGTGCCCGGCGTTTGGACCGGTATTCACAATTCAGCATCTCGGCCACCCGGATGGCGGTGGACGATGCATGCCTGGATGTGCGGCGGGAAAATCCCGATCGGATCGGCGCCATGATGGGCACGGCCCTGGGCGGCATCGCCGCGGCGGAGCACGAGCACGGCCGCTACCTCGAAGGAGGTGTCAGAGCCGTCAATCCGGCGCTGGCACTGATGGTGTTTGCCGGCGCCGCGAGTTGCAACATCGCGATCGAGTTTGGGTTCACCGGCCCCAACAGCACCAACGCGATGAGCTGTGCTTCGGGGACCATCGCCATCGGCGACGCATTTCGGACGATCCGCCGCGGCGATGCTGACGTGATGGTGGCCGGCGGCGCCGAAGCGCCGCTGGCACCGCTGAGCTTCGGCGCGTTCGCCATCATCCGCGCCATGTCCACTCGCAACGACGATCCCGGCACGGCGAGCCGGCCATTCGACGCGCACCGGGACGGCTTCGTGATGGGCGAGGGAGCCGCGGTGCTGGTACTCGAGGAACGGCACCGGGCGTTGGCCAGGGGAGCCCAGGTCTACGCCGAGGTGCTGGGGTACGGCACGACCAACGACGCTTATCACATGACGGCCCCCCGGCCCGATGGCCGGCAGGCGGCGCGCTCGATGCAACTGGCCCTGGACGACGCCCACGTGCAGCCGCACGAAGTGTCCTACATCAACGCACACGGATCTTCCACACCGCTCAACGACCCCACCGAAGTCTCGTCGATCAAACAGGTCTTCGGCGATCATGCCTTCAGGCTCGCCTTGAGCGGCACCAAGGGCTACTACGGGCACGCGCTCGGGGCGAGCGGGGCGATCGAAGCCGCCATCTGCGCCCTGGCGTCCGCCCGAGGCTGGCTCCCGCCAACCGTCAACCTGTTCCAACCCGACCCCGCGTGTGACCTCGACCTCTTGCCCGGGGTAGGCCGGAAGACAGAGCCGGACGTTGTCCTCAGCAACTCCTTCGGCTTCGGGGGCATCAATGCGGTCCTCGTATTTCGGCGCGGAGATTGAGGGGTTCCACCAGCTTCGCCCACCATCTAGATTCGCGCCGTCCACGTTTCCGGTTCCCTTCACTCTGAGAGTCGATTCAATGCCAGCCATGTCGCGCCGATTGGTGGCCGAAGCCCTTGGAACCTTTGCCCTCGTTTTTGTCGGGTGTGCCGTGGTGGTGACCGACAAATTCCCCAACGGTGGCTACGGAATGCTGGGCATCGCGGTAGCCCATGCCTTCGTATTGGCGATCATGATCACGGCGACCATGAACATCTCCGGGGGCCATCTGAACCCGGCGGTGACGTTCGGTCTCCTGGTCGCCCGCAAAATCGACCTGCGCACCGCCCTGCCGTACATCGCCGCCCAACTGGTCGGCGGAATCCTCGGCGCCGTCCTGGTGCGATACGCGATCCCCTCCAACGTGGGTCGGATCCTGAGCTATGGCACGCCGGTCATCGCCAACTCAGTCACCCTGGCGCAGGCCATCAGCATCGAAGCGATACTCACCTTCTTCCTGGTGTCGGCCGTGTTCGGCACGGCCGTATCGCCCGAGGCCCCCAAGGTGGGCGGGTTCGGTATCGGACTGGTCCTGCTGTTCGGTATCCTGGTGGGCGGGCCGTTGACCGGCGCCGCTCTCAACCCGGTGCGGGCCTTTGCCCCGGCATTGATTTCGGGAAACTGGTTGGGCCAAGGCATCTGGTGGGTCGGCCCGCTGTTGGGTGGAGCGCTGGCCGGGCTGTTGTGGGGGATGGTACTGCTGCCCAAAGGGCAGGAAGCCGGGTCGTAGTCGGCTAGACCCCTTCGCGGATCCGGGGGCCGGGCGGGGCGGGCTCCCTACTCACGGCGACCCTGCAACGCCCGGCGCGACCGGACAACCAGGTTCCCCGCGTATACCACGTAAATCACCGCCGTGACCACGTAGGCCGCGATCATGTAACTCGTGTTCTCGGGCATGT
>JAZFYL010000233.1:0-15275 GCA_036443495.1 Gemmatimonadales bacterium | reverse complement strand
CAGCGCCACCCTGCGCCAAGCATCAGTGATATGGGCCCTGACGGCGAGGTCGGAGGGGTAGAAGTCCCGAAATCCAGGCAGGGCTTGGGGTTGCATGGGCTGGAAGGTAGGCTGTCAGGGGGTGTGGCGGTAGGGGAATAATGAATATTGACTGCCACGAATATTGAATGTTGAAGTGAACTTGAAACGTCAAACTTCACTTCAACATTCAATATTCGTGGCATCCATTATTCATTATTCCCTATCGGCCCCAACCCCAGCTCCCCCATCACGTCTCCCACGGTATAGAACGAGCCGGTCACCAGTACCGTCCCCGCGCCTTGCTGCACTCGATCCAGGGCCTCATGGAAATCGGGCACCAGGTGCCACTCCGCCTGGGCAGGAGGCCGATCGGTCCGAGCCAGCCACTCGCTGAGCCAGGTAGCATCCCAGCCGCGATCCGCCGCCGTCGGTGCCAGGGTCAGAATCCCCAGGTCGATACCGGTGTCGAGCGCCACCAGCATCTCGGGCCATGGTTTGTCACCGAGAATCGAGACCAGCGCATGGACCGGGCGCGGCTGGGGATCGTCCTCCAACGCCGCCAGCAATGCGGCAATTCCGTCGGGGTTGTGGGCCACGTCGAACAGCCACCGGCCGCGGCGATCAAACCGCCCGGGGGCGTGGGCCGCGGCGAATCCTCCGGCGACGGCCTCGCCGGAGGGCCGATATTCCGGTGGCAGTGCCTCGAGCATGACCTCGGCGACGGCCGCATTGCGGCGTTGGTGCGGGCCGGCCAACCCCAGGGGTGCGGTCCATTCCAGGGAGGGATCCACGACCAGGAACTCGCAGTCGCCCTCGGGGTCGGACCGTCGAACGGCGGCGTGAGCCTCTCGGACGAGGAGGTCGGCACGCTCGGGGTTTGGTTCCCCGATCACGAACGGGACACCTGGTTTGGCGATCCCGGCTTTCTCGCGGGCAATCGCTTCGATGGTATCGCCCAGGTATTTCTGATGATCCAGGGCGACGTTGGTCACGCCGCTCACCATGGGAGTCACGACATTGGTGCAGTCCAGCCGTCCGCCGAGTCCCACTTCGAGTACGGCGATCTCGGCACCGCGGGCCGCGAAGTCGGCCAGGGCCATGGCGGTGGTCGCCTCGAAGAAGGTCGCGCTTCGGGCGTGGACCTCGGCTTCGAGCTGCCCCGTCCACATGGCGACCGAGTCCTCGCTGATGGGGACACCACCAACACGAATGCGTTCGCGGAAAGAGCAGAGATGCGGCGACGTATAGAGACCCACCTTCCACCCGGCCCGGCCAAGCACCTCCGCGATTAGGGTCGAGACACTCCCCTTCCCGTTGGTTCCACCGACGTGCACGGTGGGGAACACCTGCTCGGGATGGCCGATGGCCGCCAGCAACGACCGTGTGGTCTCCAGGCCGAACTTGATGGTCGTCCTTCGAGGGTAGAGAAACTCGAGGGCTTGGGGATAGGAGAGAGGCAAGGAGTTATCGGTGTGCGGTGTGCGGAGAGTGAGCAGTGAGTAGTGAGCAGGCAAGTGCGGTGTGCGGTGTGCGGTGTGCGGTGTGCGGTGTGCGGTGGAAGTTCGGGTTCATCTCCCACTTTGGCAATCAGCATTCAGCGATGATACTTTGCTGCCCCCGCTGCCAGATCAGCCCGCCTCGACCGCGGGCTCCTCGTCGTCGTACGTGACCCCCTTCATGTGCCGGAACAGACGCGCGATCGTATCTCGCATCGATCCACGGGGGATCACGTCGTCGATTTGGCCATGCTCGAGGAGAAACTCCGCGGTTTGGAACCCTTCGGGCAAATCCTGTCCGATGGTCTGCTTGATGACCCTCGGGCCGGCAAAGCCGATGACCGCGCCGGGTTCGGCCAGGATCACATCGCCTTGCATGGCGAACGACGCCGAGACGCCTCCGGTGGTGGGATTAGTCAGGATGCTGATGAACGGAACGGCCAGCGCGTTCAGCCGGGCTATCTGGGCCGAGGTCTTGGCCATCTGCATCAGGGCAAGCACGCCTTCCTGCATCCGGGCGCCACCCGACATCGACACGATGATCAACGGCACCTTTTTCTCTGCCGACCGCTTGGCCAGCCGTGCAATTTTTTCACCGACAACGGATCCCATCGAACCACCCATGAACGCGAAATTCATGACGGCCAAATTGATGGGCATGCCTTCCAGGCGCGCGTAGCCGGTGTACACCGCGTCGGCGTCTCCGCTCTTCTTGTGCGCCTTCTCCAACCGGGCGGGATAATGCTCGAACTCCAGAGCATCCTCCGACCGGAGATTGCCGTAGAGTTCGTGCCAGGTTTTGGGATCCGTGAGGAGTTCGATGTACTGCTCTGCGAGGAAGCGTCGGTGATGACCGCAGTCGGGGCAGACATTGAGCGCCCGTTCGAAACGCTCCCGGATGTCCACATGCCCGCAAACATCACACTTGTCCCACGCATCGCGCGGAATCTCCAGCCGCTCACGCTGTGAGGTCCGAACCTTCCGCTCTTTCTTAAACCAGGCCATAACTGCCATAGTCACCGGATAGGGTAGGAGGAAGGACACGGGCGTGGAGAGCCCCGCCAAGACCCCCTAATCTCGTATCAGATGGGCGAATGCGCCAGATCTTGACACGCAAGTGCTTATCAGACATCGACATAGCCTGAGAAACGGCTGTCCCAGGCCACCCGCATGGCCAGGCCGATCCCGATGGCACTGGTCAGTAGGAACGAGCCCCCGTAGGAGAAGAACGGCAGGGGGATCCCGGTGATCGGCATCAGATTGACAGTCATACCCACGTTCTCGAACACGTGAGTGAAGAACAGCCCCAGCACGCCGAACGCCGTCAAGCTGGCGAAGGGATCGATCGATCGCCTCGAGATCCTGAGCAGGACCAGGAGCAAAGAGAGGAACAGCACCAGTGCCACCAACACGCCCACGAAGCCCAGCTCCTCACCAACGATGGGGAAGATGAAGTCGGTGTGCTGTTCGGGGAGGAAAGCCAGTCGTTTCTGGGGGCCTTGCAGATAGCCCTGTCCCATCCAACCGCCGGATCCGATCGCCACCTTGCTTTGGATGGAATGATACCCTGCCCCGGTGGGATCGATCTCCGGATTCAGAAAAATCAACAAACGATTCTGCTGGTAGGGTGCCAGCCGTTGCCAGATCGGGATGACCACCGCCCCCATCACCGCGTTCGCCACGTAGACCATGATGCCCTCGACCACCCAGGGTCGCAGGAATATCAGGAGGATGAGCAAGAAGATCATCCACAGGCCCCAGGCATTGGTATGGAAGGCCAACAACAGGCTGATCACCGGTGAGGCCAGGAGAAACAGGAGCCAGGGGCGCACCCCGGCCCAAAACAACATCGCGAACAAGATCCCGACGAAGACGAGGGCACTGCCAAGGTCCGGCTGGCGCAGGACGAGTAGAAACGGCACCCCGGCGATCAAGCAGGGCGTGATCAGATCCTTCAGCGTCTGCGGCGGTTCCTTGAGACCCGACAGGTACCGAGCCAGCATGAGAATGACCGCCAGCTTCGCGAGTTCCGCCGGCTGCCCCAGCTGGACCCCGCCGACGGACAGCCAACTCCTGGTGCCGGCCGCCGTGCCGGCGCCGGTGCCGGCGGCCAACACCCATACCAGGAGCAGGATAGCCAGGCCATACGCGGCCGGTGCCAACCACTCCAATATCCGGGGAGATACCCGGAAGGCTACGATGGCCGCGACAAGGCCGACGCCGAGCCAGACCAACTGGCGCCTCCACACGCCGTAGGCGTTGCTGGGTACGTCTGTCTGGCCGGCGGAGTACAGGATGGCCAGGCCGAAGCCGACGAGGGCCAGCACGGTGATGATCAACTGGCGATCGAAACCGGCGGATCCCGCGGGTCGGGTTCTCATGGTAGAGGGAACGGCGCGACGAAGGGGATGACCGGGTACGTGGAATCCGCCGGTTGCGGGTCGGGTTCCACGGCCGCCTGTGGGTCGATCCGGGTTGCGCGCGGCGCGGAGTCGGCCGGGGTGGCGAACCGGCGCCGGACTACGGCATCCGGACCAAGCAGTTGCCAGCTGATGATGTCGGCGACGAAGGGCGCCACGGCAGAGCCGTGTTTGGCAAACTCCATGATGACGCCCACGATGATCTGGGGGTCGTGGGCCGGGGCGAATCCTATGAACCAGCCGTGATCGTCCCCGTGCGAATTCTGGGCCGTCCCCGTCTTCCCGGCAATCGTGAGATCCTGCCGCCGACTGGCAATCGCCGTTCCGGTTTCGACGACCTCCAGCATGGCCGCGCGCAAGGCAAGGAGCTGACTGGTGGTCAGGCCGAGGTCGTGGCTGGGTGCATCGGTCCGCTGCACCAGGTATGGCGGCCGGGACGTTCCGTCACTCGCGAGCGCCTGGTAGAACTTGACCATATTCATCAGGGTCTGCGCGTTGTCGCCCTGCCCGATGGCGAGGTTGAACTCGGCCCCCTGCGCGGTCCAGCCGCGGGGACCATAGACCTGATCGAAGTAGGCGGTCGATTACGGAAAGATGGACCTGGCTTCACTTCCGAGATCGATTCCGGTGCGTTCACGAAAGCCCATCGTGAGGCCTTCTTCCAACATCGTGGTGAGCCCCAGGCGAGCACCGAGCTGGTAGAAATAGACGTCGCAACTCTCGCGGATGGCCCCGGTCAGATCGAGACTTCCGTGCCCATCCCGCTTCCAGCAGCGGAAGAAACGATTACCCAGCCGGAGACCCCCGCGACACGGCTGCGCCATGTGGGACCTGGCGTTTACGACGCCGTGCTTCAACCCCATGGCTGCGATCGCCAGCTTGAACGGCGATGCCGGCGGATAGCGCGCTTGGATCGCCCGGTTGAACAGCGGTTTGGTGGTGTCCTGGACCAGGGCTTTCCACTCGGGGAACGAGATGCCACCGACGAACTGGTTGGGGTCGTAGGTCGGGGCGGAGTACGACGCCAGCACCTGCCCGTCGGGCGTCAGGGCAACTACCGCGCCGCGGCGGAGCGGATACCGCACGCGCCACAGGCTGTCTACGAACCGCTGGAGATCGAGATCGATCGTCGTGCGGACGGGATCGCCAGCGGTAGGCAGCATGGTCGGGGCGACACCCACCTCACGCACCAGACGACCCATTGCGTTGACCTCGATGAACCGGATGCCGGGCTGTCCGCGCAACACCGCATCGTATTCCTCTTCCAAACCGCCCCGCCCAACCATCGTTCCCAGCCGGGCCCCGGGGAACCGGTTGGTACTCAGATCATCCTCGTTGACCTCGCCCACGTAACCAAGCACATGGGCCAACGCGGCTCCGTGGGGGTAGTGACGTTTGGGCTCCGATTCGATGACCATGCCGGGCAGCCACGCACGGTGCTCTTCCAACCGCGAGATGGTCTCGAACGAGCCATCGGACATGACCAAGGCCGGCAAGTGAGCGGCACGCCGATAGCGTTGCACCACGTACTCGACCTTCACGCTATCGAAGTCGATGACCTCCTGCATCCTGGCAAGGACCGCACGCAACGAATCCTCCGACGCCGCCAGGAACTTGACGGCAAAACCGGGAACGTTCTCGGCAATAATCCTCCCGTTGCGGTCGAGGATGGGGCCCCGGGGAGCCACTAGAGGCACCGACCGCACCCGATTGTCTTCGGCCCGAAGTTGGAATCGTTGGAACTGCACGATCTGCAGGCGGAAGAAGGTACCGGCCAACAAGACGAAGGCCGCTACCAGAATCCATTGGGCGTTGGTCGCCCGGGCACGCAGTCGGTAGGAGTAGAAATCCTTCATTCATCTAGCCGGATGGATAGCCAATCGCGGAAAACGACCAGGATCATCACCCCTGCTACCGCGGTGGTGAGACCTTGGAGAGGAGACCAGACTCCCAACTGCCACAGCAGAGCCCGGCCACCGGTGCCACTCGCCAGCAGTACTATCACGTCTCGCAGCCACACCCCGGCTGCGATGAAGCCGGCGTGCACCAACAAGTTATCGGCAAAGAACACCGACCGCCCCCAAGCCGCCAGGTACCCGACCATGGTGTTCGCCAGCGCCGTGGCTCCAAAGCGGGCCGGCGTCAGCGAATCCATCATGATACCGGTGAGAAATCCCGCGACGGCGGCCGCCCCCGGGCGGGCCCGGGTGGCATAGATCAAGAGCGCCAGCATGACGAAATCGGGTGCGGCTTTGGAATCCCACACCCGGGGGCGGACATAGAACTGGAGCAGGACCAGCAGGATCATGACCAAGGCCAGCTTGCCGCGCGATCGCTGGATCATCTACTCGTTGCTCTCCCCGGAAAAGGCCCCTTCAACCGGGAGAGCGGCGGGGCCGGTGAGGATGAGCGCGTGGGCCGCACGACCCGGGTTGGCGGCGGGCCGCACCAAGTACGTGCGTTCCCATCCAGTCAATTCGCGGGCGATATTGAGCACCGTCCCGATGGGGATGCCTTTGGGATAGACGCCACCCAACCCGGAAGTCATGACCAGGGTGCCCTCGGGGATAGTATCGCGGTACGGCACCCCGCGCAGTTCGAGGATCGTCTCGTTGGAGCTTGCCGGCGCCGAAGGGGCCACGATACCGAACACCCCTCCACCCTCGGTCAAAGCACTGGCACGGAACTCGGGGTGCGCCCAGGTGACCGCCACGCTGGACCGCAGGTCGACGGAGCTGATCACGCCCAGCAAGCCTTCCGGCGAGACCACCGGTTGGAAAGGGGCGACACCGTCTGCGCTACCCGCCCCCAACAGCAAGGTCAGTCCGTCGGTGGGAGTCGCCTGATGCAGCACTTCGGCCGGGACGAAATCAAGCTCAACGCGCTGGCCCAGGCCAATCAACCGGCGCAGTTGTTCGTTCTCGTCCCTGAGCGCCGGGAGGCTCTGCGCCAGCCGGGCGATGGAATCCCGCTGGGCCCGAATCGTGGCCAGGCGCGAGCGACTGGCCTTCCCTTCCTCCGCCACCTGCTGCATCCAGAGCAAGGGCAGCAGGACGGTGCTGCGAATGCCCGAGGCGATTTGGGCGGTGCGGTGAGTGGGGGCAAACATCAGGCCGGTCGCCAAGATCAGACACAGTGCGAACAGCACGGTGTCGCTGCGAGATCCGGCGCGATGTGGCTGTTCGATCATCTACTTTTGTAGGACGCCCCGGAACTTTTCGAAATCGTCCAGGATGCGACCAGTGCCCCGCACAACGCAGGTCAGCGGGTCCTCGTCGATGTGGATCGGGAGCCCCGTTTCCTGGGCCAACAACACGTCCAGCCCGCGAATGAGCGCTCCCCCACCGGTCATGATGATACCGCGATCGACGATATCACTGGCCAGTTCCGGCGGGGTGATCTCCAGCGCCCGGCGGAAGGCGTCGGTGATCTGCTGAATCGGTTCCTGCACCGCTTCCCGGATCTCGCTGGAGTGGACCCGGACCGTCTTCGGGATCCCCGAGACGAGATCACGCCCCTTGACCTCCGCCTCCCGGTCGTCCTCGATCTGGGCCGCCGATCCGATCTTGATCTTGATCGCCTCGGCCGTCGGTTCTCCCACCAACAGATTGTAGTTCTTTCGCATGAACTGAACGATCGCGACGTCGAGTTCGTCGCCGCCGGTGCGGATCGAGGTGTCTGACACTATGCCGGAGAGGGCGATCACCGCGATTTCGGTCGTCCCGCCGCCAATGTCGATCACCATGTTGCCGGTCGGCGTCTCGACCGGAAGCCCTACGCCTATGGCAGCCGCCATCGGCTCGGCCACCATGGCGACTTCCTTCGCGCCGGCGGTTTCGGCCGAATCGCGCACTGCCCGGCGTTCCACCTCAGTAATGCCCGACGGAACCGCCACGATGACCTTCGGTTTTACCCGAAAGACATGCTTGTCGATGATCGTCTTCAGAAAGTAGCGGAGCATGCGCTCCGTCACGTCGAAGTCGGCGATCACACCATCCTTCAGCGGCCGGACGGCCGCGATGCCGTCGGGTGTCCGCCCCAACATGCGCTTGGCCTCGAGGCCGATGCCCACGATCCGGCCGGTAGCCTTCTCGATGGCCACGACCGACGGTTCGTTGAGGACGATACCCTCGCCCTTGACGTAGATCAGCGTATTGGCCGTGCCCAGGTCGACGGCGATCTCGTTCGCCGGCAGCCAGGAGCCTAGGTTGAGCTTGGGAAACTTCATGCGTGCCATGGCTAGAGTGGAACGGTACTAAGAGTAACGAGAGGTCGATGCTTGAAACAAGCGGCGGCTAGTGCCCGGTGCTGCCGAAACCACCATCTCCCCGCTCGGATTCGGGCAAAACGGCCACTTCGGTGAAGCCGACCGCCTCGACCCTGGCGATGATCATCTGGGCGATCCGCATCCCCCGGGACACCTCGAAGGGCTCGGGGTCCAGATTCACCAGGGCCACTTTGAGTTCTCCCCGATAGTCGCTGTCGATTGTCGCCGGCGTGTTGGGCAGGGTGATCCCGTGCTTGAGGGCCAGGCCTGAACGGGGCCGCAGCTGGCATTCGTATCCCTGGGGGACCGCGATCCGGAACCCCGTCTGAAACAGGCGGCGCTCCATCGGCTGGATGACCGCCGTTTCCGCGGAGGCGAGGTCATAGCCGGCCGCCCCGGGAGTGGCCCGAGCGGGCAGCGGTAGTCCCTCACCGTGGGGCAATCTGGTGATCTGAACCTCGACGGGCGCGGGGAGGACGTTCACAGGACCGAGTCGACGTCTTCCAGCGGCAACCCGAACGCCTCGGCCACACCCGGGTAAACGACCTTGCCCTCCACGACATTGAGACCCATCCGCAGCGGCTTGTCGTCCCGGCACGCCTGTTTCCACCCCTCGCGAGCCAGCCTCAGGGCATACGGGAGGGTCGCGTTGGTCAGGGCGAGGGTGCTGGTACGCGGCACGGCGCCCGGCATGTTGGCCACACCATAGTGGAGGATCCCGTCGACCATGTAGGTGGGATCGTCATGGGTGGTCGCATGGATCGTCTCCACGCACCCGCCCTGATCCACCGCCACGTCGACGATCACGGCCCCCTGCTGCATGAGAGCCAGATCGCCGCGCCGGACGAGATGCGGAGCCTTGGCGCCGGGCAGCAGTACCGCCCCGACGACCAGATCGGCCCGGCCGATCGCGTCAAGGATGTTGTATCGGTTGGAATAGGCAGTATCGACGTTGGCCGGCAATACGTCGTCCAGATACCGGAGCCGGTCGAGGGACACGTCGAGGATGGTGACATGCGCCCCGAGGCCGGCGGCCATCTTGGCGGCGTTGATGCCGACCGTGCCGCCCCCGATGATCACCACTTCCCCGGGCCTGACACCCGGGACACCGCCCAGCAGCACGCCCCGGCCGCCGAAGACGCGCTCCAGGTACTTGGCACCTTCCTGCACCGCCATGCGTCCCGCCACCTCGGACATAGGGGTCAGCAGCGCCAGCTCGCCGTGGGGCAGCTGCACCGTCTCGTATGCCACGGCGACCGCTCCCGAATCGATGACGGCCCGCGTCAGCTCCTCGGCCGCGGCGAAGTGGAAGTAGGTGTAGATCACCTGGCCGGCGCGCATGCGGGGCCATTCCTCCGGGATGGGCTCCTTGACCTTGACGATCATGTCAGCCTGCTGCCATACCTCGTCCGCCGTGTCGAGAACCGTCGCTCCCGCCTGGCGGAAAGCATCGTCGGTGAATCCGCTACCGACCCCGGCATTCGCCTCGACCACAATGGTATGGCCTTCACCGGCGAGGGCTTCCACCCCGGCGGGGACCATCGACACCCGATTCTCGTTCGACTTGATCTCTTTCGGGATACCAATCAGCATCGTCGGCTCGTCAATCTGGAGATGAGGTACATCGAGTCACTTCCCATTGGTGGAAGGACCGAGGATAACCGTCGTTTGACGTTCTGGCGCGAACAGTTCCTGGCTGACAGCGGCTATGTCTTCCGTGGTCACCGCGTCGATCGTAGCGAGGATCTCCTCCAGCGGCCGGTAAGGATCGCCGTGCAGCGCCACAGTTGCCAGCCGGTTCATGCGGCTGCCGGCGCTTTCCAGGGCCAGCATGATGTGGCCCTTGAGTTGCCGCTTGCTGTCGGCCACTTCGTCCGGCGGCAGCCCTTCCCGGGCGAGGATGGCAAACTCGCGGTTGATAGCCTCGATCGCCTTGTCGGCGGTCGCAGGCTGGGTCCCCACGTATACCCCGATCTGGCCTGCAGACCGGTACAGCTGTTGGAAGGCAAAAATGGCATAGGCCAGCCCCAGGTTCTCCCGGATCCGCTGGAACAGCCGGCTGGACATACCACCGCCGAATGCATTCGTCAACATCGACAACGCGTAGCGCCTCGGATCGGCATACGGAAAGGCCTCCGAGCCCATCACGATGTGAGCCTGGGCGGTGTCCCGGACTTCGACCCGCCGGACGCCCTGAACGGCCGGTGCCGGCTCGACCGGGGCCTGACTCGGGATCGCCGATTGGTCGTCGAGCCATCCCTCGCGCTCGAGCAGGTTCAGCAAGTCCTCGTGCACGACGTTACCGGCCGCGGCGATCACACAATTGCCCGGATAGTAGTCCGCCGCGTGCAGCGCTTGGAGGTCGGCGGCTGTCAGCGCGGTGACGCTATCCGATGTCCCGAGAATGGAGAAGCCGTAAGGATGCTCAGGCCACAGGGTTGCGGAGTGCACTTCGAAAACGAGTTCATCGGGCGTGTCGAGAACGCCGTGGATCTCCTCCAGCACGACCTTCCGTTCCATGGCAAGATCCGTTTCCCGCAACAACGGACGCCGGACGAGATCGGTGAGAATGTCGACCGCGATGGGAAGGTCGGCATCCAGCACATGGGCTTGATAGCTGGTGTGATCGCGACTCGTGTAGGCGTCGAGGCTCCCGCCGCGAATCTCCAGATCCATGGCCAGTTGCTTCGCGGTGCGGCGTTCCGACCCCTTGAACACCATGTGCTCGAGCAGGTGGGAGACGCCCATCCGCCGTCGATCTTCGTGTGCGCTCGCGGTCTGCACCCATATCCCCATGGCCACCGACCGCACCCCCGGAAGTATCTCCGACAGTACGGTCAGGCCACTGGGGGTCCGGGTCCGATAAAGACCGTCGTCGAGACGGGCAGTGTCCACGGAGTGTTACTCCTTGGGCAACAACGCCTTTCGGGACAACTTCATCCGCCCGCGGTCGTCCACCTCGAGCAACTTGACTTGGACCAGATCTCCCTTCTTGACGACATCCTCGGTCTTCTCGGTCCGCGCGTGCTGCAACTCGCTGATGTGAAGCAACCCCTCCACCCCAGGGAGAATCTCGATGAACGCCCCAAATGCGGTGGTGCTCTTGACCGCGCCGGTGTAGATGGTTCCAACCTCCGGCTCGGTCGTCAGGGCGGCGATCATCTCATGGGCCTCCTCGCCCCCCTTACCGCCAACCGACGAAATGGTGACGAGACCGTCGTCGTTCACGTTGACCTTGGCCCCCGTCTGTTCCTGAATGCCGCGGATCGTCTTCCCCTTGGGACCGATGAGGTCGCCGATCTTTGACGGCTTGATCTGAATGGTGATGATGCGCGGGGCGTAGTCCGAGAGATTCTTACGCGGGCCCTTGAGCACCGTGCTCATCTCCTTGAGGATGTGCAGCCGGCCCGCCTTGGCCTTGGCCAACGCGTCCTTGACGATCGCCAGGTCGAGCCCGGCAATCTTGATGTCCATCTGAATCGACGTGATACCCTTGGACGTCCCCGCCACCTTGAAATCCATGTCGCCCAAGTGGTCTTCCGTACCTAGAATATCCGTCAGTATGGCGACCTTGTCGCCTTCCTTGATGAGCCCCATCGCCACCCCGGCGCAGGCGGCCTTCACGGGAACCCCGGCATCCATGAGCGACAGGGATCCACCACACACGGTCGCCATCGATGACGATCCGTTGGACTCGAGAATCTCGGAGACCACGCGCATGGTGTACGGGAATTCCTCGAAGTCGGGCAGAAGGGGCTGCAATGCCCGCTCGGCCAGGGCTCCGTGCCCGATCTCCCGCCGACTGGTGCCACGGATCATCTTGACTTCACCGGTGCTGAACGGCGGGAAGTTGTAATGCAGCATGAATGACTTGGTCGTCTCGCCGGCAACATCGATACTGTCGATGCGCTGCTCGTCATCCGAGGTGCCCAGAGTGACCGCCACCAGCGCCTGCGTCTGGCCCCGCGTGAAAATGGCCGACCCGTGGGCGCGGGGCAGCGCCCCGACCTCGGCCCAAATCGGCCGGACCGTGTCCAGATCGCGCCCGTCGATCCGCTCGTTCTTGTCGACGACCTGGCGGCGCATAGCGTCCGCCTCGATGTCGTGGAGAACGTCGCCGATCTCACGCCCGCTTTCGGGATACTCATCGGCCAACGCTTCCTGAACAGCCGTCTTGACGGCCCTAACGCCTTCCGCACGCCCAGCCTTGTCGCTGGCGTTGATGGCCTTGCCCATCTTGCTGTCGGCCAGCTCGTGGACCTTGGCGGCCAAAGCCTCGTCACTAGCGGGAGGTACCCATTCCATTTTGGGGGCCGAGGCCTCGTCGTACATGGGCTGGGTAAGCTCGAGCAGTTCGCGGATGCCGCCATGAGCGACCTCGAGCGCCTCGAGCATCTCCGCCTCGGTGGCCTCAGTGGCGCCGCCCTCGACCATGACGATCGAATCCTGGCTGCCGGAGACAATCAGGTCGAGGGTCGAGTACTCCAACTGCTGGAATGTGGGGTTGAGCACCCACATGTCGTTCACCCGCCCCACACGTACCCCGGCCAACGGCCCACCCCAAGGGACTTTGGAGATATGCAAAGCCGCCGTGGCCGCACTCAATGCCAACACGTCGGAGTCGTTTTCCTGATCCGCCGAGAGGACCGTAATGAATACCTGGACCTCGTTCTTGAACCCTTCCGGGAACAGCGGGCGGAGGGACCGGTCGATGACCCGACACGTGATGATCTCTTTCTCAGAGGGACGGCCTTCCCGTTTGATGAACCCACCCGGGATCTTGCCCGCAGCGTAGGTCTTTTCCCGGTACTCGACCGTGAGCGGGAAAAACGGCAGCGTGGACCGTTTCGACGAGACGGTTACAGCGGCCAGGACGACGGTATCCCCGTACTGCAACAAGACGGAGCCAGCAGCCTGCTTGGCCAGCCGCCCCGTTTCCATGATCAACTTCCTACCGGCAAATTCTGTTTCGATGCGATGCACTTCTTTGCTTCTTTCTTCGTTTGCGGGCGTAGCTACAGAAAGAGGGCGTCCCGCGATTTCCGGGGGACGCCCTCCACTCCAGCACGACCACTAGTGACGGAGCCCTAGCTCCTCGATGAGAGAGCGATAGCTCTCGAGATCTTCGCGTTTGAGATAATTCAGAAGCCGGCGACGGGTGCCCACCATTTTGAGTAGCCCCTGGCGGCTGTGATGGTCCTTCGGGTGCTGCCGGAAGTGATCCGTGAGATAGTTGATCCGTTCCGTGAGAACGGCAACCTGCACCTGGGAGGAGCCACTGTCGCCCTCGTGGCGGGCGTACTTGGTGATCACGCTCTGCTTGTCTATGCCCATGCTTCTGTTCTGTCCTCGACGTCCGGTTATCTGACTTTACGCAAGCCTAGAAACTAACTGCACTTGCGACACGAGGGCAAGGGGAAGCCGCCGACGGCACCCCGAGGAGCACCCCTCGCTAGGCAACCCCTACCCGAACATATCCCGAAATAACCGTGACAGGTCGTTCCAGAAGGCCAACCCCATCAGCATCAGAATCATTACCAGCCCGACACCGGTGAGCCGCTCCCGCAGCTTCAGCGACAGGGGCCGACGCAGCACACCCTCGGCGACCAGAAAGATGAACTGCCCGCCGTCCAGCACCGGGATCGGCAGCAGGTTCAGCACCGCCAGATTGATCGATATCAGGGCCATGAACCCCAGGAACACGTCGACCCCGAGGCGGGCAGTCTCGCCGGCCAGTTGCCCGATCAGAATGGGGCCGCCCAGTTCCCGGGTCGAGACCCTGGCCGTAAGCAGTCCCCTGACAGTCCTGATCACCATGGTGCCCATGTCGGCGGTTTGGCGTGCCCCGGCGGCCAGTACGGCGAGCGGCGCCAGCCGGCGGAATTCGACCTGCGGGAACGATCCGATACCTAGGCGGCCGATGGTGCGCACCTCTCCCTCGGCCAGCGTGTCCGGGAATGCTGCAGGAGTCACGATGATAGACTCCCGGCCCTCAGCCCGGCCGAGGTCGAGCGTCAACGCTTGGCCGGGATTCTGCGATACGATCTCCACCAGGTCGTACCATTGGGGCGTGGCCGACCCATCGATGGCGAGGATGGTGTCGCCGGCCACCAGGCCGGCGCTGTCCGCCGGCTGGCCGGAAATCACGCTCCCCACCAAGGCAGGGAGGAACGGTCCGATGACCCTTGCCGCGACGATTCGCCCTTCCAGAGCGTCGGGATGGATGTCCAGGACGATCGGGTCTTTGCCGGCAACATGAATGACAACGCTGTCGGAAGAGACGAACTGGATTTCGTTCTGGATTTCCTCCCAGGACGCGACCGGCGTCTCGCCGATGGCGATGATCGAATCACCTGCCTCGAGCTGGCGTAGCGCCTCGGCCCCCTCGGGGATTCGCTCCTCATCTATCCAGCCGACCGTGGTAGTCGGGTTATAGGGTTGGCCGTTCTTGGCGATCAAGTAGGAGAACACGCCCCAGGCGAACACGGCGTTCATCGCGACGCCGGCCAGGATGACGATCATCCGGACCCAAACCGGTTTCGCTTCGAAGTACTTGTCCGGAGGAACCGCGGCCTTCACCTCGCTCCCTTCGAGCGCCGAGCTGGTCACGTCCTCCTCGGCCGTCGCCATCTTGACATACCCACCCAGCGGGATCCAGCTCACGGCGTACTCGGTGCCCCCCCGGGTGAAGCTCAGAGCCTTGATAGGCGTTCCCAGACCAAGTGAGAACCGGTGGACGTGGATACCGGCAGCCTTGGCAGCCAAGAAATGGCCGGCTTCATGAATGAACACCAGGACGCCCAGGACGACGATCAGAGCACCAACGGACAGCAGTATGTTCACGCGAATACCTCGTGGGCACGTGCCCGGGCCCATTGATCTGCGGCCCGAACGTCCTCGACAGTTGTGGCGGGTGCAGGGTCGTGGCTCTGCAACACCCGCTCGATGATCTCGACGATCGCGCCGAAAGTGATTCTGCCTTCGAGAAACGCCGCCACGGCGATTTCGTTGGCCGCGTTGTAGACCGCCGGTGCGGTGGGGCCCCCCCCCCCCCCGCCGCGCCCCCCGGGG
>JAZFYL010000232.1:0-6453 GCA_036443495.1 Gemmatimonadales bacterium | reverse complement strand
AGCTGCCAGGTAGAGCGGGTCGAGTGAGCTGGTATCGTGCCCCACGATGTCGATGTAGCCCAGGTAGACGAACGTGGCGTCGGGGTCGGCATTGGTCAGCTGATCGATCGCAGCCAGAACGCTCAGTGAATCGGTAACGTCGTAGCCCAGCTCCTCTCCATCGAACGTGATCTTGACGTCGATGGCATCGCTGATCAGCGGACCCCCGTCGACGTGCTCACCGAGCGGCGGCCAGTCGAGCACCGCGAACGTATTGAACGTCGGGTCGACCTGTTCCAACCGGGTGAGGAAGTCTGGATAGAGCGCGTAGGTGTTTTCGGTGAAGTCATTGTCGTACACCCCGTGCTTGTCGGCCCACACCCCGATCACCATGCTGGACCATCCCGGCCCGCTCACCGTCTCCTCCCCGGTCCACGCCGCATCGCTGAACAACCCTGACTCGGCCAACGCATCGATGTTGGGAGTGTGAGCCTGGGCCAGGATATCGACACGGACGCCATCCAATCCGATGAGCAGAACCTTGGGGTTTGGTGTGGAGGGGGTACAGGCCAGCACCAGCCAACACAAACACGCATAGCAGCCGAGAGAGAGTCGTCGCATGACACCTGCTTCCAAGAGTGACGCTTTGGGTCCGCCGCCGAGCGCGGGCAACCACCGGCCATACTATAGAATGGAACAGACCATCGGGCCAGGCGCCCGGATAATCAACCTGGCGCAGCCCTATTCGGGCTTACGGGCCAACACCAGCATGGCCGAGGTCCGGAAGCCCAGAGCCGCTCGCAGCTTGTCGAAGGCGGTGAACATCACCAGCATCGGCAGTCCCCGAAAGGGGTTGAACCACTGCGACAATCGGTGACGCGGAGGTATGCCATACCGAAGCCGGTGGTGGAATGAGTACATCCAGAACGAGTGCCCCGTCTGGTAGGCCGTGGAGACCACCTCGAAGCCGGTTTGCTGGAAGAGGCGGTGGAGGGTATCCGGCCGGAACAGGTTCCAGTGCCGCGGGATGTGGTAGCCCCCCCAATAGCGGTCCCTGAACAGGCGGGCGTCCAGACTGTCGATGTTGGGGGTCTCGACGGCGAACACGCCACCCGGTCGCAGCCACGCGTGCACCCGCCGCGCCACCGCCAGCGGGTCATCCACGTGCTCGATCACGTGGAACATGGTGGCCAAGTCGATCGAGCCGTCGGGGATGGATTCACACGTCTCGACCCGCTCGTTGAACACCTGGTAGCCCTGGCCGCTGAGACCCGCGACCACCTCATCATTCAATTCCAGGCCGTAGATCTGGCTCCGATCGATCCCCCGGCGCTCGGCCACACGAAGGTACTGCCCGCTACCGCAACCGATATCGAGGAACGAAGTCGGCGCCCGCCCAAAGGCTCGGAAGATGCCGCCGAGCTTGAATCGGTCGAGCATGGCCTTCCCCTTGAGCGCAATTGGGTTGATGCGCGCGGCCGTGTCGTAGGCGTAGTAGGTGCTCGGGTAGATCGTCGGCAACGCGAACGTGGCCGGCCGAGGATTGAGCCAGACGTGATGACAGTGCTCACATTCCACGAAGCGCCACGGGTTGGTGCAGGTCAGGATCTCGTAGTCGAAGCCGACGGTCAGGGGCCGAAAGTCCGCCGACTCACACACTGGGCAGTGGGGGACGTCGGTGGTTTCGATCGCGGGCCGTGGGGCCTCGGAGAATTCGGCTGGGGCCGGAAGATCCAGCCACCGGTCCGCCTCAACCCTCTGGGCCGGTCCGGTCAAACTTCCTCGACGCGGCACTCGGGCAGTGGCAGGAGGCCGAAGTAATAGGCCAGGTATCCCAGGTAGGATTTCCGTACTTCGATAGCATCCGCGTCGGGGTGGGCGTGACTCTCCCGGTGTGCTACCGGCAGGTTGTAATAGGGAATCGAGGGCCACAGATGGTGTATCGCGTGGTAGTTCATGTTCATCGGCGCGAAGGCGACCCGCTCCAACCCCCCCGGGATGAAAGTGATCAGTCGGTGCCGGTCGCCCTGGCGATCCGGCTCCGCGTGCGAATGCTCGGCGAAGGCCCGAAAGCTGTCCGCCAGGTAGGTGAACACGAAGACCGGTAACAGCCACAGGAGCGGATACGCCCACCCCCCGATCGCCAGAGTCAATCCGACGATGAGGGCCAGCTGCCAGCCTCCGAGGATCAGCAGATCGCGGGGCCCGTAGCGTTGGCTGTCGGGAACCGCATCGGTGATAGTGTCGGCCGCATCCGGACGCCTCCGGCCCAGGAACACGGCGCCGATCGATCGGACCAGGCTAGTCACCCCGGTCAGGTAACCCACCATGGCTGCTCTGGTCGAGTGGTGGAAGCACGAGTGCTTGTGCCGGTCGGGGTCGCGATCGCTGCTGAGGTGGGTATGGTGGCCCAAGTGGTTCCGCTTGTTGATCCGGGTGATGGCGCCGATCGGAGCATAGACCAAGAGGTCGCAGAACAAATCGTTCCGCTGTACCGAATCGAAGATGCGGCGGTGGAACCCATCGTGCCCGATGATGAACAGGGCGTAGAAGCGATTGCCGATGACCGGGATGGTCAGCGCGACCATCCACCAGACTGGCCACACGGCGACGGCGACCCAAGCGACGACGATCCACAGCCAGCACACCAGCGCATCGCGAACCGGGATGGCCGGTCGCAAGCGACTCAACTCTCGGACCCTGGGGACGGACAACAACGTCCCACGATACGGACTGTACGGATCGATACGATCGGCAGGCTGATGCTCGGGAGGGCGTGCCATCTTCAGCGTTGGCTCCCCTGGGGCTCGGGTCGAGTGTCTCCTGAATTAATAATCGGAAGTGCGCCGGAGAGTAAACCACCCTTCTCCAAGCTCGTGCCAAGTCCCAGGATCTATCCCGACGTCTTCCCAGATTGGGAACCCATTGGGACCTGCCGGCAGCCCAGAGCTCATAGCCGATAGCCAAGTTCCGACCGCCCGACCGCCCGTATCGGCCGCCCTACTATAAGGAATACCGGAGCCCTGAGGAAGGGTCAGCCGAGGCCGAAGAGAGAAAAGAAGAAGCTGGTCCGCAGGGAGAAGTCGAGATGTGCCGGCGCGATGTTCCAGATGTGGATCAGGGCGAAGAACAGCCAGACACCGGCTATTCGACGCAACCGTCCCAGCCTGTGCCCCGTTCCCAGGGCGTGCGCGGCCGCGGCGCCTCGCTTGGCTTGCTGGCGCCGCATCGACAGGTACACGCCAAGCCCTAGGAGAAAAGAGTAGAGCAAGCGAGGGGCGAGCAGCCCCAAGGCTCCAGTTGGGCCCGCGTGGACAAGGTGGTCGAGATCTCGAACTATGTGGTAGTACACATTGCCCAAGAATGCGGCCGCCATCACCGCCGCGAACATCCTTAACTCCGGATTGCGCTTGAAGTAGCCAACGAAGGTGGGGAAGAAGAAAAACTCGACCAGCAGTTCCTTGAAGTAGTAGTAGAACCGGTTCCAGAACTCGAGGATCGACTCGGCCAGGAGAGGCTTATAGGTATTACGGAACACGTTGAACCCGAACAGCCGGAGCACGCCGATAATCACGTGACCCAGGATAGCGATAACCAGCGTCCGATCGACCAATTCGACTATCAGGCTGGCCCACCCGGCGATCACGGCAGCCTCTGCCCCGCCGGCGATGAGGTCCTGCATTCGTGGGAGGTCCAGGCCGATCCCGCTGACCAGCCCGGAACCGTATCCGTGGATCTCTCCGTGAATCCCCGCCCCGATCCATGCCCGCCCCGCTTTCCACACCCAGGCCAGCGCCAGTAGCTTGAGGCCCGCCAGCTGCGCCCGGGCGATGGCTTCCCGGTCGGGCGCAGTGCGTTGAGACAGGTAGTCGTATCCCTTCCCGAACGGGACGTTGGTGCCGCCGAACACCGGCAGGCAATAGAACAGAAGATCGGTGAACCGTGAAACCCGGGCCGAGCCCCGCTGCCCCGACAACATCACATAGGCGAAACGCCATACCAGGAACGGCAGGATGATCCGGAACTGGCGGACAACGCCCCACAGGTGGGATGAGTCGTCGCCGGCGAACGCCGCGGGCCCTGCCCAGGCTAGAAAATCCCCGGCGCCTGGAGCCGATCGGTGTTTGATACTTCGAGATCCCCGATAGCCATCGTCGCTAGGAAACGATCAATCCGCCCGCCCAACAAGTGGGCGGTGGTCACCCCGGGGGTCAAGAGCGTGTTGCTCGGTGAGACCGGTGATAAGTTGGAACTCCGCAAGCTGCTCGACCGGAATGACCAGGATCTCAGCTTCGCAAACGATCCGGCCCGGTGGCATGACAACTTCGTCCAAGTTCTCCGGTTCGAACGGTTGCCGCCTCCTCTTCCGCCCACCGAGTTCGGGAAGCGCTGGACCGCCTGCGACAAATAGTCCGGCGGAGGGGGTAGCGCTATTGCTGCTCCATCGCCTGCCGCACGTCCTCGTCGGCGCGGTGCCAGATCAAGTCCAGCCGGGCCAGCGCCCGCGCCGCGGTTACGACGTCGCCCGAAGCCTCAGCGGCCCGGCTAAGACCGACCAGTGAACGGGCCCGTTTGGGGGTGAGCTCCAGCGCCGCCTGGAACTCGCGCTTGGCCTCGGTAGGCCGGTTGAGGCTCAAGAGCATTTCGCCCAGGAATTCGTGGGTTGGCTTGATGATGTCGGGTGGCCCGAACTCGAGCGGCAGACCGTCCTCGAGCCGAGTCGCCTTCCGCACCGCCAGCAACGCCGACTCGATCTGGTGGCCATCCAACAACAATGCTCCTTCGAGTTCCAATCGCAGGATTTCCGGCAACGCCAGAGAGTTGGGCGAACCCTCCTCCGCGGGGTTGGCTTCGATTTCCACCAACCGCCTCACGTAGTGCGCCGCCGTTTCCCGCCGGCCGAGCTTGAGGGCGGCATACCCGCGGGCGAAGGCGTCGATCGCGCGACTGTCTGGTCCGGCATCTTCCAACTCGATTTCCCAATCGAGCACCTGATCGTCCCAGCGCTCGCTGTCGATGAGGTAGTGCGCCCTCATGCCCGCGAGATATCGCCGGACGACTGGCCGCGAGTCATCGGGCACACTGGCCCACGCGACGATGAGCCGATCCACCGCGTCCTGGAAGCGACCCTGCTGCAGCAACCCGTAGTTGAGCCACGACGTGTAGTGTCCGGGCCCACGACCGGTGAGATCGACGGCCGTCTCGTTGCGCTCCACCACCTGGTCCCACATCCCCATGGCAAGAAAAATGTGGCTCGTCATGTGGAGCGCGTGCGGAGCGGCCGGCGCGATGGTGGAATAGGCCCACGCGGCATGGAGCCCCAGCGGCGCGTGGATCGGGTCGTCGAACGAATGGATGATGTAGTGCGCGGCTCCCGGATGGTCGGCGTTCAACCGGAATACGCCCTCGGCCACGGCGGCACCGCGCATGTACGATGGGAAGTCCCGTACCCCCTGGTTGAGCCCCAACAACGACAGAGCGTAGAAGATCTGGGCCTCCACATCCTCCGGATAGGCGTGGGTCAGGTCGAGCATGGCATACATGTACGCGGTGTCTCGCTCGGCCTTGGGACCCTTGGCAAACAATGTCTCGACGGCTTGGAGGTACATCCGTTCCCGCTCGGTGGGCGCCTTGGCGGCCCGCTCCTCGGCTGTCGTGCCCAACTTGGCCAGGGCCGCCCGGGCTTCGCCCCGATAACGCCGGTTCCACATGGGATGGTTTCGGGTCATCGCCTCGCCCCAGTAGGCCATCACGAAATCGCGATCCAGTTCCTGGGCGGTGAGGAAAGCGTCCCGGGCTCTCGCGTATTCGAAGCTATGCAGGTAGAGCACGCCGCGGATGAAATGCTCCTGTGCCGCAGCGCTGCCGGAGGTGGGGAAGTAGATTCGGCCCAGTTTGGGCGCCGGCTCCTGTGCCGTGAGACCGGCGGGGAGCACCATGATGAGCACCGAACACAACACTATGAGTCGCATCGGAACCAAATCTCCGATTGGAGTCCACGAATGATTTGTGAACGAACATACCGTCTGACCGCCTGACCGCCATACCGCCTGACCGCCCTACCGCCCGTAGTACACCGTCCCATCTACCCCGCGCCACTCTTCCTCTTCCGAACGCCGCAGCCTGAGTTCGAGAGCCTGGCCGCCACCGGCCTGGAAGTATTCCACCCTGATCGGGTGGATGCCCGCCGCCAGCGCGACCATGCCCCGCTTGCCGCGCGCCGAGTGGAGCCCGTCGTGGTCGATCACCAGCGTGTCCGCCAACCACAACCGACTGCCGTCGTCGGACACCAGTTCGAACTCGAACACGCCGGCCTCTTCGATCGACACAAAACCACGGAACCGGAGGGCAAACTCTTCGGCGGGCTCATCGCCTGACAGGGCCGGCACCGGTGTGACACCGCCGTGAGTCAGCGTGAGGTCGTCCAGCCGGTCGAGCGAGCGAAGCCGGCCTTCGTACAATTCGTATCGCAAG
>JAZFYL010000231.1:0-4041 GCA_036443495.1 Gemmatimonadales bacterium | reverse complement strand
CTTCACTCACTCCGCAACGTCACCGCCGGATCCATCCGCGAAGCGCGGCGCGACGGTACCAGGACCGCCACGGCGGCCACCGACCCCAGCACGGCCAACACGCCGCCGAGGGTGAGTGGATCGAACGCGGACGCCCGTCCCAGGAGTCCACCGATCCCCGGGGCGCTGACCAGTAGCATGGCCACGGCGGTCGCCACGACAATGCCGACCCCCATACCAACGAGTGGCGCCCGCAATCCGCGTCGCATCATCAAACCCAGGACGTCGCCGGCGCAGGCGCCGAGGGCGAGGCGAACCCCGATCTCGTGGGTTCTTTGACTGACGGCCACGGCGGTCACCCCGTAAACCCCCACCGCGCCAAGCAACAGGCCCAGGAGACCCATCATGCCGACCACCCAGGCCGCAATCCGCTGCGGCAAGACGAACAGCCCCAGCAAGTCGTCCAGCGAGGTGGCGGCCGTTGCCGGCAGGCTGGGGGCCATGTCGCGGATCACGGCGCGTACGTCGTCGAGAGCATCGATCCGCCCGGGGACGGGCCGGACGTAGAGTTTCTCGTCCGCGGAATACCGCTGGGTGGTCGATAGGTAATAGAAGTTGGGTGGGGAGGTGCCCACCACGGCGTTGAGCGTTTCGAGGTCGTGGATGGCGTTCTCGGCGATGCCGATGACTTCCACCGGAGTTCCCTCTCCCGCGGCACCCAGATAGAATCGCTCACCCACCGCATTACCCCCGGGCCACAGGCGGCCGGCCATGGCGCGGTTGATGACCGCCACCCATTCTCGGTCCGGAGTGTCCCGGCGGTCGAAGACGCGACCTCGCTCGAGGGTGACGTCCATTGTCTCGAAATAGGTGGGGGATACGGTATGGAGGTACGCGTTGTACCCGTCCGCGTCGTCGGGCGGCTCGAGCCCGGCCACGTTGATGGTTCCGAATGATGACCGGCCCCCGAGGGGGAGTTTGGCGTCGTAGGCCGCCTGTTCGATTCCCGGCAGCGACCGCACCCGTTCGAGCAAATCGGCATAGAACGCCTGCCCGGTTTCCCGATCGAGGCCCAGGTATTCCAGATCGAGGCTGATCACGTACACACCCTCGGAGCGCCAGCCGCTGTCATACCCGTCCAACGCCGGGATGGATCGCACGAAGAGTCCGGCGGCCACCAGCAAGACCAGTGACGTCGCCATTTGTCCGGCGACCATGACGCTACGCAGCCTGGTGCGCGCCGGTGCGGTGCTCGCGGCCCCTTCTTTCAAGGCGCTGACCAGATCGGTTCGCGTCGCTTGGAGTGCCGGCGCCAGCCCGAAGACGATGGCCGCTAAGGTGGCCACCCCGCCGGCAAAGAGCATCACACGCCAGTCAGGCGCCAGGTCGAGCCGGAGGTTGATCCACTCCGGCATCGGCGGTCGGAAGGCCACCATGACGTTGGTCAGCACGAAAGCGAGTAGGATCCCCGCCGCGCCGGCGACCAGGAACAGCACCACCGTCTCGGTCAGCATCTGGCGCACCAGCCGCCGCCGGCTGGCGCCCAAGGAGAGCCGCACCGCGATCTCCCTGGACCGTTGAAGTGCGCGCGACAACAGCATCCCGGCGACATTGGTCGAGGCCAACGCCAATAACAAGCCGACGAGGAACAGCAAGATGCCGAAGAAAGCCATCACCCCCGCGCGCCCCGTTGCCGGGACCGGACCCCACGCCATGACTCGAATGAGGTAGTCGTCGTCGTCGTAACCTCCAACGACACTGTTGAGGTATTGACGCCCCTCGATGCTCAACGCCTGGACGGCCTCGGAACGTGATACCCCCGGCTCGAGACGGGCCAGGGTTTCCATGGAACCGCTCTCGGGATTGTCCAGCGATTCCGGCGTGCGGAGCCCCGGCGCGGGCAGCCCCAATGGGACGAACACGTCCACCGACAATGCCACCACGTGCCCGCCGAAGTCGGCCGGTGCCACCCCGATGACCCGTACAGGGTAATCGTTGATGCGCACGGTCCGGCCGAGCACAGCCGGGTCCCCATCGAAGCGGTCCTGCCACACCTCGTAGCCGATGACCACCAACGGCTCGACCCGCGGGTAGTTCGCTTCTTCCGCGGCGAAGAAGCGTCCCAGCAGCGGACGAACTCCCAGGAGGTCGAAGTAGTTGCCGGTGGTGTTCAAGGCCATGACGACCTGCGGGTCCGACGCGTCGGTGTCACTGTTGTCGCTGAGCGCCAAGGGCATCATGGCGAAGGCGGCCATATCCTCCACTACATCACTGGACTCGCGATAATGCGCCACGACCGGATAGGCCATGTCGGAGAACCTGCCGTCGACGTTGCGCGAAACCTCCACCAGCCGTTCCGTGTTCCCCAGTCCGGGGAGCGGCTTCAACAAGAGCCCGTTGGCTACGCTGAAGATCGTGGTGTTGGCGCCGATCCCTACGGCCAGGGTCACCACCGCAACCACAGTGAAGGCCGGGCGTTTCCACAACGACCGCACCGCGTACCGCACGTCTTGACGCCAATGATCCATGGGACGATTCCCTCCACCAAATCGGAATGTTGCAAGGAAGTTGTGCCAGCCCGCTCGGCCGCCAAGCCGAATCCGCCGCGCGAGGCTGGGACCCATCGACCGCATCGCCTCGACTCGGTACCAGCGCCGGGCGGACGCCGGGCCGTCGGCGGCGCGACGACTGCGGAATTCTTCGGCGAGGTCGTCGAGCAGGAACGGACGGTCGTCCGGATGCACGGATCGTGCGACGAGCCAACGCATCAGCCGAGGTTCCCTCATCGCCGGGTTCCCGCGCCACTCTCGGCCACGAGCCCGTCCATCATGCGTTCCAGTCGGAACGTCGCTTGCCGGACGGCCTCCTGACCCATGTCGGTCAGGTGATAGAGTTTGCGGGCTCTGCCCCCTTGGACCGGTGTGGGAGCCGAGATGAGGTGCGACAGCAGGCCCTTGTCCTCCAAACGGCCCAGCGTGGCGTAGACTGCCCCTATCGACACACTACGACCGGTCCGCTCTTCTATTTCCCGCTTGGCGGCGGCGCCGTATCCCTCATCCTCCAGGCGGGCCAGGGCCAGCATGACGTACAGTTCGAACTCGGCGAGTGACGGGATTGATTTTGGCATATAGCCTACAACGGAATACATACTCAAGATGTTTCAAGTCGAGACTAATATCTGTCAATTGACTAATAGTCATCAGACTGATATACTCCGTTCCGACTCTCACCGGGAACCGCTCTTGGACACGGACATTAAGGCCTTCCTCCCGCTCCAACCACGTGATTACCTCATGCTCTTTGCTCTGAGCGCAGGGCCTCGTCACGGGTACGGCCTCATCAAGGATGTCGAGGACGATACGGCGGGTGAGGTGACCATCGACCCTGCCAACCTTTATCGGTCGATCAAACGTCTCACCAAGGACGGGTTGGTGGCTGAGGCTGACGCGCCCCCGGGCGAAGTCACGGAGGAGAAGCGCCGCCGCTACTACCGCATCACCCCGCTCGGCCGACGGGTGGTAAGCGCAGAGGCCGCCAGGTTGGCGGATCTGACCACGCTGGCCCGGCAACGAAAACTGATCTAAGGAACAGGGTGAATCGGTGAAACGAAATTCCAAACGAGAAACGAGTCTGGCGGTCCGCACCTACGGAGGACTGTTGCCGTTGCTGCCCGGCGAGTTCCGCCGCAGTTACGGTGCGGATGTGGTCGAGACCTTTCGTGAGATGGTCTACCAGACCAGGTCGAGCGGGAGGGGTGCGGTGCTGTTCCTGTGGCTCCGATCTGTGGCCCGGCTGTTGTCGGTGAGCCTGCGTGAGCACTGGGACGCCTTCAGGAACGATTGGAGCCCCACCCGAGGGGTGGGTAAACAAAATAGTGGAGGGCGCGAGCCCATGAATCGAATCGTCAACGAGCTGCGCCAGGCCGGTCGCAGTTATCTCAAGCGACCAGGGTTCGCTATCACGGCGTTGCTGTTGATCGCCGTCGGGGTAGGTGCCACCACCACCATTTTCAGCGTGGTCGACGGCGTCATGCTGCGTCAGTTGCCATATCCGGATCAGGAT
>JAZFYL010000230.1:0-11279 GCA_036443495.1 Gemmatimonadales bacterium | reverse complement strand
CAGGTCTGCGCTGACAAGGGTATTCCGCTTGCCATCCTGACCAGCGACGGCAAGCTCTACCTCCCGGTGTCGGCCGACATGCCCGGCAGTTCCGCTAACGACATGCTGAAGGAGTTTGCGGAACAAGAGGTGACCGTGACCGGCAAGGTATTCGTGGCGGGTGGCGCCAGCGCCATCCAGATCGAGGAAATCGCCAAGTCGTGAGGCGATCGCACGCGGTGGGCCGGGCAGGTGTGGCCCGGTCTGCCAGATTGCTGGTGATCCTCGGGTCAGCGTTCGGGATCGGCGTGCTGGCCCGGTCCGTGGTGCGGCACGAACCAGAGCCTCGTCCACCTGTCATCACCGTCGCCGACGACGGGGCCAGCGTGATCACGGTCGATACCAGCTTCCCTGCGGAAGCCGTCGATCTCCTGTGGCTGCAGGGCCGGACGGCACAACCTGCGACCGGCCACCAGCGCTCGGTCCTCGGCGGGGCCGGGAACGTTCTGCTGTTCGATCGGAACTTACGACTGCGGCAACCAAGGCTGCACCTCGGTGCCCAAGAGGTCATCAGCGCTGCCCGGGGAACGGACGGGTGGTGGGTGGTGACGGGTGAGAGCATACTGCTACACCTCGACGAGGACGGCCGGCCTTTGGGTGCTGTGGAAGGCCTGTTCGATTTCCCGACCGTCGTGGCCGGCGGTCAGGGTGGCGGTGTGTGGCTGGTCCGCTCCAGTAGTCTGTTCTCCTTCAACTGGACGCCGGAGCCAGCCCCTCTTCTGCTTCATGTCGCCGGCCCGGCAGCCATCGATTCCCTTGGCGTGGCAACGGTGCCGCAGCACGTACTGCTGCGAGAGATGGCCAACGCCGGCCACCTGGCGGTGCGGGGCGATACGCTGTTCTACGCCCCCTTCATTCGGGACGAGTTGATCGCCCTGACGAGTCGGGGTGACACCCTGTGGCGGGCCACGCGCGGACTGCCGCAGAGCACCGAAGAGCCGAAGTTCGAGGTGCAGGATGGACGTCCGGTCCTGGACTATCATCCGGTCAACCTGGGTCTCACGTTTGGCCCAGACGGGATGCTCTACCTGCTCAGCACGCCGGAATTCACCACATCCGAGAGCCGGCTCGATGTCTTCCAACCCGCCACGGGCGAACTTCTGCGGACGGCCTACCTCAACACGTCGCTACCATCAATCGCGGTGAACGACTTGGGACGTCTCTATCAGGTCGACGACTTTAGCCTCCTGAGTGGCATCGCGGTGGACGATCGGGAACCGCTGCCCGCCTTCGACTTGGCCCTGTTGGGTGGCGGGCGGATTCGGTCCGATCAGTTGATGGGTCGGGTGACCCTGATCAATTTTTGGGCGAGCTGGTGCGAGCCGTGCCGGGAGGAGATGCCTGCGCTGGATACTCTCCAACGGTCCATCGACGATCCGGCGTTCGAGTTTCTCACTCTCAACGAGGATGTCGACCCGGAAGACGCGGCGGAGTTCATGGAGATGTTCGGCTTCGATTTTCCCGCCGCGTTGGGGCGGGGCGGCTTGAAGGCCACCTATCACTACCGGGGATTACCCTTCACCCTGCTGGTGGACCGGGAAGGCCGGATCGTGCAGCGCTGGATCGGCTACCAAGGTCCCGAGCAGATGGATGCCATCCGCACGGTGATTCATGCCGAGCTTGGTCGTGACGATGGGGGAGCACACGCGCAGCATATGGCCGCTCAGAACCCTCCGCATGTTGGCATGCACGACGCCATGGCACGGTAGCCCTCGGCCGGTCGGCAGAGCCACATTCCCCCCGGCCGGTTTTCCGCGTTATGCTAGGTGGCGCCTTACCAAAGTCGGAGCCGCCGTGCTCAACATCCTGCATCAGATCAAGATCTCCGCGCCACCGGAACGGGTGTTCGACGCCATCGCCACCGCTGACGGCCTGCGCAGTTGGTGGACGACGGACGCCATTGCCGAGCCGATCGAGGGTTCGATCGCGGAGTTCGGCTTCAATGACAGGGCCACCGTCTTCCGCATGCGGGTGGATGAACTGGTGCCGGGTCGAAGGGTCACATGGAGCTGTTTGGGGGACAACGACGAGTGGAAAGGGACCCGGCTGGAGTTTCACCTGTCGCCCGAGGACGGCGGCGGAGTGGATCTCCGGTTTGCTCATCGGAACTGGCGTTCCCTGGCTGGGGCCTACTCCCTCTGCAACACCACCTGGGGTGAGTTGATGTACCGCCTCAAAGCGTACGCCGAAACCGATACGCCGGATCCGCTATTTACCTGACCGCGATGAGTCGCCCCGCAGTGGTGCCGGTGTCGAGTCCCTCGTCCAGTGGGACCACCCGGCCCACGACGGACAGGCGCTCGCCGTTTCGAGTTTGACGCAACTTGCCCGCCACAGTCCCTGGGCCGAGTCGGGGCCACCCTCCAGCTCGGAGAAACTCAATGTGCCTATTGCGCCGGTTGAGTCGACGAATTGCAGGTTGATGACCTGGCGGGTCGAATCGACCGTGCCGCCTCGAGGGGTCAGGCAGCCGCGCCAGCTGATCGAGGAAGCCATGTGCACCGTGAGGGACGAACAGGGCACCGCCCCACCGGTCGCGGCGCTGAGGACCACACGGTAGCCTCCCCGCATCTCGACGATCGTAAACGGGCCGCCGCAGTTGACACAGATGGCCAACGATTCGGTGACACATGCTCCCAGAAGGGTGAGGCAGCAGAGCCCCCAGAACCGGCGGGCGGAGCACCGAGGAGTTCTCACTGGCCCTGTTCTACCATCCTCCTCGAACGAAGCTGTTCGAGGATCTCACCCAGACGGCCAATCTCTTCCCCGTAGCGTGCCCAGTCGCCTGCCCGTTGCGCCTCGATGGCTCGCCCATAGCGGCCGGCCGCCTCCTCGATCAAGGCCCTGATGCTGGCGTTGCCCGGTCCCGGACCGGCTCCCGCCACCGGCCGCGGCTCATCAGAGACCCCCTCTCGAGTGAATGTGGGGGGCGCCAGGGTGCCGCCGAACAGTCGCGCCAACCCTTGCTGCAGGGTTTCCTCCATGGCCACCTGGCTGCCGTAGGCCACCACGACGCGCTTTAGCTCGGGGATGCGGCCTCCCTCGGCGCGGAGGTAGATCGCCTGAACGAAAATCAGCGCCTCTTCGATCGGGATCACGAGGAGGTTGCCGAAGATGACTTGGGAACCCCGCTGGTCCCACAGGGAGATCTGTCGGGAGATGTCCGTGTTCTGGTTGATGCGATTGGCGATCTGCTTGGGGCCGAACACCAGACTCTGGCGCGGAAAGCGGTAAACCACCAGCTGGCCGTACTGATCCCCATCGCTCCGCCCCACCATCCAGGCGGCGAGATTGTCCTTTTGCCGCGGTGTGAACGGGGTCATCACGATGAATTCTTCGCTGTCTTCCCCGGGCAGTTTCATGATGATGTGGCGCAGGAATGGATCGCGAGATCCTTCTCCCTGGTTGAGCGTGGGGATCTGCCACTGATCCTCTCGAAGGTAGAACGTCTCCGGATCGGACATGTGATAGATGGTATACAACGCCGTCTGGGCCCGGAAAAGGTCGTCGGGGTACCGTATGTGGGCGCGCAAGTCGGCGGGCATTGCGTCTAACGGTTGGAAGATGCCCGGGAAGATCTTGGCGTAGGTCTGGATGATCGGGTCATCGGGATCGGCGATGTAGGCCTTGATGGTTCCGTGGTATGCGTCCAGCACGATCTTCACGCTATTGCGGAGATAATTGGTGCCGTCGCGCAGCGGTTGGGCGTAGGGGTAGCGGTCGGTCGAGGTATAGGCATCGAGAATCCACTGCAACTCACCCGCCTCGGTTACGACGAGGTAGGGGTCACTGTCCAGTTGCAGGAACGGCAGGGCCTTCCCGACGCGCTCGACGATGCGCCGGTGGAACATGACTCGGCTGTCTCCGGTGATGTCATCCGAGAGCATTATCTTGAGGGAGCCGAATCGGAGGCTGAAGAGCATACGCCGCCACATGGGACCGATCGATACACCCCCGGTTCCTTCATAGGTGGTATACGCGCTGCCTTCACCCGAAGGGAAATCGAATTCCTGCTGGTTCGTCTTGACGAAGACATAGTCGTTCGACAGTTCGCCGTAGTAGATGCCGGGTCTCGTGACCTCCAGCGACACATCGGAGACGGGCGGCAGATCCTTGATAAAGAGGACCGGCAGCCCTTCTTCGGTCACCTCGTTGACGGGGCTGACCGTAACGCCCATGCCGTGGGTGAACGCCAGGCGTTCGTTGATGAAAGTCCTCTGGGGCAGGGACTGGGTGCTGAGTTCCCGGGCCGAAAGCAACACCTGCCGATAGAGGCCATCGATCCAGTAGCGTTCGTCGTCCACCGAAGCGAAGTCGTAGTACGTCCGGATCTCCTGTAGTTGCCGTACGGTCTGCAGCAGGGGCTCGCGGTCCCACAAACGGACATTCTCGATAGTGCCACTATTGGCTTCGATGTCGGCCTGCGTCAGGATCGCGTCGCCGCTCAGATTGCGAATCGACACCTGATCCAATCCCCAAGCTTGCTGGGTGGCGGCGATGTGCTGCACGAGTTGCGGCATTTCCTTGGAGAGTTCGTTGGGTACCACCGACAGGCGCTGGTAGGCGGCGGGAAGCCCCAGCCCCAGGACCACCGCGACGGCGAAATATTGCAGTACCGCGATGGCGGTCCACCGTGGGAGCTGGTGCCGTCGGGAACCCCATAGCACGATGCCCGCTCCCAGGATCGCCACCAAGGCGGTTGCCTTGATGAGGGGGACTCGCAGCGCGAGGTCCGCGTAGCTGGCACCCACCAGCGGGCCGGTAGTCGAATAGACCAAGGACGGCAGCGTGATGAACGACGCCGTGAGCGCCGTCAGGACGAACACCCCCGCGATCAGGATTCCGAGATGGCGTTCGGCGGATGCCTCGATGGTAATCCCGCGGGCCCGCACCATAATGTCCCGCCGCAGTACGTAGACAGGAATAATGAGCAGGAGCGCGAGCACGATGAGGGTCACCGCGAATCCGATGACGACGGAGAGAGCCGGGAGCGTAAAGACGTAGTACGAAATATCGCGACCGAACGCCGGGTCCAGCGAGCCGAACGATGACCCGTGCCGGTAGGCGAGGAGCGTCAGCCAGGTATTCGACAGCGACAACCCGCCGAGCAGCGCGAAGCCCAAGGCGACGGGGATCGACAGTCTCCGAAGCACCACGTTGAGATCGAATTTCACCGTGCCGGGACCACCGACGACGGTCAGCTCGGGAACGATGCCCCGTTGCGCCATCCGAAGGTTGGCCCACAGGAACAGGAAACTCACCGCACCGCCGAGGACCCCGATCCCAACACGGGTCCCCAGTGCGGTGCGGAATACAACGTCGTACCCCAGGGCGCTGAACCAATACCAGTCGGTCAGGAGGGTTGCCAGCAGCGGTATGCCTGTCAGGGCAATGACCAACGTCCCAACCAGTATCAATAGCGCGACCCGAACCCGTGTCATGATGTCCTCGTTACGTGGATTGGCCTCTGAAGACCGAAGTATGGCCTGACCGGGCCCGCCGGACCAGATGGTGATCCGATTCTCCTGGCCTGCTCCGCCCGCTTCCCGCCGCGTCCCATTCGTGGGATCGCGCGTCCCACTTGCGAACGGTCCAGGGCATGCGACGGCCCCGTCTCGCGCCGTAACTCGTTTAGTAGTAATGTCTTAAACGGCTAGCCCGCGTGGCACGTTCCTTCCACTTGCAGTCCCCGTCACTCAAGGGATTCACACATGGCTCAGCCGATTCGACAGGAACAGTCCGAACACATTACCACCGGTCGCACCCGCCGCCGGGGGCTCCGGTCCAGCCGCGACATCACGCCGCTGCCCATCCCGGGGCCGGCACGCGAACGGCAATTGCTCGAAGCGGCCCTCGCCGGCCGGTTCAAGATTCGGCGTCTGGTCGGACGGGGCGGGATGAGTTCGGTGTATCTCGGCTGGGATCATGCCCTGGAACGGAAGGTAGCCATCAAAGTGCTGGCCCCCGAGTTCGAGAAGCAGATCGAGGACCGGGAACGGTTCCGCCGAGAGGCCCGGATCGCGGGCACGCTGTTCCATCCGAACATCGTCCCTGTCTATGCCTCCGAGAAGCAGAACGGTCTCACCTTCGTGGTCATGCATTACGTGGCAGGCCCGACGTTGGCTGCGAGGCTCGAAAGCGTGGGTGCGCTTCCGGTCGACGAGGCCGTAGATATCCTGTGCTCCATAGCGGACGCCCTCGATGCGGTTCATCGCATCGGCGTGGTCCACCGCGACATCAAGCCCGACAACATCCTCCTGGAAGAGACGACCGGCCGCCCGATGCTGTCTGATTTCGGGGTGGCCACAGTGGCCACCTCGGAACACTCTCGGTCCGAGGTCACCAAAGCGCTCGGCACACCGCATTACATGTCGCCCGAGCACGCCCTCGGTGAGCAGGCCTGCGACGGACGCAGCGATCTGTACTCGCTCGGCGTCGTGGCGTTTCGGATGTTGACGGGGCGCCTGCCGTTCACCGGCAGTTCGGCACAGAGCATCGTGGCTCAGCACGTGGCCCTCGAAGCTCCACCGGTGCACCACTATGCTCCCCATGTCAGCGAGGAGATCTGCGCCGTCATCGACCGCTGCCTGGCGAAGGACCCAGCCCGGCGCTGGCCCGATGCGGAGGCGTTCCAAATCGCCCTCCTGCGGGCGGCCGAGGGCCGCCGCCGGTTCCCCGGGAACCTGTTCACCTCCTTCCGGCGTTTGTTAAAACGGTAGTCGCTCCGGCCTAACGCCCGGGTCTCCCGGGCTCTCTCGACAGGATCGTCTGCCAAAACGGGACCCGGCCGCGGGTCCCGTTCTTCTTGTACCGCCTTCTCCGTAGAGCCTTTCCGCTGAAACCCTTGACAATCGGCGCCTCGTTAGTATACCTAAGTGATCAATGTATAATTGATTTAGGAGTCAGGAGGGGTTTATGTCCAGTATAGTCGGAGGGCTCTTGCTCGCAGCCCTGCAGGCGCCGGCCCAGTTCGCCATGGTTTCCGGGGGTGACACCACGTGGGTGCCGGCCACGGACACCATCGAGGTGGTTCAAGGCTTGGAGGTCACTCTCCTCCCGGTGCCGTTCGACGCCGGCGGCGTTCGCGTGAACGTCGGGGCCGCCTGGTGGCATGTTTACGACAACGAGATCTACTACATCACCAAGGAAGGCGAGTTGGACGCCTTCGGGCCGGGCGAGCACGATCTCATGTTCCATTGGATACCCGCTGGAGCACCGTCGACCGCACCCTCAAGAATGGTGTGGGTGGTGATCAAGGTCGTGGCGAAGGAGAGCGGCTAACCGCCGACCACTGTGAGGCATCGGAGGTCGGCGGTCCCCGAGGAGCGCTTGGCGTCTGCGGTCGATAACCGGGAGAACTTCATGGCAGGCAGCGATCTCTACATGGGTACCCTGGACACCTTGATTCTCAAGGCGGTCAGTTGGGGCCCCCGGCACGGCTACGCCATCGGCCGTTGGATTCGCGAGAATACCGACGGCGTGTTGCAGGTCAAGGAGGGTGCTCTCTATCCCGCGCTCCACCGGCTGGAGAAGAAGGGGTGGCTGGATGAGCGTTGGGGGACCACCGACACCGGCCGAGAAGCCAAGTACTACACTCTCACGACCGTAGGCCGCGGCCAGCTCAAGTCGGAAATCAGTCGATGGAAGCAGTACACGGCAGCGGTGTCGGCCGCCTTGAGCATCACGCCGGTAGAGGAGCCCGCCGGCTGATGCCATGAACAAGCGTCGCTTCCGCTTGACGATCGGCGGCCGGAGCATCCGGCGCGACGTGGACCACGAGATACAGTTCTATCTGGACATGCGGGCCCAGGAGCTGATCGACGGCGGCATGAACCCGGCGGAAGCCCGGCTCGCCGCGCAGTGGGCCTTCGGCGACCGCAAGTCCGTCGCGGCCCAATGCCGCCAGCTCCGGCGCGAGCATTTCCGCCGTCGACACCTCTCCGAGGTCGTCCAGGGGATCGGCCAAGACACCAGATTTGCCTTCCGGTCACTCCGGCGGAGTCCCGGCTTCACCCTCACCATCATCATCACCCTGGCTCTGGGGATCGGTGCCAACACGGCGATCTTCAGCCTGCTTAACGGTGTCCTCATTCAGCCGTTGCCGTACGCCAGCGGCGCCGACCTCGTGCGTTTGCACCAACCCGCTGAGGGAGCCGGCGGCGCCAACCTCAACTTCTCCCCGCTCGAAGTAGCCGACTACGCGGCGCAGAGCCAGACCCTCACCGGCCTCGTCGAGTACCACTCGATGCCGTTCATCCTGTTGGGGCTGGAGGACCCGCGTCGCGTCCAGACCGGGGTGGTTTCTTCAGGGTTCTTCGACTTGCTGGGCGTCGAGCCGATCATGGGACGCACCTTTCTTCCCGGCGAGGACCAGCACGGCGCGGACCCGGTCCTCGTCTTGAGCTACCACGCATGGCGCGACGTCTTCGGTGCGGATGAGGACGTCGTTGGGCGGGAAGTGGAGATGAACGATCGCATTCATACGATCGTGGGGGTTATCCCGGAGATTCCGCACCATCCCGACCGCAACGATGTATACATGCCGGTTGCGTCCTGTCCGTTCCGGAGCGGGCCCGGCTGGTCCGAGAACCGGACCGCCCGAGGTATCAGCGTGTTCGGGCGCATGGGCCAAGGCCGGAATCTCGAGCAGGTCCGGGCGGATCTGGAGACGGTTGCCGGCCGGCTGCACGAGTCCCATCCCGACGCCTACCCGTCCGACCAGGGCTATCACACGACCGCCGTGCCGCTTCGGGATGAACTCGTCAACCGGGCCCGCCCCAGCCTGTTCATCCTGGTGGGGGCCGCCGCGTTTCTCCTGCTCATCGTTTCGGCCAACGTTGCCAATCTGACCCTGGCGCGTCTGAACCAGCGGGAACGGGAACTCACCGTCCGCGCCGCCCTCGGCGCCGGACGCGGCCGGCTGTTCCGCCAGCTCCTGACGGAAAGCACTCTGCTGGCACTCGTGGGCGGAGGGGTCGGCCTGGTCCTGGCCTATGCCGGGCTCGACGTTCTGGTGGCGTTCGTGAGCCGGCTGACCGCCCGGGCCGCCGAAGTACGGATCGACGGCACCGTACTCGCATTTACCCTTTTGGTATCCCTGGGCACCGGACTGGTGGTGAGCCTGCTCCCGGCCTTGCCTGTCCGTGCCTCACTTGCCGATGAACTCAAAGAGGGCGGCGCGAACGCCACCGGCGGCCGCGCCCGGCTGCGGGCCCGAGGCCTGCTCATCATGTCGCAGGTGGCCGTCTCGTTCGTGTTGCTGGTAGGCGCGGGCCTCATGCTCCGCACCTTCGTGAACCTGCTCCGGGTGGACTCCGGGTTCGATGGAGCCCAGGTGCTCACCGCGAGGCTCGATCTCGACTGGAATCGTTACACTACCGGCGAGAAGAGACGGGCGTTCGCCGCCGAACTCAGCGAACAGTTGTTGGCCAAACCCGGGGTCCTGTCCGTTGCGTTCGCCAGTACGGTGCCGCTCAACGGACAATCGCCCCAACGGATGGCGTTCAAAGTCAAAGGGGCACTCGCCGAGGAGATGGAATCGCCGCAGGTGGAAGGCCGCGTGGTGACCGCGGACTACTTCCGTGTTCTTCAGGTTCCCACGATCCGAGGGCGGACGTTCGAGCGTTCCGATGGACCCGAGAGCCGCGTCGTGGTGGTCAACGCCACCATGGCCAGGCAGTACCTGGGTGGCGTGGACGAGGCAGTCGGGCGCTACGTACAACTGGGCTCCGGGGACTGGGACGCCGTCGTGGGCGTGGTCGGCGACGTACGGCACGATGGTCTGGGCCAGACAGTGGACCCGGCCGTCTATCTCTCTCAGGCCCGCTCCGGGCGGCGCGACATGCGCGTCTTGATCCGGAGCCAGCTCGACGAGGCCAATGCCGCGATGTTGCTGCGGCGACTGGTTCGCGACATCGATCCCAGCCAGCCGGTCACGGACATCCGCACTTTGGCGCAGGTGCGCCACGAGTCCCTCGCCCAGCCCCGCGTCACCGCCCTTCTCGTCGGCGGGTTCGCCCTGCTGGCCCTGGTCATCACCGCCGCGGGAATTGCCGGGATCATCGCCTACTCGGTGAGCCAGCGAACCAGGGAAATCGGAATCCGCATGGCACTCGGGGCCGACCGCCAATCGGTCATTGCCATGGTGCTGCGTCAGGGCCTCCACATGGTCGTGGCGGGCCTGGCGGTCGGCTTCGTCGGGGCGGTGGCGCTTACGCGGCTTCTCGATGGGATGCTGGCGGGCTCCGGCCTGCTGTTCGGCATCGGACCCACTGACATGTTCACGTTCGCCCTGGGCACCATCGTGCTCCTGGGTGTCGCGTTCGGGGCGTGCTTCGCCCCGGCCAGACGGGCCACCTCCATAGACCCCATGCACGCCCTGCGGAGCGAATAGGCCTGATCCCCGCTTGACTCGATCCCCCTCCGGTTCGACAATTGAGCATGCGACTCTCGAGCCCTGACCCGTTGGCCGGTCCACGGCGGCCCTCCCGGTGCGTCCGACAACTCCAGCCGCACCTCCTCGGACTGCTCCTTCTCACGCTGACCTCATGTGGCGGCGAGGCTCCCCCCCCACGCGTCGAACTGGGCGAGGCTCCCCCCCCCCGCGTCGAACTGGGCGATCTCGATGCGCTTCAAGCCCACGGCCAGTTGCGCATACTGATTCCCCAAGTCAGCGGGGTCGATGGTTTGCCACGGCAGGTCGATCTGTTCGATCTGGAACGCGACCTGGCCGACTCCCTGTCGCGGGTTCTGGGGCTGGAACCGGTCTTTGTGGTTGTCGAGGAACGGAGCGCGCTGATCGAGAAACTCGTCGCCGGACATGGCGATCTCATCGCGGCCAATTTGACGGTGACGTCTGAGCGTGCCGAGCGGATCGCCTTCAGCCAACCCCTCACACGGGTTCGCGAACAGGTGGTGAGCCGAAACGACGGACCCTCCATTCGTCGGGTGAAGGACCTGGAAGGGCGTTCCGTGGTGGTACGGCGCTCGAGTTCGTTTTGGGAGACCGTGCATGCCCTTGCCGCGGACCATCCCGGCATCGAGCTGGTGGAAGCGCCGGAGAACATGGACACGGAAGAAATCCTCTACCGGGTGTCTACCGGTGAATACGATGTCACCGTGGCCGACGATCGACTCGTGTCGGATGCCCTCGGCTACATGCCGGGACTCATGGTGGGATTTTCGCTGACCGAGGAGCGACCCATCGCCTGGGGTGTCCGACCGGGCGCGCCGATGCTGCT
>JAZFYL010000229.1:0-21111 GCA_036443495.1 Gemmatimonadales bacterium | reverse complement strand
AAGTCAAACGAGGCAACCGCTTGCACGAGCCACCTCCGTTCCGGTATCTTCGGCCCCGTGTTAGGCCAACAGCTTCTCGTCCTCGCGGACGCACACCTGGGCATAACGGATCCGGCCGTGGAAGAGGCCCTGCTTGACTTCCTCCACCAGGCGCCGGAACTGGGCGATTGCCTCCTCGTGAACGGGGACCTCTTCGATTTCTGGTTCTCGTATCGCCGAGTCATCCCCCGGGAGGGCTTCGCCGTGGCGGCGGCGCTGGGTGCTCTCCGGCGGCTGATGCCTGTGGTCATGACCGGCGGTAACCACGACCGATGGGGTGAGGATTTCTGGTTTCGGGACCTCAATATCGAGTTCGCACCGTTGGAGCTGCGTTTCACCGTGGGACAGCGGCAAGTGCTGGCCGTCCATGGGGACGGACTGCTGGAACAACACTGGTCCGCCAAGTTGATGCACCACATCACCAAGAATCCACTCACCGTCAGGACTTGGCGGGCCCTCCACCCCGATCTGGGATTCTGGTTGGTCGACAAGATGAGCCGGGTACTGGGCGACACTACGCGGGACCCGGCCGTCCTCGCCCGTGCCGCCGAGTGGCAGAAACAGTGGGCCGCCAACCGCTTGGGGGAGGATCCCGACCTCGGAGCCGTGGTCATGGCGCATACCCATCGGCCGGCGTTGGAGGAGCCGACTCCCGGCCAGATCTATCTCAATCCAGGCGCCTGGATGGAGGGATATCGATACGGCGTTCTGACTGACGAGGGTGGTACCTTGGCGACTTTTCGATAACCGGGCACCCCTCAACCCTTCGCCTCTCCCAGCACCCAACCCCTATCCCATCGTCACCACTTCGACGTCTCTCAGTCGCTCTCCCACGAATCTGGCGCCTACTTCGAGGAAGCGGGCCTCGTCGTCACTCACGACGAAACGATGGCGGCCGGTTTTTCCGGCCGGTGCGTTGAGGCCTTCGCTGTCGAGCATCGCCGCGACGGCTCGGGCCGTTGCCTCGGCACTGTCGATCAAGTGTACCTCGGGACCCAGCAGGTCATGCAGGAGAGGCTTGAGCAAGGGATAATGGGTGCAGCCGAGCACCAGGGTGTCGAGTCCGTGTGCGGTGAGAGGGTCGAGGTACTGGTGACCGATCAGCTTGGTGGCTGCGTGATCGAACCACCCTTCTTCCACGAGCGGTACGAAGAGAGGACAGGGCATTTGCTCGATGCGGGCAGCCGGGAGGAGGGCGCGAATAGCTCTCGGGTAGGCCTCGGAGCGGATAGTTCCTGCAGTTCCGATAATGCCGATCAGTCCACCACGGGTTACCTGGACGGCGGCCCGTGCGCCCGGTTCGATCACACCGATGACCGGCACGGTAGAGGCCTTCTGCAAGCCGGCGAGTGCGTGCGCGGAACTGGTGTTGCAGGCTACCACCACCGCCTTCACGCCCTGACCCAGGAGCCAGTCGAGAATCTCTGCGCTGTAGCGGCGAACGGTTTCGGGCGATTTGGGCCCATAGGGGACTCGGGCGGTGTCGCCGAAATATATGGTAGCTTCCGCGGGCAACCGCTCGAACAGGGCACGGGTGACCGTGAGGCCGCCGATTCCAGAGTCGAAGATCCCGATGGGTGCGGTGCTCATGGCAGGCGAATGGGAATGGTGAGCTGGGCCCCGTACGCTCCTGGCACACTGCGGACCTCGAGGTCGTCGGGGAAATCCCAGAGGTGAGCCGACACGAATGCCTCCAACCCCGACATGAGATGGTTGAACACCAGGATGGTTACCCAATCCTCCAATTGTTGCTCCTTGGAATCGGCCAACGGACTGTTGGTCCGTCGGAGATAACCAAGTTGGTGGCTGGACTTGATGATCATGCCGATGGCCAGGCCTTCCACGGCAATGAACAGCCCCCCGGAGAGGCGTCGGTTCAGCTTTGCCTGTCCCCAACCAGGAATCAGGAAGGACCGCCAGAAGGCACCCATGGGCGATACGGGCCGTTGGAAGGCGATCGCTGTCGCGGTCGTGTCGGCCACCGCGGGTGGCGGCGGCGGCGTGAGTTCCTGGCCTGCTGCCGGTACCGTCGTTCCCACCAGTACCACGCCCATGAACAGGACGGCGGGTGCCGCCCTCACCGACCCGCCTCCGTGGCCATCAGCACCGGCAGAGCAGACGGTACGACCGAGATGGTGATGCTCTCCTTGCCCGGATCGCGTACCTCGCCATCGAAGTGGGCGCGGATCGAGCGTCCGTTCGACGCGATAGTCAGCTCCCGGCTCCGGCCCATAGTCACCTCGGGGAGGTTCACGTGGGTGCCGCTCATGGCTTTCGGGAGCTTGCTGATGACGCCCCAGATGCCGACCGGCCGGATCAGGCAGAAGTCGAGTAGCCCGTCGTCCGGCCGCGCGTCAGGCGTGAGCCGAAAGCCACCACCGGAGGTAGCGCCGTTGCCGACCTCGAGGGCGAAGCACTCGCCCGAGACGGGATCGCCCTCCTGGGTGGTCACGCTGATCTCCATCGGCTGGTAGCTCCCCATGGTCTGCAACACAGCAACCACATAGGCGGCGACTCCTTTCAACGTGGACATCGCGTTGACGCGAAAGGCCACTTCGGCCGCCAGCCCCACCCCCAGGCTGTTGATGAAATACTCGTCCCAGGCGCGGCCGACGTCCAGCCGCGAGCGGCCGCCGCGCGCCAGGGCTTCGAGTGCCTCTGGGGGTCGCATGCCGTTCGTCCCAACGATACGCGCGAAGTCGTTCCCCGTCCCGATCGGGATTGCTCCCATGGCCGGCAGCGATGCCGTCCCCGCCGTCAGCAGTCCATTGGCGACTTCGTGCACGGTGCCATCGCCACCGAGGACCAACACATTGGCGAAGCCTTCCACGGCAGCTTGCCGTGCCACTGCGGCGCCGTCCCCGGGCCCCTTGGTCCGCACGACGTCCAGACCCGTCCACAAGCGGGATGCAGCGGCGGCGACTGCGTCGCCGGTCCGTTCGCCGCGGCCGTGCCCAGCCGCCGGGTTGATGATGAGGAGCGTTCGCATTGCTCCCTGGTTCGGTAACGGGTGACGCGGCGGTGGCGGGAGCGTGTGGGAATCGAACCCACCAGAGCATGCCGAAGGCTTCTCTGTCACGGTTTTGAAGACCGGCCGGGCCACCAGACCCGTTCCGCCCCCCCAGGACCGCTAGCGCGCGGCGACGATCTCGATCTCGACCCGGACGCCGAGGGGCAGTCCGGCCACCGCGACCGTCGATCGCGCCGGTTTGTGATCCTCGAACGCCTCGGCGTACACGGCGTTCATTGCTGGAAAATCGGCCATGTCGGTCAAAAAGACTGTGGTCTTGATCACGCGGGACAGTGATGTGCCCGCGGCATCGAGGACGGCGGCCAGGTTGGCCAGAACCTGTGCCGTTTGCTCCTCGATCCCCCCTTCGATCACGGTTCCGCTTGACGGATCGAGGGCCACCTGGCCGGCGGTGAAGATCAAATCGCCGGCGATGGTCGCCTGGCTGTAGGGACCGATGGCCGCCGGCGCGTGCCCGGTCTGCACGAAGTCGATGTTCACTAGAACAGGCCCTCGATGGTGCCGTCCTCGTGGACCCGCATCCTTTCCGCCGCCGGTGTCTTGCCGAGTCCTGGCATGGTCATAATATCACCGGCCAGCGCTACCACGAAGCCGGCACCCGCTGAGGGGTAGACGTCGCGGATCGTGAGGCGGAATCCCTTCGGCCGCCCCAGCTTGGTGGGATCGTCGGTGAAGGAATACTGTGTCTTGGCAATGCACACCGGGGTGTCCCCCATGCCGATGGACTCGCACATGGCGATCCGGGTCAACGCTTTGCGCTGAAAGTCGACGCCGTCGGCCCCGTAGATCTCCTTGGCGATGATTTCGATCTTGGCGGTGATGGGCTGGTCGGTGTCGTACAACAGCTGGAAGTCGGCACCGCCTTCATCGAGCTGGGCCAGCAGTTCGTTCGCTACCGCGATGCCGCCTTCGCCGCCCTTGGCCCAGAAGTCTCCCAACGCGACCCGGACGCCGAGTCCCTTGGCAAACTCCAGCACGGCGTCAAGCTCCTCGTCGGTATCGGACAGAAACCGGTTGAGTGAAACGATGACCGGCACGCCGAACTTCTGCACGTTCTGCACGTGGGCTTCGAGATTCTCCAGACCTCGTTGCAACGCCTCGACGTTGGGTTCGGTGAGATCCGCTTTGGCGACCCCGCCGTTCATTTTGAGCGCCCGCACCGTTGCGGTAATGATGGCCGCCTCGGGTTTGAGGCCGCCCGCCCGGCACTTGATGTCGAAGAACTTCTCGGCACCGAGGTCCGCGCCGAACCCGGCTTCGGTGAGCACGATGTCTGCCAGGGAGAGGGCGGCTTTGGTCGCCATGATGGAGTTGCACCCGTGGGCGATGTTGGCGAACGGCCCGCCGTGCACCAGGGCGGGCCCACCTTCGAGCGTCTGAACCAGGTTGGGCAGGAGCGCGTCCTTCAGGAGCAGCGCCATGGCGCCGTCGGCCTTGAGGTCGGCCGCCGTGACTGGCTTCTTCTCACGCGTGAGACCGACGATGATGTTGCCCAGGCGCCGCTCCAGGTCCGCCCGACTGCTGGACAGGGTGACAATCGCCATCACCTCGCTGCCGGGGACAATGACGAATGCGTCCTCCCGGCTCGGGCCGCCGCTAATCCCGCCCAGACCCACCACCACATGTCGGAGGGCCCGGTCGTTCATGTCGATGGTGCGCGGCCAGCTAATGCGGCGTTGGTCGAGGCCCAGGGCGTTGCCGTGGTACACGTGGCTGTCCAGCATGGCGGAGAGCAGGTTGTGTGCGGATGTAATGGCGTGGAAATCCCCGGTGAAGTGGAGGTTGATCTCCTCCATGGGAATCACCTGCGAATAGCCACCACCGGCCGCCCCACCCTTGATGCCGAACACCGGTCCCAGAGACGGCTCCCGGAGCGCCACGACGACCTTCTTGCCCAGCTTGCGGAGCGCCTGGGCAACGCCCACCGTGCAGGTGGACTTCCCTTCCCCAGCGGGCGTCGGACTGATGCCGGTCACCAGGACCAGCCTGCCGTTGGGTTCGCGTCCCTCGAGCGCGTGGGGCGGGATCTTGGCTTTGGTATGCCCGTAGAGAAGAATGTCGTCAAGGCCCAGCCCCAACTCGGACGCGACGTCTTCGATCGGCCGGAGTGTCGCGGCTTGGGCGATTTCGATATCGGAGGGTACTGAAGACAAGGTTGGCTCCTGGATGGTTACGTGGGGTCGAAAGTCCGCTAAGGGTAACAAGTCGAGAGGTGAGAGGTAAGGCACCCCGGGGGCGCCTCAGAGAGATCCTCGGTACGGGCATCCGGTCATCCTTCACCTCTCATCGCGAACACCCGGTCCGCATTCTCCCCCGTGCGCTCGATCAACACGGCCGGGTCCATGCCGCGCACATCCGCCACCCGGTTGGCGACGTGGCGCACGTTGGCCGGCTCGTTCCGTTTGCCCCGCATGGGCACCGGTGCGAGATAGGGCGCGTCGGTCTCTATCAGGATCCGGTCCAGCGGCGTTTCCCGTACGGTTTCGTCGAGGGTCCAGTTCTTGAAGGTGACCATACCGCTGAAGGAGATGTAATGGCCCATGGCGACGGCCTGGCGCCAGAGCCCCAGTCCGCTGCTGAACGAGTGCATGATTGCGACGACCGACGGGGAGTCGCGGAGGATCGAGGCGATGTCATCGTCCGCCTCCCGGGCGTGAATCACGGCCGGGAGGCCGAGTTCCTCCGCCAGCGCCAACTGGGCGGCGAAGACCTGCCGTTGGGAGTCGCGCGGGGAATGATCGTAGTGGTAGTCCAGTCCGATCTCGCCCAGCGCGACAATGGCCGGGTGGGCGAGGGTTTCCCTCAACCAGGTGGTCGTGCCGTCGGACCAACTGCTGGCGTCGTGGGGGTGGACCCCGGCGGTTACCGAGATACGGGGCTCATCATCGGCGAGTTGCAGCGCGAGAGTCGTGGCCGCCGGCGATTCGCCGATGATGACCAGCCGTTCGAGGCCGGCTTCCCAGGCTCGCTCCATCACCTCGGCGCGATCGGCGTCAAACGCCTTGTCGCCGAGGTGGCAGTGCGAGTCGAGCAGCACCGGTCAGCCGACCGGTTGAGGGCGTTTTCGCTGGGAGGACGCGCCGGAAGCCTTGGACTTGACCCCGCGGACCTGGGCCCCGGGCCAGCGCCGTTCGATGGCCAGCAACACCGGTGAGGCAATGAAGATCGAGGAATAGGTACCGACGACGATGCCGAACAACATGACCAAGGCGAAGGGGCGGACCACGCTCCCCCCGAGGATCGCCAGCGCCAGCAGCACGGCGAAGGAGGTCCCGCTGGTGAGCACGGTGCGCGGCAGCGTCTCGTTGATCGACGTGTTGAGAATACCGATGAAGTCTTCCCGGTTGGAGCGTCGGAGGTTCTCGCGGACCCGATCGAAGATGACGATGGTATCGTTGAGCGAGTACCCGACCACCGACAACAGAGCGCCCACCACGAACAAGCTCACTTCGATCCGGAAAATCGCGATGAAGGCGATCGTGGCGAGGATGTCGTGCATCGTCGCCGCGACCGCGGCCAGGCCGAAGCGCCACTCGAACCGATACCACAGGTATAGCAACACCGCGGCAAACGACAGCAGGATGGCCAAGAAGGCCTTTTGACGAAGCTCGCCGCCAACCTTGGGGCTCACAGCGTCTCCTTGCATGACCTCGTACTGGCCTTCACCGATGGCGTCATCGAGGGCGGCGCTGACCACGCGCACCGTCCCCTGGGTATCGCTCGCGTCAGTCCCCTCCGCTGCGACACGAGCCCGGATGATGAACTCGGTGTCGCCCCCGAACTCGGTGATCTCGGCGCTCCCGATGCCGTGGTCGGCCAGGCTTTGCCGGATGGTTCCGACGTCGGCGGATTCGACCGTGCGAATCCGGATCATCGTCCCGCCGGTGAATTCGACGCTGTAGTTGAGTCCCATGAGCAACAGGAGCAGGAGGCCGGGCACCATCACCGCCGTGCTGAGGACATAGGCCGGGAAGCGCTTTGCCAGGAAATCGAAATTCGCGTTGGCGAACAATCTCATAGTCAGATGCTCAGCGTAGTCATGGTAGGCTTACGGTCCAGCCAGATCATGAAGAAGGTGCGAGTAACGAAGATCGCGGTGACCATCGACGCGGCGATCCCCATGATCAGGGTCACGGCAAAGCCCTTGACCGGTCCGGTGCCGAACTGGAAGAGGAACGCCGCGGTCAGGATCGTGCTCACGTTCGAGTCCACGATGGCGCTCATGGCATGTTGGAAGCCTTCATCGACCGCCAGCCGCACCGTCTTGCCCAAGGCGAGTTCCTCGCGAATGCGCTCAAAGATGAGGACGTTGGCATCCACCGCGATGCCGACCGAGAGAACCAACCCGGCGAGACCGGGGAGGGTCAGGGTCGCATTGATGGCTGCCAGGCCGCCCATCGTGAAAAGCATGTAGAAAGTCAGGGACGTAACCGCGAGCATGCCGGACACGCGATAGTAGGCGATCATGATGACCAGCACCAGGATCGTCCCGACTAAGCCGGCGGTCATGCCGTCCCGTTTCGAGTCCTCACCCAAAGTGGCGCTGACCTGAGCCTCCTCGACGATCTTGAGTGGCACAGGCAGGGCGCCCGCCTTGAGGGTGAGCGCCAGGTCGCGGGCTTCCTGCATCGACCGGCCGTCCAGCGTGATCTGTCCCCGCCGGTCGATGCGGCCTTGAATCACCGGCGGCTGCCCCTGGACCCTGTTGTCCAGCAGGATGGCCATGTAATCGCCGATATGGCTCTGGGTGAGGCGACCGAAGCGGCGCCCCCCCGAACGATCGAGTTCAAAGGTGACGATCGGACCGTTGGTTATGGGGTCCAGCCCTGCCTGGGCATCGACCAGGTGCTGGCCGTCCATGATGGCGTCGCGATCCAGGACATAAAGGAACCGGTAGCTCTGCACGCCGACACTGGTCGGTTCATAGTTCCACCGCAGGTCGAGGTTCCGGGGCAAATGCCGCCGGACATCGGGGATGCGCAACAGGCTGTCGACCCTGGGGTACGCCGTCTCGGGCACGAGGTACTCGCCCGGAACGAACCCGGTGGCGGAGATGAGAGAGGCGAGGGTTCCCCCTACCAGTGGGTCGAACGGAAGGCGGGTGGTATCCTGCGCGGCCGAATCCGTGGCGGCGGAGTCGACCGCGGTGGTGTCGATACCGCCGAGCAACTGCTGCACCGCAGAGGGTTGCTGGGGACCGGCGTCACCTCCGATGTCCAGTCCGAGCCGACGGATGGTGCGGTCCATCGCGGGCAGGGCCGTTTCGAGGGCGTTGGTTTCGTCGGTGATCTTGAACTCGAGAAACGCCGCCTGCTGGACGATCGCCTTGGCGCGATTGGGATCGTCGATGCCGGCCAACTCGACCACGATTCGATCGGTGCCGACCTTCTGAATGAGCGGCTCGGCCACGCCGAACTCGTCGATGCGTTTCCGCAGGATCGTCAACGCCAGGTCGATATCCCGAGATGGGTCGGTCGACACGCGCTCCGATTGATCCAACTCCAGCCCGAGGTGCATCCCACCCTTCAGGTCGAGACCCTTGTTGGGAGGAATGACCGTGACCACGGTGTCCTTCATTGCCCCCGACGGAGTACGAACCCGAATGGTCTGCTGGCGCGGCAACAAGTTGTACACGCTGAGCAGCACCATGATGGCAATGACGATCATCCGACTACGAATCGTGGTAAACATCTTCACCCACAGGTTACGCGTACAACGCGCGTACGCAGTTTCAAGCGCCCGTGGCCAGGATCCGTCGTGCGTGTTCCTGGTCGCGGGCCAGTTGCTGTGACAACTCACGGGCAGAGGGGAACTTCGTCACATCACGCAGGCGCTGGACCCATTCCACCCGAATCCACTCACCGTACAAGTCCCCGTCGAAATCGAACAGGTGCACCTCCAAGGTGCGACGCCCTTCCCCGAAGGTGGGCTTGCCACCCTGGTTCATCATGGCTCCGGCCCGGCCCCCCGGCCACTCCACCCAGGCGGCGTAGACGCCGTCGGGGGGCAGGAGCTTCTCGGCCGGGACTGCATCCAGGTTGGCCGTCGGGATCCCGATAGTGCGTCCCCGGCCGGCCCCGCGCGTGACGCGGCCGCTCACCTGGTAGGGTCTCCCCAGCAGGCGGCGAGCCGTCTCCAAATCCCCGCCAGCCACGGCACGCCGAATATGCGTGCTGGACACGGGGAACCCTTGGTCGCCGACGGCGTCTACCACGTCGACGGCGAAGCCGTCCGCGACGCCCAACCGGCGCAGCGTGTCGACATCTCCGCTACGCCCTCGTCCAAACCCGTGATCGTAACCGATCACCAGTTCCTGCATGTCGTAACGCTCGCGCAGGATCGTCCGGACGAATGCCTCGGGAGAGAGTGCCGCCATGTGCCGGTCGAACCGGACGAAAATAGCATAGTCCAGATCCGTCTGGGCCAGGATCTCCCGTCGCTCCGGGCCCGTCGTCAACAATGGCGGCGCCGCTGCCGGATTCACGACCTGCAACGGATGCGGCTCGAACGTAACCAAAACGCTGTGCCGGCCACTGGCTTTCGCTCGCGCTGCAATCTCGTCCAGTACCGCCCGGTGCCCCAAGTGGACGCCATCGAACGTCCCGACGGTTACGACGGTCCCGTTCGGCGGTGGCAGCAGCGTGCCGCTCACGGCTTCACCAGCACGACCTTCGGTTTGAGCCAACCCTCCGTAGCAGTAGCCACGGCGACCACATCGTCGCCGTGCCGGAGTACCACCAACCCCTCCATCAGGTCGGGGGCCGGTATGGCCCGGCCGTGGCTGGCGTCGCGGCAAGCACTCGCGTCGATCGCCACGGCCGGCAGATGTGCCACCACCTGCGCCAATGCCACCAATTCGATTCCCGTCCGAACGTCCTCGAGCGGCACCGCATCCTCGACCCTGAGCGGCCCGATCGCTTCCCGCCGGAGGGCCGTCAGGTGAGCGCCCACGCCAAGTCGTGCTCCCAGGTCGCGCGCGAGGGCGCGCACATAGGTACCGGGGCTAACCGTGGTCCGGAAGGTGACGTCCCACCCATCGACGGCGAGCACGTCCAAGGTGTGGACCGCGACCTCGACCGGTTCGAGTTCTACCGTCACACCTCTCCGCGCCAGGCGATGACTGCGTTCCCCCCCGACTCGCTTGGCCGAGTAGACTGGCGGCCGTTGCCACTGCGGCCCCAACAGCTGTGTCGCTGCATTCCGGACTGCCGCGTCATCGGGGGCGGCACCGGAGACCTCGGTCAGCACCGGTCCCGTCAGGTCATCCGTGGCGGTCGTGCTTCCGAGCCGCGCCGTCGCGAGATAAGTCTTCGCTTGCTGCTCGACGAACCGCGCCAGCCTGGTGCCGCGTCCAACCAAAACAACCAGGAGACCGGTCGCGAAAGGATCCAAGGTCCCCGTATGCCCCACCGCCCGTGTGCCCAGGGCTTTCCGGACCTGGCGAACCACGTCGTGGGACGTGACGCCTTCCGGCTTGTCGATCAAGAGTGCGCCGGTCAGTCCCGCCGCTCCTGGTTGACCTGATCCAACAACGTGTTGATTCGCGTGGCGTGCTCCAGGCCACGATCGAGTTCGAAAGTCAGCTGCGGTACCGTACGCGTGGTAAGGACCCGGGCGAGCTTCGAGCGAAGGAACCCGGCCGCACTTCCCAGGCCTTCCACTGCCTTTTCCTTTTCGACTTCGTCTCCCAACACTGCTACATACACTTTCGCGTAGCTCAGGTCGCCGGTCACTTCCACGCGGGTGATGGTGGCATGGCCTACGCGAGGGTCCCGCACCTCCCGGCCAATCAGCTCCGCCAGCACCTGGCGGATGTTCTCGGCGACCTGTTCCGGCCGTCGGGATGATCCTCTCATTGGTAGACCGCCGTCGTATCCAGGATACGCACGCCCTCTGCCCGTTCAACCATCTGGTCCGCCGCGCGGAGCGTTTGCTCGAGCACCCTTTGGTCGCTGGCCACGACGGCGCAGGCAATCTCGGCACGCTGCCAGCGGTCCTGGTAGGCCGTCTCGGCCACACTGACGTTGAGCTTGTCACGCAGTCGCTTGGTCAGCGGCCGGATGACGCCACGTTTGTCCTTCAAGGACTGACAGCCCGGCAATTGCAAGTCCCAGGTGTTGACTCCCACCAGCATGCTATTCCGCCGTGACCGCGGCCGACTCCTCGAGCGTCCGGCGCACTTCTTCAATGCGGAACGCTTCGATCCGATCGCCGACCTTTACGTCGTTGAAATTCTCGATGGCGATGCCGCATTCGAGACCTTCCCGTACTTCCTTGACGTCGTCCTTGAAGCGCTTTAGGCTGGACAGCGTCCCGTCGTAGACCGACACGCCCTCGCGGACCACCCGAACCTGGGCGTCCCGCTGGATGACACCGCTGGTGACGTTGCACCCGGCGATCGTGCCGACCCGGCTCACCTTGAAGATCTGCAGGACCTCTGCCTCGCCCAGCACGATCTCCTTCTCTTCCGGCTTGAGCATTCCCTCGAGGGCGTTGCGCACATCCTCGACGGCTTCGTAGATGACCGTGTAGGTCCGGATGTCGACCCTTTCCCGCTCGGCGGCGGCGCGCGCTTTGGCATCCGGCCGTACATGGAAACCGATGATCGAGGCTCCTGACGCCTTGGCCAGCAGGATGTCGCTTTCGGTCACCGCGCCGACCCCCCGGTGGACCACGTCCACGCGGACTTCCTCGGTGCCCAGTCGGGCCAGCGCGTCGGCCAACGCCTCGGCAGGGCCGCCCTGGTCGGCCTTGATAATGATTTTTAGTTGACTGACTTGGCCTTCCTTGAGAGCCCTGCTGAAGTCTTCCAGCGAGCTGGTCCGACCGCCACGCCGGTTCTGGGCTTCGCGTTCCAGCCGCCGGCGCTTCTGGGAAATTTCCCGCGCTTCGGCAGCACTGGCCACTGAGAAGAAGACGTCGCCGGCGCTGGGCACGCCATCGAAGCCGAGGACCTGGACCGGCATCGCGGGGCCGACGTCCTGGACCGGTTTGCCTCGCTCGTCGAGCATGGCCCGGACGCGCCCCGAAAACTGGCCGCAGATGAAGTTCATGCCCTGCTTCAATGATCCCCGCTCCACGAGAACGGTGGCCACGGGCCCTTTGCCGGGGTCGAGCGCGGCCTCGAGAACTGTGCCTTGGACCCGGCCGGCTGGGTTCGCCTGGAGTTCCAACAGGTCAGCCTGCAGCGCCACCTTTTCGAGCAGTTCGTCCACTCCTTGGCCGGTCTTTGCCGAAATCGGCGCCGCCAGGACATCTCCACCGAACTCTTCCAGGACCACGTTGTGTTGCAGCAAATCCTGCATGGTCTTCTGCGTGTTGGCGGTCGGCAGATCGACCTTGTTGATGGCGACGATCATCGGTACACCGGCGTTCTTGGCATGGCTGATGGCCTCGATGGTCTGCGGCATGACCTGATCGTCGGCCGCCACGACGAGGACCACCAAGTCCGTGACCTGTGCGCCGCGGGCGCGCATGGCGGTGAACGCTTCGTGCCCCGGTGTGTCGAGGAAAGTCATTGCCTTACCGTTGGGCAATTCGACGTGATAGGCGCCGATGTGCTGCGTGATCCCTCCCGATTCGCCCGCCACGATATTCGCCTTGCGGATGTAGTCGAGCAGGGATGTCTTGCCGTGGTCTACATGACCCATGATGGTCACCACCGGCGGACGCGGCTCGAGGTTCTCGTCCGGCTCGTCCGTCACCAGCTGGACGTCCGCAACATACTCTTCCTCCTTGATGGCTTCGAAGTCGAACTCGGAGGCGATCAGCTCTATTTGATCGAAATCGAGCCGCTGATTGACCGTGATCATCAAGCCCAACTCTTTGAAGGCGAAGGTCACGATCTGGGTGGGCGGCACCTTCATCAACTCCGCCAGCTCGGCAGCTGAGATGAATTCGTTGACGCGGATCTGCGTCTTCTCCACCTCGCGCTGCTCGGCGGCGAGCCCCGCCTGGATTTCTCGGAAGGACGGTTCCATCGTACGGGCGCCACGACCTCTCCTGCCGCCCTTCATGCCCCGCAGCGTCTTGGAGATGTTCTCCTTGACAGACGCCTGGTCCACGGACGACCGGCGGCCCTTCTTACCCTTGCGGCGACGCTCACGCTCACCCGGCTTGGCGTCGCGGCTGGTGGCCGCGCTGCTGAATACCGGCTTGGGGACCCGGGGTGAGGACGGACGTGTCACCCGCGGCGGAATGAACGGCTTCGCGGGCAGAGGTGGGGCCCCTGCTGCTGCGGCCGCCTCGGGCGGTGCCGTGGGGGGCGCCGGCTCCTCAGCCGGCTCAGGTTGCGTGGGCTCTCCCTCTTGGGCGGCCGCAGGGACCACTTCTTCTTCCAGGGGGGGGAGGTCCTTGAACAGCTCACGGGCCCGCTCTTCCAGGGATTTCGGTGCCTCTTCTACCGGGATCTCGAGTCCCAGCTCTTGTTCCAGCTGGGCCTCTTCGGCAGCCACGCGGGCGGCCTCCTCGGCCTGGGCTTTGGCCTCGACCTCGGCGACCTTTGCCGCGGTCCGGCGACGCTTCTGGGGCTTCGCAGGTGGGGCAACTTCCGGCTCGACCGCCTTGGCCTTGCGCCGGCCACGCTTGGGCTTGGCATCTTGGTTCGAGCGCCGCTTGTCGCGCTCCCAGCGCACGCGGACTTGCGATACCTGATCGGCGTCCAGCGCGGACAGATGGCTGCGGACGAAGATGCTCATCTCGCGCAGCATGGTGAGCAGCTCTTCCGAGGGGATGCCAAATTCGGCTGCGAGATCATGAATTCTCGTCTTGACCACTCATTCCTCCCGTCGTTCGAAATGCGGGGCCCGGCCTACGATGCCTTGGGCCAAGGTGCGTTCCCGCACTCCCACGACCATCACCGGTGGTTTGCCCACCGTTTGCCCCAATCGGGCTGCGTCCGGTCCAACGACCAGGGGGATCCGCTTCCCCCGGGCCAGTCGCACTACTTTGTCCCGCACACGTCCGCTCGCGTCTTCCGCGATGACGACGCAGTGCACCTCGTTCTGTTGCAGGGCGCGTCGCACCCTGTCGACGCCCACGGAGAGGCTCCGCGAGCGATATCCCAATCCCAGTAGGCCTGCCAGGTCCGTCATACGGTCCGGCTTGCGTCTCCAGCGCCTTCGCTCTCCGCGTCTGTCACCTCGGCGGGTTCTTCGACGGCCGGGGGTGCGGCAGCGGGGTCTTCGGCCACGGTGGAATCCTGCGGCTCTTCAGACGCAACCGGCGTTTCGGACTCCGCGTCCGTCACCTCGGTGGGTTCTTCGACGGCCGACGGTGCTTCAGCAGTGTCTGCGGCCGCGGCGGAATCCTGCGCTTTCTCAGAAGCGATGGGCGTTTCTGCCTCTGAGTCCGTCGCAGGTTCCTCGGCCACGACCTCAGACTCACTATCTGCGGCCGGTTCGTCGGTGGTATCATCTTCGGAATCCACTAGATCTGCCAGGAAGGCGACGAGCGTCTTGGCTGCTTCCTCGTCGAACTCCGGGATCTTGGCGATCTCCTCCGGCTCCAGGTCCAGGATGTCTCCGAGGGTCGTGTATTCCGCCTTCTCCAACGTGGCCACTATGGCGGGCGTAAGGCCGGCCAACTGCGACAACGGAACGGTGGCAACGCTGTCTTCTTCCTCGGTGGGTGGGGCAGCCAGGAACGGCCCTTCACCGCCCCGCTCCAACCACTCCCGGCTGGAGTACAGGTCGATCTTCCAACCGGTCAACTCGGAGGCCAGCCGCACGTTCTGCCCGTTCCGGCCGATCGCCAGCGACAGCTGGTCCTCGTCCACCACGGCCTGAATGGTCTTGGTGTCGTGATCGAAGTAGACCTTGGTGACCCGGGCGGGGGCCAACGACATGCGGGCAAAGCGCTCGGGATCGGGCGACCAGGGTACGATGTCGATCCGCTCGCCCCCCAGCTCGTTGACGACCGCCTGCACCCGCGAGCCCCTGAGCCCGACACAGGCGCCGACCGGATCGATCGAATCGTCGCGGGATATTACGGCGACCTTGGTCCGGCTGCCGACTTCGCGGGCGATGGCCTGGATCTGTACGATTTGCTGCTCGACCTCGGGGACTTCCAGCTGGAAAAGCGCTTTAACGAACATCGGATCGGCCCGCGAAAGGATCAACCGCGGTCCCTTGGGGGTCTCCTCGAGCCGCTTCAAGACCGCACGAATGGTGTCCCCCTGGTGGAACCGCTCCCGGTGATTCTGGTCCCGATAGGGGATGATGGCTTCCGCCTCGCGGAACTTGTTCAGCATGATGACCAGCTTGCCGCGCTCGATCTGCTGGATCTCACCGGAGAGGAGTTCCCCGATCTTGTTACCGAATTCTTCCCGGATACGGGTCCGTTCGCCTTCCCGAACGCGTTGGATGATGCGTTGTTTGGCGGCCTGCACGGCGAGCCGGCCAAAAGCCGAGAAGGGGATCTCTTCTTCGAGAACATCCCCAACCTCGAAGTCCGGGTCGGTGAATTGCGCCTCTTCCAGCGGTACCTGCCAGGCATCGTCTTCGACTTCCTGGACCACCTGCCGGAGCCGCACCACACTGAGGGTGCCTTCCGTCTCGTCGACGTTCAGTTCGAACTTGACGGTGGGTCCGTAGGCGCGCACCAGCGCGGCTTGGATGCCATCCTTGAGAAGGTCCATCAGTTCGGCACGATCGAGCTGTTTGGCGTCCGCCAGATCGCGAAGTGCCGCCAACATTTCGGGTGAACTCGCCATCCTGTACGTACTCCTACGGTTTCCTGACGTTGTCCCAATCGATAACCAGGGTGGCCCGGCGGATCTCGTCGAGCGCCACCGTGACGTCCTCGGCATCGGTGCGGAGGACCACGTGGTGGTCATCGGGCACGGCGATGATCTCCGCCGTGCGCGTTCCGCCCAATGGCGCTGCCTTGACCCGCACTTGCCGGCCCACGAAACGGCGCCAGTGTTCGGGCCAACGGACCGGGCGTTCCACGCCCGGTGATGACACCTCGAGGACATACTGGGAGCCAACCAAAGCGCTGGCTTCGAGGGCGTGTTCGAGCGTCCGGCTCAACGTGGCGCACTGGCCCACGCTGATGCCATGGCCCGGCCGGTTGTCGAGGAGGTCGACCTTGACCCGGAGAACCGGCCGTCGATCCGTACCGCCGCGGGTAAGATCCACCAACTCACACCCCGCCTGGGCCACATGCTGCCGAACCAGCTCCAAGAGGGTATTGTCCAACACAGCGCGTGGACCCCTGCCAAAAAAAAATGCGGGGGACAACCCCCACATCGACTTACTGCCGACTTGTCCCCACCCCCACACAGCGCCGTATTCTAATGCTCGGACGGGGCATCGTCAAGCTTCCGGCGGCCTTCTGGAGCCCTAGGCGGGGGCCGGAAAACCCAGGTATGCGACCATCCGCCCCGGTCCGCCCCGGGACGCCCGATGGCTAAAGAAGCGATCGTTATTGTGGACGGAGCACCAGTCGGACACGGTCGCCTCCCGTACTCCCAGGGAGAGCGCCTCGGTGGTGAGGCGTTCCCGGAGGTCGATGGCCCATGGGGCTGGCAGGTCACCCCGGAGCCCGAAGGCCTCCAGGACCTCATAACCCACTTCATAGCAGGTGCCGCAAACGCCTACACCACAGTGCATTACAACTTCAGTTGCGTTGGCCCCTGATTGCTCGCCGAGGAGCTCCAGGCCCCGTTCCACAATTCCCGCGCTGGCCCCACGCCATCCCGCGTGCAGGAGGGCGCAGGCCCGGGCCTCCGGAGCGACGAGGTAGACGGGGATACAGTCCGCTACGGTGGCAAGGAGCAGGATGCCGGGCGACACCGTGCCATTGCCGTCTACCCCTGCTTGCCGCAGCCACCCCCGTAATGGTCCGTGCCAGCGAACCTCCGTCCCGTGGACCTGATCGCCCAACACGAATCCGCGGAACCTGGGCAGGCTTTCCTGAAAGGTCTGCCAATGTGCCATGATCCGGCCGACGGGCTCGTCCGAGTGAAGTCCGAGATCGAAGCCGGCGGTCTCTCCTTCCCCTCCCCTGCCGGTGATGCCGGCGATAACCCCGAAACGTTCGGTCCACCCGGGAATACTGTGGTGGGGGACGGCATCGGTGGTCGGCTCCTCCCGGAGGACCGTGGCGCTAGTCATCTACCCGCTCGATGATCGCACCGAGGCTCCGCAAGCGCTCGTCGATGCGCTCGTAGCCCCTGTCGATTTGGCCGATGTTGTGGATGGTGCTTTCGCCCTCCGCCGCCAATGCCGCAAGCAGCATGGCCATGCCCGCCCTGATATCGGGAGATTCGACTACCCCGCCCTTGAGCGGAGAGGGGCCGGCGATCACCGCCCGATGGGGGTCGCACAACACGATCCGCGCGCCCATCCCGATCAGTTTGTCGACGAAGAACAAACGCGACTCGAACATCTTCTCGAACACCAGGAGCATGCCCTCGCACTGGGTGGCGGTGACTATGGCGATGGACATCTGGTCCGCCGGGAACGCAGGCCACGGCCCGTCCTCGAGCTTCGGGACGTGGCCACCCAGATCCGCCCGGATGCGCCGTTCCTGGTTGGGGTCCACGATGAGCCTGTTGCCGTCCAGCCGGGGCCGGATGCCCAGACGGTCAAAACCCATGAGGGTGCTCCGCAGATCCTCGCCGCGGACGTCCTCGATGGTGAGATCGCCGTTGGTGACGGCGGCCAGCCCGATGAAGCTGCCGACCTCGATGTGGTCGGGCCCGATGGCATATTTGGTACCGCTCAAGGTCTCGACGCCCTCGATGGTGAGCACGTTCGAGCCGATGCCCTTGATGTGGGCTCCCATGGCGACCAGCATACGGGCCAGGTCCTGTACGTGGGGCTCGGCGGCGGCATTCCGGATGACGGTCTTCCCGGTCGCCGTCACTGCGGCCATGAGGGCGTTTTCCGTTGCCGTGACACTGGGCTCGTCGAGGAATATGTCGGCGCCCACCAGTTCCGAAGTTTCCAATTCATAGCGATCTCCCACCCTGACCTCGGTTCCCAGCCGTTCCAGCGCCAGGAAATGGGTGTCTATCCGGCGCCGTCCGATGACGTCGCCGCCGGGTGGTGGCAGCACCACCTTCCGGAAGCGGGCCAGCAGCGGTCCAGCCAATAGAATGGAGGCTCGAATGTTGGCGCAAAGCTCCGGATCGAGTGGCTTGTTCTCGCAATTGCCGGTGTCGATGCGGACGGTGTTGGCCCCCTGCCACCCGATCTCCGCCCCCAGATCGGCCAACAAGGCCAACATGGTCTCGACGTCACGAATCCGCGGGAGGTTGTCGAGTGTGACCGGGCCGTCAGCCATCATGGTGGCGGCGAGAATGGGCAAGGCGGCATTCTTGTTTCCGGTGGGGCGGATGGTACCTCTGAGGGGCACTCCGCCCTGAACGACGAATCGTGGAGGCATGGCCCCAAGCTCGCCACGCCCGGGAAGAGCGTCAAGCGCTGCCGGGGATGTCCGTACCCACGAATCGGTGGTAGACTTGGGCCGGTAGGTCCTTCGAGCCCATGACGCCCCGGAGACTGTCCCGTGTTGTTCGATTTGCAGGCACCAGTCACAGCGATACCCGGATGGGTGGGTCCGACCATCGCGATCTCCACAGGCCTAATAGCAGTGGCGTTTGTCGCCATTGCCGTCATCGTCTTCGTGGCTACCAAGTACTTGAGGGAGGCATCGCAGTCGGTGGCGACCACGATCGACCGACTCGAGGTGGAGGCGACTCCAGCGCTGCAGGCGGTCCGCCGGTTGTCTGAAGACGGGCGGGACATTACCGCCGCCCTCGGCCGGGAGACCAAAGCGGTGGTGCGTACCAGCAAACGGCTGCGCAAGAAGGTTCGCCGGGGAGCCGACAGGCTTCAGGAAAGGCTCGAAGACATCGATGCCCTCTATGAGGTGGTGTACGACGAGGTAGAAGACACCGCGCTCGGTGTGGCGGCCACCCTGCGGACGGCCAAACGGGCCCGCAAGATGTTGAGCCCCCTCTCTCGCCTATGGCGGGGACGACGCCGGTGACGCTCCTTCGCATCGGTCTGGCCGTGGTGGTGCTGGTCGCCGCGGGGGCGGCGATGCCGGACGTGCTGCACGCCTGGACGCCGGGCACCCACATCTACCTGGGGCAGAGTGTGCTGGAGAACCTCGCGATTCTGCCGGGGGGTATCGCCGACCTCCTCCGGGCTTTCCCTTTCGACTACTTGTACGGCAACATCGCGGCCGACAGCTCCATCGCCAAGCACTACGCCCCTGTGAGCCGACACTGCCACCACTGGCACGTGGGACAAGAGATCCACGACCACGCCAGGAGCGACGCCTTGCGGGCGTTCGGGCTAGGCTATCTGTCGCATCTGGCCGCCGACGTGGTGGCCCACAACTTCTTCGTGCCGCGGCAACTGGCGCTCACCAGCAGCACGCCTTCGGTGGGGCACGCCTATTGGGAGAGTCGTTTCGAGGCGCACTTGGGGGATACCTACGCCAAACAGGCGAAGGCGGTGATCGGCCTCGACCACTCGCAAGCGGACGAGTTGTTGGATCAGATCATCTCGCCCACCATTTTCAGTGTCCGCACCAATCGGCGACTCTTCCGTGGGATGGTCCACCTGACCGAGACCCAAGGATGGCAGAAGGCGTTTCGGGTGGCCAAGGAACAGAGCCGTTGGGATCTGACCGACGACGACATCGACAATCAGATGGCCTGGTCGTTCGACATGATTCTCGACATGTTGACGGAGCACAACCGGATGGCGAGGGATTTTGACCCTTCCGGCTCAGGCAAACTGCGTCTGTCCAAGGAACTCCGGCGGGAAGAACTGCAGGTCGGCGGACGCCGCAACGGGAAGCGGCTGTTGGAGCAAGTGCGGGAGCAGTTCGGATTGCCCCAGGATTCCTTGGGGTATTGGGACAAATCGGAAAAGGTCAGACCCTGGTACGCCGAAAACGTGGCGCACGGGGTAGCGCCATGAACGACTGGTCCGAGCAGCCGGATCCACCGGACGAATCACCCAGGCCGCCCTTCGTGATGGTGACCACCAGCACGGCGGTCGCCATATCCGTCCGCGAGGTCCTGGACGAACGGACGCCCGACGACGCCGTGTGTCTGGGAACGTTTTACGAAGGGCGCCTCATCGCCCGCTGCGTGGTGCCCCCGGAGGCCCTCGCCGCCGTTGAGGATCATGCACTCTTCACCGACCCGGTGCACCTCGGGCTATTGGGATTCGAGGAGCCGCCGGGCCTGCAGTGTCGGCTGCTCGCCTTCGTGGATACCGAGCGACTGCCGCCCGATCTGGACGGCGACGGTGAGGATGAGGCGGAGGAGCCGTGGCAGGCGTCGGTACCCCGCCCGGATTTCGAGTTCGGCGGCTCGGACACCGAAGCGCCCTCCATGGGCGAGCCGGAAGGCACCGTTCCCATCCTGCTGGGGCACATCGTTCGTTTGGCACGGGACCGGAAACACCCCAACGACCTGGCCCACGAGGCGATGGACGTGCTGGCCACGATCCTTACCGGATCGGTGTCGGAGGTCGTCGACCGTGTCCTGGAAGAACTGTTGGGGGATGGGGAACGGCCCGTGGAAGAGGAGCAAGAGGGAGAAGAGGGAGAAAAGGGCTAAGAGGGCTAGGAGGGCCAAAACGGCTAAGAGGGAAAAGAATGACTCCTATTGGGGACCTTTTTCCCCCTTAGCCCTCCTAGTCCTTTTGGCCCTTATTCAGTCGCTCCCGCAGGACCGGTTGCACCTTTTTGGGGTCGGCCTGCCCTTTACTGCGCTTCATGACCTGACCAACGAAGAAGCCGACCAGCTTCGCCTCGCCCTGCCGGAAGCGTTCGACCTCAGCGGGAAACCGGGCCAGCACTTCGTCGACCCAGACGCCCAGGGCGTCGCTGTCGCCCACCTGGAGCAGTCCCAGCCGGTCGGCAACCGAGTGGGGGTCTCCGTCGGCCTGGGATTCGGCCAACTCTTGGTAAACGCGCTTGGCTGCCTGGAGACTGACGACGTCATCCCGGACCATCTCGATGATGCCCGCCAGCCGGCCCGCGCTCACCGACAGTTGCCCCTGCTGGTT
>JAZFYL010000228.1:0-21041 GCA_036443495.1 Gemmatimonadales bacterium | reverse complement strand
GCCTTATCACCGAGAAGGTTGTTATGGTCGAAATGAAATTTATAAACGCCTATCCCGTCGCCAACCGGGTACGACTCATAATGTCGTCCAACAGCAGGTGGGTCGTGCCCGCGGGAATGAGCGCACGGCGGTTTTTCGTTGGGCCCCTTCGGCGGGGGGGGGGGGGGGGGGGGGGCCCAGCGAAGATAACAATGAGGCAACCACATCGCATATCACCAATCGACTCCTGCCCTCTGCCGCCCCCCGCTGCCTCCCGCTGCCCCCCGCCTATCGAGGTGCCCCCGGTCCCCAGTCATCGCCCTCGAAGTCCTCGTCGGGACGGTGGTGGATATCGAGGTCACGCACTTCGCGTTCCGCCTGTTCCAGTTCCTCGCGATCGATGTTCCCGCGGCCAGCCCGGTATCGGCTGCGGACGCTTTCTCCACGCCGAACGAACCAGTAGAACACGGCGAACACTGCCGCAGCGATCAGCATCAACGTCATCACGAGCCGGACTCCACCAGGCTCACCACGCCGTCCGCCGTCACCCGGTGAGATATCAGGGGAGCCACCGTCGCATCCTCGCCGATGACGATCGCCTGGGCCAGGGCGGCGAGCCCTTCGCGTGCGCCATCGCCGTCATGCGCGAACACCGATGCCAGGCTCTCCCCGGCCACGACCCGATCGCCGGGCTTGGCGGTGATGATGAATCCCACACTGGGATCGATATCGTCTTCGATCTGGTGCCGGCCCCCGCCCAACTCGACCACGGCGCGTCCGATCGTCTTGGGTTCCACAAACTCAACCACCCCGTCCCGCGGCGCCTCGAAGACCTCCACCACATTGGCCTGGGGCAGCAACGCCGGATCATCGACGATGGCCGGATTGCCGCCCTGGGCCTCGACCATCTGGCCGAATCGTTCCAGCGCCCGACCCGAGCCGAGGGCCAGTTCCAGCCGCTGGCGGGCCTCTTCCGGCTCCATGGCGGCCCCCACCGCCAACAACATCTCCACCCCCAGGGCCAGCGTCACCTCCGTTAAATCCGGCGGCCCTTGCCCCTGAAGAGTCATGAGGCTTTCCTCGATCTCGAGCGCGTTGCCGCACGCACGCCCCAAGGGCCGGTCCATTGCCGTCAGGAGGGCCACGGTCCGGCACCCGTGCGCCTCTCCCAATCCGATCATCGTCTGGGCCAGGGCCAGGGCGTCGGCCACGTCGGACATGAAGGCGCCGCTCCCAGTCTTCACGTCCAGCACGAGGGCGTCAAGGCCTTCCGCCAGTTTCTTCGACATGATGCTGGCAGCGATGAGCGGGATCGAGTCGATGGTGGCCGTGATGTCCCGCAGCGCGTACAGCTTCCCATCTACCGGGGCGATGTCGCGCGTCTGTCCCACCATGGCACACCCCAACTCCCGCACCTGCTGCTCGACTTCCTCGAGGGACAGCGACGTGCGGAATCCGGGGATTGCTTCCAGCTTGTCGACGGTGCCGCCTGAGTGCCCCAGACCACGGCCCGAGATCATGGGGACTGCCACATCGCACACGCCGAGGAGAGGTGCAAGGATTAGCGACGTCTTGTCGCCTACTCCTCCGGTAGAGTGTTTGTCGACCCGAGGGTTCGGCCAGTCCCCGAAGTTCAGACGGGAGCCGCTGGAGAGCATCGCCTCCGTGACGGCGTACAGTTCCTCGTCGGTGAGTCCCTGGAAGAACACGGCCATGAGAAGAGCTGCCATCTGGTAGTCAGGGACGTGGTCCGCACCGTAGGCCGCCAGCAGACCCTGCCACTCCTCGGTGGTCAGTGCCTCTCCACTTCGCTTGCGTTCGATGAGAGATGAGACGACCATTCAGCCATGCCTTCCTTGTGTGTGCAACCGCGGATCGTGCCGCTATGCGCTCTGTTCCTGGCTAGCCTGTCGACCGGACGCCTGGCCTCACAGAGCGCGGCCGGGGAGCTGGAGAGTCACATCTCCCAGGGCATCGTGGACGGCTCACAGCGGGATCCGGAGGGAGCCGCACGACATTTCGAGGCCGCTTTGGGCATCGATTCGTCGAGCTACCAGGCGAACTGGCGCCTGGCCGTGGCCCTGATAGACATCGGCAAGCAAACTCCCGACGACATCAAGAGCAAGCCGCGCGACTCCCTCTACGCCCTGGCCGAAGTCTACGCCAGGCGGGCCGTGGATGTCGCCCTGCTGGAGCCCGATGGCCACTATGCCCTGGCGGCCGCCATCGGCAGGGCATCCCTGACCAAGAGCAACCGGGAACGGGTGGCCCGTGCCCGGGAAATCCGCGTAGAGGCTCTCAAGACGCTCGAACTCGACCCGGAACACGACAAGGCCCATCACGTGATCGGATTGTGGCACGCGGAGATCAAGCGCCTGTCGGGGGTGCAACGATGGTTCGCCAAGAACCTCTTCGGGGGCGATTTCCTCGATCTGGCGAGTTGGGACTTGGCCGTGGAACACCTGGAACGTGCAGTGGAGATAGACCCCACCGTGATCTACCATCACCTGGATCTGGCATGGGTCTACGTCGACACCGACTACCTGGCTGAGGCGAAGGTGCAACTCGAGGCGGTGGACAGCCTCCCGGTATTCGACGTGCTAGACCCTCGCTATAAGGAGGAGGCTGCCATTCTGTTGCAGGAGATCCTGGAGGAGGAGGGCCAGGACTAGTTCAACCGCTTTACTACGTCCCGGGCCCGATCGGCCGCCTTGTCGACATGACCCTTGACCGATCGCTTGTGCCGCCGCAGCCGACGCTTCACTTCGCGTTGGGCATCGTCCCACGACTCCTCGGCGTCGTCGCGCAGGTGCCGGGCACGCCGCCGAATGTCCCGCCTGGTACGGCGGCCTTCCTGAGGTGCAAACAGCAGCGCGATCGCCACCCCCAGAACGGCGCCCAGCAATAGGCCGCCGGCGAACTCAGCCCCGCCGAAGCTCTCTCCGTTCGCTTCGTCTTCCTCGAGAATCTCTACTTCTGACAGGTCCTCTTCGTACAGATCCTGATCGTCGTCCTTCATTGTGCCCCTCCGGCGCATCTCTCCCGGAAGCTAGTACCCCCCAGAGCGGCGGGCAATCGACCCTTGCGGGTGTGCTTGACCCTCAGGGGCTCCCTGCCCAACTTCCTCTACGCCAACCCTTTCCATGGATTACTAGCATGACATCAGTCGAGTCCCCGCTGGAAGATGAGGTCGAACGCCTCGAGGCTCGCGTGAATACGCTCGAGGGCGAGCGGAAGCACCTGTTAGCGGTCATCGAGATCCTGCAGGAGATTGCTGGGTCGCTCCACTTCATGGACGTGGTCCAATCGGTGGCCCGGCGCCTGGGTGAGGCGTTCGGGCTGGACCGCTGCTCGATCTTCCTCGTCGAGAAGGGTGGCCAAACGGTCCGGCTAGTGGCCAGTTACGAAGATCCCAGCATCCGCAACTACGTGGTCGACCTCGACCGCTATCCCGAACTCAAGCAGGCCATCGAATCGGGCAAGTCCGTGTTCATCCCCGACGCAGCCGCCGATCCCACGCTCAAGCACGTGCGGGGAGCGCTGGCCAACCGTCGAGTCAAATCCATCACCGTGGTCCCCATCACATGGCGGGGGGCGGCCATCGGCGCCATCTTCCTACGCACGTTCCGAGACGGCCCCAGCTTCTCCGACGCCGACGTCGAGTTCTGCCAGGTCGTCGCCAGCCTGACGGCCAAGGCCCTTCGGAACGCCCACAAGTTCGAGCGTCTCCAGGAACGCCACGGGGAGGAGCGGGTCGATGACGGGCGAGACCGTGAACGAGCCGCGATGCTTGGCTTCATCAGGCGCCTGCTCGACGAACACGCGTCCCGCGAGGGGCCTTGGGGCGAGGGTACGCTGGGCAAGTCCTCTGCGGAAGAGATGGATCGGCTCGTCGGGGTCGCCATGGCGGTCATCAGCCAGGAGGCTGCCACCCGGTGAGCTCCCCCGGGAGCGAAACCGACGCGCGCCAACACGCCGCAGACCTGCGGGACCGCATCACTCGGGCCAATCAGGCCTACTACGTCGAAGACAGTCCTTCAATCTCGGATACGGAGTACGACCGGCTGTTCCGGGAGCTTCGAGCCCTGGAAGAGCAGTACCCTGCCCTGCGGACCCCCGATTCGCCTACCCTGCGAGTCGGAGCGCCACCCGCCTCCGCCCTCGTCAAGCACAAGCACCTGGCCCCCATGTTGTCCCTGGCAAACGCATTCGATACCGATGAGTTGCGCGCCTGGAACGAGCGGAATCAACGGCTGGTCGAGGACGTCGGGTCGAGCAGTTTCGTAACCGAGGTCAAGATCGACGGCGCGGCCGTCAACCTCATATACGAGGACGGACGCCTGATCACGGGCGCTACGCGCGGGAACGGCTTCGTCGGCGAACTCATCACTCCCAACCTCCGCACCATCCATGACGTGCCGTTGGTAGTGCGCGGTAGCGAGTTCCCCGCGCTCATGGAGATCCGGGGCGAGGTCTATTTCCCGCTGATCACCTTCGCCCGGGTCAACCGCATGCGGGAGGCTGCCGGCGACCCTCCCTTCGCCAATCCCCGTAATTCGGCGGCCGGCAGCCTGCGCCAGTTGGACAGCGACATCACCCGCCGGCGGCGGTTGAGAATGTTCGCTTTCCACATCGAGGTGATCGAAGGCAATCCCGTGACTGACAGCCAGTGGGGTATGCTGGATCAACTGGAGAGTTGGGGGTTCCAGGTCGAGCCCCACCGCGCCAGGCTCGGTTCACTCGACGAGGTGATTGCGCGGATTCCGCAGTACGAGGCTCTGCTGTCCCAGCTACCGTTCCAGGCTGACGGTGTCGTGATCAAGCTCGACCGGCTCTCACTGCACGGGGCACTGGGGTCGGTGGGCAACCGGGAGCCGCGGTGGGCGATCGCCCGAAAATTCGAACCCGAAGTGGCCGTGACCCGCCTCAAGAACATCAGGATCAACGTGGGACGCACCGGCGCCCTCAACCCCTACGCGGAATTGGAGCCCGTCGAGGTCAGTGGCGTGACCGTTTCCAACGCGACCCTTCACAACGAGCAATTGATCGCGGAAAAAGACATCCGCATCGGTGATTGGGTCGAAGTCGTCCGAGCCGGCGAGGTCATCCCCCAGATTATCGGACCCCTGCGAGATCGCCGGGACGGCTCGGAACAGCCCTTCGTGCCGCCGACCGGGTGTCCGGTATGCGGCACCCCCGTCGAGCGGCCCCCCGACGAGATCATGCGGTACTGCCCCAACGTGTCCTGCCCCGGCAGGATTCTGGAAGAGATCGTTCACTTCGCCTCCCGTGGCGCAATGGACATCCGCGGCCTGGGGTACGAGCGGGTGCGGCAACTCCTGGACGTGGGCCTCATTCACGACGTCGGAGACCTGTATCGACTCGAGGTGGACCAGCTCCTTCCTCTGGAGCGGTTCGCCAGGCAATCAGCCGAGCAGCTGGTTCAGGCGATCAGCGACTCGAGGATCCAGCCCTTGTCGGTGGTACTCTTCGCCCTGGGGATGCGCCACGTGGGAACCATGGCGGCGCGCGCCCTGGGCCGGCATTTCGTCACCCTGGACCGGCTCCAGGACGCCGACCGCGACCAACTTGCCTCCATTCCGGGCATTGGCCCCACAATCGCTGACGCGGTGGCCAGCTTCTTCGCCCGGGAGGAGAATCGGTCGCTGTTGGAGCGCCTCCGCGCCGCCGGGCTGCCGATGGTCGAGCCGGAAGCCGGCACGGACCAGGCGACCCCGCCCCCTCTCGCCGGGCAGACATACGTGCTCACCGGCACCTTGCCATCACTCAGCCGGGCCGGGGCCAAGGACCGAATCGAGGCGGCCGGGGGGAAGGTCACCGCCAGTGTCAGCAAGAATACCACGGCCGTGGTGGCGGGCGAGGACCCAGGGAGCAAGCTGGAGAACGCCCGAAGCCTGGGGATCGAAGTCATCGGGGAAGCCGAACTCTTGCGTCGCATCGACGAAGGCCCGTAAGTTACCGAACCCAAAAGACATCGACTCATGACGACTATGGAATCCACCACCGCAACCACGTTTCTGGGTCTCAGCCCCCGCGCCCTCCACACCCTCCGCGCCAGCCTGGAGCGCGACCACGGTCTGTCGACCGCCGCCTACCTGCAGGAGGCGGGGTTCGCCGCCGGCCGGGACACCTTCGAGGCCTTTCAGACCTGGCTCGAAAGAACCCGGCAGGTGGGGACCGAAGAACTCGATGCCGCGTTCCTGGAAGAGACCACCTCGGCCTTCTTCGGCGAGCATGGCTGGGGGACCTTCACGTTTTCGCCGCTGTCCGAGGCGGTCATGGCCATCGATTCCAGCGATTGGGCCGAAGCCACGAACGGGGCGAGTTCGCAGTACCCATGCTGCCATGTCTCCTCCGGCCTCCTGGCCGACTTCTTCGGCCGGCTGGCTGGAGAGACGGTCGCGGTCATGGAAGTCGAATGCCGTTCACGCGGCGACGACGCCTGCCGCTTTCTCATGGGATCGCCAGACACCCTCGCCACCGTCTATGAGCGGATGGCCGAGGGTGTCTCGTATGCTGAGGCGAGTCAAACGACCTAGCCGACCTTCAGCAGCCGGATCGATCCCGACCCAGTGTCGATCTTGATCCGACCCGATCCGTCGCCGATCTGGCCTTGCACATGATCGCGGCTGTGACGGTGGACGGTCATCGGGAAGTCACTCTCGATCGACCCACTCCCTGTCTCGAGATCGATGGTCGCATTCAGACCCTCGGGCGACCGGATCGTCACGCCGCCCGACCCCGTATCGATGTCGATGTCACGCGGGGCCTTGGTGAGAGTCAGATCGACCCCTCCGCTGCCGGTATCCATTGCCAAGCGATCGGCGGACACGTTGTTCAAGGCGATGCCGCCGGAACCCGTATCGATGTCGATGCGCTCCGCCGTCAGGTCGCTTCCCCGGACACCGCCGGACCCGGTATCGATGTTGATGACCTGGCTGTTTACCCGATTCACTTCAACACCGCCGGAACCGGTATCGACGGACAGTTCACCGGTAATGTCGCTCACCTCGACGCCACCCGATCCGACATCGATGCTGAGACTCCCCGTGATCGATCGCGCCGTGACAGGCGCACTGTGGGTGTCCAGGTGAATATCGCCGTCGAGGTTGCTGGCCTCGATCCGACCGACCGCGAGATACACGGCCAGGGTCTTCCCGGCGGGGACCTTGATGGTGAGGTGAGCCCACGCCTCGAGCCCATTGCCGTCGCTCGACACCGAGATCCGGGTGCCCCGATCTCGATTCTGATTGTCGGAGAAGGTGCCGTCGTCCCGCACGCGCACCTTGGTCTGATGGTGCGAGTCGAGGAACGCGGCCACCACGCGGGTGGAGGGGTACACCACCCGCAGGGTCTCATGCCCCCGAATGGCGCCTGTTTCGATGCGGAGTTGGTCGGCATCGGCCCCTCCGCGCGCGATCTCGACGACTACGTCAGAGCCCGACCCGGGCTCGACGGTAACGCGGCCGGCCAGATTGTAGATGGCGACGTCATTGCCGCTCAGGGAGTGTCGTTCCTGGGCCGACAGGGAGGGGGGGGTGCCGGCGGCTCCAACCAGCGCGATCGCCGCGGTGGCTGAGCCCACGGACCCTGCTATCATGCGACTGATACCGAGGGGCACTAGGATGCTCCTTGAAGAAGTTCACCGCCTTAGATAGGGCCAACCCACGCTGGGTTGCAACCCAGATCCTAGACGAGAGAGACCATGTCCGCTCGTATCCTGACCCTGCTTGCCCTGATGCCGTCCGCCGTAGCCGCCCAAGGGAGGGAGAGGCCACCGGACCTGATCGTCCTGAACGCCCGGATCCATACGGCCAACCTCGACCAGCCGACCGCTCAGGCGCTGGCGGTGCGGAACGGTCGATTCCTCGTAGTGGGAACCAATCTCGAGGTCGAGGCCGCCGCCGGCCTGGGAACTGAACGTCTGGAGGCCGCAGGCGCGACCATCTTGCCCGGGATGATCGACGCTCATGCCCACTTGCTGAACTTGGGACGGCTCTTCCGGATCGTGAACCTCGGGGAGACCACTTCTTATGAAGAGGTCATCGCCCTGGTCCGCGCCAGGGCCGATGAAGTTGCGCCCGGCACTTGGATTCGGGGCCGTGGCTGGGATCAGAACGACTGGCCCGGTGGCGATTTTCCCAACCACGAAGCCCTTTCCCGGGCGGTGCCGGACCATCCGGTTTACCTCGATCGGGTGGATGGCCATGCCGCCCTGGTCAACCAGATGGCCATTGTAGCCGCCAGGCTCGACTTCATGGACGCCAACCCGGCGGGAGGGCGCATTCTCCGAAACCCGGACGGCACCCCGACCGGCGTCCTGATCGACAACGCGACCCTGTTGGTGGATTCGATCATCCCGGCCCCCTCGATGGGTGAACTGACCGCTCAACTGCTGGCGGCCATGGCCGAGGCAAACCGTTGGGGGCTGACGGGGATGCATGATGCCGGCGTGGGTATCGATACCATCACATTCTATCGGGAATTGGCGGCGGAAGGCCGCTTCACCCTGCGGAACTATGTAATGGTGGAAGCGGGCTCTCCGGGGCTCCTCGGCTTTCTCGATCGCGGCCCCCAGAGTGGCTTGTACGGTGAGATCTTGTGGACCAGAGCCATCAAGATTTCGTCGGACGGCGCCATGGGGAGTCGTGGCGCAGCGCTCCTTCACGGGTATACCGACGACCCTGACAACGAGGGACTTCTCCTGGCCTCCCACGACTCGATTCTCACCATCGCCCGTCTGGCGTTGGAGAGGGGATTTCAGGTCAACGTCCACGCCATCGGAGACCGGGCCAATCGAACGGCCCTGGACGCGTTCGAAGTCGCGCTGCGCGAACGCCCGACTCCGGACCATCGTTTCCGGATCGAACACGCCCAGGTCCTAGCGGAAGAGGACATCCCCCGCTTCGCCGAGCTAGGCGTGATCCCCTCAATGCAGGGGAGCCATCAGACCAGCGACATGTATTGGGCACTGGACCGGCTCGGGAGGCGCAGAGCACAAGGCGCCTACGCCTGGCATTCGCTGCGCGAGACCGGCGTGATCATCCCCAACGGCTCTGACACCCCTATCGAGTCGGCCAACCCTCTCATCTCCTTCCGGGCGTTCTTCACTCGGCGCGACGCCGAGGGGTGGCCCGAGGGAGGCTGGTTCCCGGAGCAACGGATCAGTCGCGAGGAGGCGTTGCTGAGCATCACGCTCTGGCCCGCCCAGGCGGCGTTCATGGAAAAGGAAGTCGGATCCATTGCGGTGGGAAAACTGGCCGATTTCGTGATTCTGGACACGGACATCATGACCGTTCCCGAGGACCAGGTACTGAGCACGCGCGTGTTGCGCACCGTCTTGGGTGGCAGGACAGTGTACCCGGTCCCCTGAGGGGTGACACCACCGCGGCCGGCTAGCTTCCCGTCACGCTCACCGGGGTTGGACTCGGACGCCGTCGAGGACCATTGGTGGCAGGCACATGCTTCCCATCCAGCGGCATTCCCGCCCCAACCCGCTCACCTGGCTAAGAAGGTGGATGATGTTGCCCGACACCGTGACCGCATCTGCCTTGCCGGCGATCTCGCCACCGGACACTCTAAAGGCCAGAGATGCCGGTTGTTTGAAGGCACCGCTCCGGGCAAAGCCCCGTCCCGCATCGTGGAACCCGTCGACCACCAATCCGTCTCCCACCAGCCGCAGCAGATCCTCCCAGGTTTGATCGCCGGGTAGCAGGCGCAGGTTCGAATAGGCCGGCTGCGGTTTACCGAAGGTCGATCGCCGGCCATGGCCCGTGGAAGGCACGCCGGCCAACACGGCGGTCTCCAGATCGTAGATGGCCGCCTTGAGGAAGCCGTCTTCCACCAACGGCAGGGGACGGCACACGACGCCTTCATCGTCAATCGGCCGGGAACCCGGGCGACCGTCTTCCCACGGGTCGTCGATCAAGGTGATGCTGGAATCGAATACGGGCTGGTCGATACGGTCTGCCAACGGGGAGGTCCCGTACAAGACGGCCTTTCCCCCCAACGCGTGTCTCACAGGCGTCAACAGGGTAGCCATCGCGCGGTGAGTGAAACAGACCGGCATGGCTCCCGCCTTTACCGGTCCTTCACCGACGGCCCATTTGAGCCGCTCGCTGACCCAACTGACCAGGCCCTCCAGCTCCTCGTTGGACGGCAGTCCGCTCCGGCCCCACCAGGCATGCACCGACGTCGACCCGGCCGCGGTGGCCGTCACGTCGAGGGTGACGCTGCTGACCTCGTAGCGCACGTCCACCCCGCGGGTGTTGGCGACATGGACCGATCCCACAGAGCGTTCGACCGCGATCTCGACCTGGGTGTCGTCATCGATCAAGCTCTCGGACAGCTGACTCCCGCACCGGCCGAGTGTATCCAGGTCCGCCGACTCGGCCTCAGGTGAATAGATGAGCGGGTCTCCGGAGGGTGCCGCTTCGGGATAGAACAGCGGCCCCTGTTGGCCCAGTCTCGCTGAGGCCAGGGCTGCTTCCACGAGGGCGTCCGGATCGCCCGTCGTACTGCCCGCGCTCCCAATGCGGCCGTCCACGACGAGACGCAGATTGGCGCCGGTCTCCTCGGCTTCGTGGGCCTGTTGCAACCGCCCGTCCCGAAAGCGCAAAGACGTGGTCCGATCGAATTTGAGCACGACGTCTCCCTGAGCCCCCAGGCGTTCCGCCTCCTCCAGGATCCGGGGAATCACAACAGCGCCTTACCGACCGCCATCGAAGCGACCCGAACATGGGGCGCGCCTTCCGCGACCGGGAGTGGACTCTGCCCCTTCTTGCCGCACCCGCCACCAGACTCATTCCACAAGAAGTCCTCTGAGACGCCTTCGATGGAGCCGAGCAGCTCGAACAGGTTCCCCGAAAGAGTCACCCCTCGGACCAGTTCGGCCAGTTGGCCGTTCCGGATCATGCGCCCATAACCAGCCGTGAACGTGTAGGTATCCCGGTGGGTCCGGCCGGCGGCTGCGTCGCAGGCATACACGCCGAGTTCGATGTCCTCGAGCAGATCATCCAGATGGCCGGTACCCTGGGCGATGTAGGTGTTGGTCATGCGTACGATCGGGGGATGCCGGTACGACAGGGCGCGGGCGTTCCCGGTTGGCTGTTCGCTCATCGCCGCGGCGGTTTCACGCGAATGCAAGTGTCCCACCACTTCGCCGTTCTGGATGAGGAGGGTTTTCTGCGTGGGGGTTCCCTCATCATCGAACGGGAGGGTACCGCGGAGCCCCGGTGCGCGGCCGTCGTCTCCAACCGTGAGGCACGAAGGTCCGACCTTGCGACCCAACGGCAGCATCTTCGCCACGGCGGGATCGTCCCGGATCAGGTCGGCTTCGCTCAGGTGGCCAATCGCCTCGTGGGTAATCACCCCGGCCAGTTTGGGATCGAGCACGACCGGAAACCGTCCCTCGGCAACCCGCTGCGCCCCGAGCAAGTCGACGGCCCGCACGGCCGCATCGCGAAACTGCTCATCGCGGTCGCGGGCGCTGTGCCACCCCTTGCGCTGGCCGACGGACACCAGGACCCGCTCCTGAGCACCGTGTTCCCGGGCCACCGCAACGGCCGAGAGTCGGTATTCGGGGCGCATCTGGTAGATGAGTGTGCCTTCGGAATTGGCGAACCAGTATTCGGTGACCTCGTCGCGATAGGCGACCTGCGTCGATATCACCCGGCGATCATAGTCCGCCATGGCGCTATTGAGCCGCTTGACGTAGCTGTACTTCTCCTCCAGCGGAACACCCCGTACGTCACCATCGAGATCGAGGAGAACGTCCTCCTCGCGAACAGGTACGGCCGCCCACGGCGCGGCCTCGTCACGCGGCACTGCGCGGGATAGGGCATTGGCGCGGTCGACCTTGTCGGTGAGTTGATCGAGCGACGTGAAAGAGGCGATCCCCCAGCCGTAGCCGTGGTTCAGAACGCGGACACACCCGCCTTCGTCCACCCCGGCCGTCGCGCCTTCCAGTCGGTCGCCACGCAGGGCTACGGTGCTTCCCCAGGACCGTTCGAGTCGGATTTCGGTGTAGTCCGCGCGGGAATGCTTGATCGCGTCGCGCACGCGGTCCTTCATAGCTGGTCGGCGTAGTCCGGATGGGCGACCAACTCACCGTCTTGGATGATTTCTAGATCCCAGGGAAGGACGATGAACTTGTCGGTTTCGAAGGCGTGGAAATCCGGCGCGTACGGTCCGGTTCGAAAGGAAACTGCCGTTCGGACCTCGGTGGGGCCGAGGGACTTGACCTCGTTGAGGGCCAGTTTGAGCGTGGCGCCCGTATTGCACGTTTCGTCCACAATCAGAACCCGTCGGCCTTCCACGGTCTTGGGCGGCCCCGCGATGAGCTGGGGGCTGGCGTAGGGATCGTGCCGCGTGACGGCCATGGAGGCGAATTCCCGCTGGAGGATCGAGGCCACCACGACCCCGGGGATCACGCCGGCCTTGGCCACACCAAGCACAATTTCCGGATCGAACGATCGGGCGACTCGGAGCGCCAGGGCGCGACAGATCTCGCCGAAAAACGGCCAATCGACCGCCATGATGTCGCGAGAATCGGAGGGTGAGGGAGGCATGCCGACTCCGAGCTAGTGAGGGATGGCATTAGCAACCTAGCCGTGGGCCAGCAGGGCGGCAACTGCGTTGCGCCGCTGCGGGGCATGTCACTATCTTACTCAGGAATCGTCACTTATGGGATTACTCCTGTCAAATTGCATGGCCAGTCCATGAGCCTATGGCATCGGCTGTTCGGCACGAAGCCCGCTAAGTCTTTGCGGCCCCAACGGCTGGATTATCTCAACGAAGCGCTGGCCCTGGAGCGTCAAGGTGACTTCAAGGCCGCCTTGACGTCCTATCGCCTCGCGCTACGCGACAATCCTAACGACCACAGGATTCTCCAAAACATGGCCATCGCCTTCACCAAGACGGGCCAGGTGGACGAAGCGATCCGGCACTACCGGAAGGCGCTGGACCAGGACGGCGACTTGGTGGGGGCGCACTACGGTGTCGCGTTCCTCCTGCGGAAGCGGGGTGACGACGATACGGCGGCCCGACACTTGCGAGTTTTCCTCGCCCAACCTCCCAAGGGCCCCGACGCCGAGCGATGGATTCGGCACGCCGAGAACACGCTACGGGATATCGAAGAAAGCCCCGCCGCAGAGAGCTCATGAAGATCCCGAGGGGTCTCCTGGCTGTTGTGGTGTTACTCGCCTGCACTGATCTGATCGACACCTCGAACGAGGTCGTGCAGGTCCGGGTGCTGGCCAGCATCATCACCATTCTCGACGTCTCGGACACGTCCCGGGTGTTCGCCCAGGTCCTCAACAAGAACGGTGATGTGGTCCCCGCTCCCATCGAGTGGCTGGCGCTCGACACCACCGCAGGCGTGGACTCGTCCGGCCTGGTAAGAGCAGACTTCCCCGGGCAAGCACGTATTCAGGCCCAAACCGGCACGCTCCTATCGAACATCCTGAACTTCACCATCGTCCCCCGGCCGGACACGGTGGTCATAGTCGGGGAAGACACCCTCCGCGTTCTCGTGGGTGAAGGATCGTCGGCACCCCTGGAAGTCCGGCTTGACACCCACGAGATGGGGGATACCCTACCCGCTAACGGTGGACGGATCGAGTACAGGATCGTCGAGCCGGATTCGACCCAGCCGCGTTCGGTAGAGTTTACCGGACAGGTCACGATCGATACCGTTACTACCGGGCTTGACGGCACGTCGACTGTCCCGGTCCTGCTGAACCGCGTGGCCGGGGTCACGTCTCCCGACAGCGCCATCGTCGAGATCACAGCGTTCCGGTTCCGAGTGGACACCGTCCCGGGATCGGGCCAGCGGTTCATCATACGGTTCGACAACCCGTAACCTCCGGAGGCGGCCGCCACTAAGGTGGTCACAAGTCAGGTTACGCGTCCGCATCTCAGGAGGCTCGTGTGAACGCTCCAACGACGCTCAACGAATTGTACTACGGCGCCATCGACCGCTTTAGCGACCGACCGGTGGCGATGCGCGCCAAGAGTGGTGGGTCATGGATTGACCTCAGCTACCGTGATCTGCATGAACGCGTCGAGGCGGCCAGCATGGGGCTGCTGGAAATGGGGCTCACGGCAGGCGACCGTGTCGCTCTGCTGTCCGAGAACCGGCCCGAGTGGGCCATCATGGACTACGCCTGCCTCACGGCACGGTGTGCCGACGTCCCGGTCTACCCCACCCTGCCGGCGGCCCAAGTCGCCTACATCCTCAGCGACTCGGGTGCTTCGGCCATCTGCGTTTCGTCCCGGGAGCAATTGGACAAGATCCTGGAGATTCGCAACCAACTCCCATCGCTCCGTCACATCATCGCGTTCGATAGGGATGCCACCGGGCCCGGTGTGATCAGCTTCGAGGAATTGCTCACCAAAGGCCGCGAGGCTCGGGACCGCTACCCGGACCACCGGGCGGAGGCGCTCCGCGTCACCCCGGACGATCTCGCAACCCTGATCTATACCTCGGGCACGACCGGGAAACCCAAAGGGGTCATGCTGACCCACGGGAACCTGACATCCAACGTCGTGGCAGGTCTCGAGGTGCTCGCGCTCAGGGAGGACGATCAGTGCCTTTCCTTCCTCCCCCTGTCCCACATTTTCGAGCGAATGGCCGGGCATTACGTCATGATGGAGGCCGGCGTCATCATCAACTACGCCGAGAGCATCGAGCAGGTCTCCCCCAACATGATCGAGTTGGGCCCCACGGTGGTTCTGTCGGTACCACGGCTGTACGAGAAGATCTACGCCCGGGTGCTGGAGAACGCCCTGTCCGGGTCCAAGGTCAAGCAGAAGATCTTCTTCTGGGCCAAAGCAACCGCCGAGCGGTGGGCGGACTATGTGCTCGCCGGCGAACCGGTTCCGACGGTTCTGGGCCTGAAGAAAGCGTTGGCAGACAAACTGGTCTTCTCGAAATTGCGCGCCCGCACGGGCGGGCAGCTGCGGTTCTTTGCCTCCGGCGGCGCGCCGCTCTCGCCCGAAATCGCCAAGTTCTTTTACGCCGCCGGGCTGATCATTCTGGAGGGGTATGGGCTGACCGAAACGTCGCCTATCATCTCCGTCAACACCTTGGACCACATCCGTATCGGCACGGTTGGTCGCCTCTTGCCGGGCGTAGAGGTCACCATCGCGGACGACGGCGAGATCCTGTGCCGCGGCCCCAACGTGATGAAGGGATACTATCATCTCCCCGAAGCGACGGCCGAAGCGCTCGACCAGAACGGGTGGTTCCACACCGGCGACATCGGTCTCCTGGATGATGACGGGTATCTCAAGATCACCGATCGGAAGAAGGACATCATCGTCACAGCGGGTGGCAAGAACATCGCCCCGCAACCGATCGAAGGATTGATCAAGACGAACCGCTTCGTCCTCAACACCGTGATGCTGGGGGACAAACGGAAGTTCCCCATCCTCCTGGTGGTACCCGACTTCGGCGTCCTGGGGTCGTGGGCCAAGGAAGCCGGCATCTCCTTCTCAGACGACGCCAGCCTCGTCGCCAACCGGGAAGCCGCCGCCAAGGTCGAGAGCGAAATCAAGAAGAGTCTCCGGGGGCTGGCCCAGTTCGAAGTCCCCAAGAAAATGTTGATGGTGAGCAAGGATTTCACCATCGAGAGCGGCGAGCTTACGCCGACCCTCAAGATCAAGCGGAAGGTCATCGAAGAGCGCTACCGCGATCAGATCGAAGCGTTGTACGCCGAACGAGAAGGCGGGGCCCACGACATGGATGGCGCCTGAGCGGTTGCCGCCCCCCCGCCCCCCCGCCCCCTAGACCGGCCGCGCGACCCAGACCGCTCCGGCAGTGCCGAGAGATTCCCAATCCGCCGGCGCCGGGGCGGTCCCCTCACCCACGACCCTGAGCCCGGGCAGTACGACCCTTTGGGCTTCCGTACGCCAAAATGGGGAATCGCCGTAACCCGGCCCGAGAATCACTCCGCGCACCGAGCCCGCCTTCAGCGGTAGGCGGTCACCCAGCAATACGCTGAGCGGCCGATCGCCAGCGACCGACTCCGGCGGGTTGACAGCGATCAGATGCACTCCTTCGAGATGTGCCGCCAGCGGCGCCCCCTCAGCGGCCACGGTACCCACCAACGCGACATACCCCCCGGGACTGTCTACCCCGATCAGGGCGTGGAGTCCCTCGGCATCCAGAGCACTGGGACGTTGCTGCAGATCCGGGGGGTCGCCAAACCCGGCGATCCCTCGATCGATGCGGTACTCGAGCCCGCATACCGGACAGCCCAACTGTCCGCTTCGGACGGTCCGGTCTTCCACCCTGTCAGGCAACAGGATCAGATAGGCTTCCGGATGGTCTGCCGGACAGCGCAGCACGTCGGTGAGTTCGATGAACACGGTGGCCGCGGTATTGGTGTCAGGGCTGGAAAATCACCCAACTCAACATGCCCTCGTGAACGACGACTTCACGCAGCACTCGCTGGCCGTGGATCTCGGTACCGAGAACATAGGTGCCGGGGGGGACGTCACTGATGGCGAAATCTTCGTCATACAACGGATGGGAGTTGGCCAGGTCGCCGTACGTTTCGGCAAACGAGAACGGGGTCTCCGAGGGATCGTGCTTGACGACCCCGTAGATGCGTGCCTGGCTGATCGGCGTGCCGTCGATATCCCGGACCTGTCCGGCAATGACCCCCGTCCCGGGGATGGGGTCGATCCACAATTCGGGATTGGTGGTATGGGCCGGATACCGCTCGAGCGAATCGACGATGGCGGTTACATCGTCGGTCGGCGCCGCATGTACCTCGAGGTGGAGATGGTCGTTGGTGGCCCGCCCGGTGTTGCCAACGAGAGCGATCACCTGTCCCCGGAACACTCGCTGCCCTTCGGACACTCTCAACTCGAAGTTGTGATAGTAGGTCGAGAAGATACGCAGCCGCTGGCGACTGGCCATCACCACCGAGTCGTGCCGGATCGCAACCGTCAGCGCGCCCCGCTCGGCCGGGCCGGCGTAGACCACCGTTCCGGAGCCGATGGCTCGGACCGGGGTACCGTCGGGGTTGTTGAACTCGACCCCCTGGTGTTGCTGGAAGTTGCCACCCATGGTCGAACCGTAGCGGTACGTCTGGTCGATGAATGGGTTGTCGTCCAATCCGATGGGACGACGGAACCAGGTGGTTCGAAGCGGCAGGGAGTCCTGGGCCGGCGCGGCCACGCCCTCCCCCCCCCGCAGGCATGGCAAGGTGTCTCTCGGCATGCGGAAGCCACAATGGCTGCCTCGGACGAGGTAGCCTTCGACGACCACGCCGGCCAGAGGCGAGAACGGGGCGAAGGTCAGCGTCCGGCTGGTCCACATGTCGTCGCTCCGACGTTGATACAGAAACCGGCCATCGAGGTTCGAGACCAGCAGTCCCCGCCGGTTGGTGCCTATCCGGCGGACATATTCGTTGGACAGCATGACGAGGGCCGTGTCCGCGGGGCCACGAGCCGCGGGCCCGACGGAGTCCACCAGCGCGATCCAGCTACCGCCGTCATCGGTTGTCATTTGAATCCCATCGGCAGTCCCCACCCATATGGTGTCGCCCCGAGCCACAATGCCTGACGGCGCGACGTACTGCCATTCCGGGCCCAGTTCGGCGTACGTCCAATTGCGCCAGGTTCGTCCGCGATCGAGTGACACCCCCCAGCCGTTCCCTATGGTGCCGTACCAGACCTGACCGCGTGGACCAAAGGCGATGGTATGGACGTAATCCCACGCGATCGAGGTCCCGGTCGTGTCGCGCCGGATGTTCACCCATTCGTCGGTTCCCGGGTCGAGTCGGTAGATCCCCTGACCGTAGGTGCCGACCCACATCGCACCCCCCGGCTCCCGGGCAATCGCAAGCACGTGGACACCCCAACCCGACGTGTCCGGCAATTCAGGCAGCAACTGCGCGTGAGCCGCGGGGGACACACCGATGAGGCACAGTAGGACCGTCACGGGAAACTGACGCATAGGATTCGGGTTCAGGGTGATACCGAGACGGGAGCGGGCCCCAACCTCAGCCAGTCCACCTGGACACCGGCCGGTCGGGAAACGACAAACATGATGGCTTCCGCAACATCGCGCGGTCGGAGCATCTCGGACCTCTTGAGAAACCCCGGTCTGGTGTCAGGATCGACCGCGTCCCATGCGGCAGTGTCCGTCGGGCCAGGCGACACCAGACTCAGTCGGACGCCAGAGCCACGATACTCCTCCACGAGCACTTCGTGAAGCCCGCGCAAGGCATACTTGGCCGAGGCGTATGCCGCATTCTCCGGCAGCGGGGTATGATCGGAGACGCTGCCTACCGTCACCAGAACCCCGCTCCGGGCCTGGCGCATTCGGGGCAGGAAGGCGCGGGCCACCGCGAACGGTGCCCTGAGGTTGACGGCGTATTGGTGATCGAGCTCATCGACTTCCGTCGACTCGAACGGGCGCAGCAGAAACGCCCCGGCGTTGTTGACCACTACGCCGGGGGTCCCCCAGCTCTCGAGGATGCTCCCGGCGGCCTCCCCTAACGCCGCCAGATCCGTCAAGTCGCAGGGAATGTCCCAGCGGGTCTCTCCCTGACGGGGCTCCAGGCTCCGGGCCATTCTGACCACCCTGGCGCCAGCCCGTTCCAGGAGTTCGGCCACCTCGGCGCCGATCCCCCTCGACGCCCCCGTCACCACCGCGGTCTGACCTGCCAGGTGCGTCACTCAGGACCGCCGTGCACCAGACGCAGGAACTCTTCACGTGTCTTCAGGTCATCCCGAAACGCGCCCCGGACGGCACTGGTGACGGTTCTGGAATTCTGTTTCTCCACCCCACGCATCATCATGCACAGGTGGGCGGCCTCGATGACCACCCCAACACCATTGGGCTCCAGGACTTGCATGATGGCGTCGGCAACCTGATCGGTCAGCCGTTCCTGCAATTGCAGGCGGCGGGCAAACATGTCAACGATCCGGGGCAGTTTGGACAACCCCAACACCCGGCCGTGGGGGATGTATGCCACGTGGGCACGGCCGAAGAACGGCAGCATGTGATGTTCGCAGAGCGAGTAGACCTCGATGTCCCTCACCATGATCATGCTCTCGTGCTTCTCCTGAAACACGGCGTCGCCCACGGCATCTGCCAATGACTCATGGTAACCCTTGGTGAGCCATTCGAGGGTTATAGCGACCCGCTCCGGCGTCCGTCGGAGGCCATCGCGATCGGCATCTTCTCCCAGCCATTCGAGGATGTCCCGGACGTGGTCGGTGATGCGACCGTCGGGGACCGCACTCACCTCAGGCTGGACCTTGGTAGTCGACATAGTTTCTAGGGGTCTCCCATAAACGAATGTTGGCCAGCCGGCCGGCCGGCAACCTGGTTGCCAACTGCTCCCAGCAGAACACCGCGATGTTTTCCGCGGTGGGGATGTGTTGGGCGAACCAGGGAACGTCGAGGTTCAGGTTCTTGTGATCCAGCACGGAGACGACATTTTCGTCCACCAGCCGCTTCAGGACCACGAGGTCGATCACAAAGCCGGTGGTCGGGTCGATTTCGCCGCTGACGGTGACCTCGAGTTCATAGTTGTGACCATGAAAATTCGGGTTGTTACATGCCCCGAAAGTCTTTTCGTTCCAGGCAGGTTCCCGTGCGGCATTGTGCAGCCGGTGGGCTGCGCTGAAGTGCACCTGACGAGTGACGGATACGGGCATGGGCCTTTCCACGACACGGTATGAAGCTGGACTAGCCAACACAAAGCGCCGATCTCTGAAAGATCGGCGCTGTGTGTGCGAACGGCAATGGAGAGGATTATTGAAGCCCGACGAGCATTGTGGTGCCCTCACCACGATATCTGCCTACCTCGTGAGGCATGACATCAACCATGGAATCTGGACTCCGTCATCGGGTGTTGGCTCAATAACGTATCTCCCCATCACCTCCGTTCGCTTTTTTCTTTCGAGGCCATGTGTTGACGCATTGCCATTATACTCGACTTGCCATCTGCCCGCCAGTCGGCGGCGGCGCCCGACACCTCCGTGGGACGCGGGTGTCCCGATCCCTCCCCAAGGGCGGCAAGGCCGTATACAATAGAGGTTCAAGAGAGGCCCCACAACCATCATCATCCCGGACGAGTGCCATGCCCGCACGACCCCTTCTCCTGAGCGCGAGTCTCGTTTCCCTCGCCGCGTGGATTACGTTTGGCTTCGTGATCCCCGTGGGCGTCGGCATGATTCACGCATTGCTTGCCGTTTCTGCGGTACTGTTCGTGACTTGGTGGGGTCTCACCCACTAACGCCCCCGCGGCTATATCTCCCAATTGGAAAGCACCACGGCCCCCTCGATGGGCCGTTCATCGAACCCCACGAGGGTCATCCGGAGATCGGTCCATTGGACGTTGAACCCGGCGCCGACCAGGTGGCGATAGGCGCCGGTGAAGCGTGTCTGACACCGGATGGCAAGCCGCTTGAGACCGAGCGCTCGTCCCGCAGCCTGCATTGCCGCTACCACACGACCGAAACTCTTCTCGTCCACCGCAACGAGCTTGAGTACCCTCATTTCCTCCGCCGGACGGCCCTCGGCCAAGGGCGCCGAGTGCCACAACCCGAATCCGACCACCGTGCCATCGCGTAACACCAAGCTGGTGTCACCCAGTTCGAGGTCCTCGGTGAGCTGCAGCTCCCGCGTGAAATCACATCCCGGCGCCACCCGCTCAGTGAGCGCACGGCAGCTCTCGAGCGCCGCTTCACCATCTTCGATAACGGACAGGAGAGACGCCGCTTGCCCGGCGCCCGGCGCGAGTTCACGCGTCATGGTGACGGTGAGGTGACGCGGGACAAACCCCATCCGACTATAGAACCCGATATTGTCGACAGTCCGCGGCATCGTCTCGAGACCGATGATCCGGACGTCTTGCTGCTGCAGCCAGTCGACGCCGGCTTCGACGACGCGCTTTCCCAGACCGTTACCCTGGCAATCCGGACGCACGGCCAGCGGCCCCATCCAACCCTCTGCGCCGGATCGATGAACCATGTTGAACGCCACCACCTGGCTCTCTCGATTGCGCCAGACCATC
>JAZFYL010000227.1:0-2799 GCA_036443495.1 Gemmatimonadales bacterium | reverse complement strand
TCATTACCGCGGCACTAGGCCTCTTCTGGCTCAGCCGCTTCGGCGTCATCGAGCTATCCCAGATCTACCTGCCACCGACATATGTGATCCCCATGATCATCGGTGGGGCCGTGTTTGGGCTTGGCTTCGTCATGGGCGGTCTTTGCCCCGGGACATCGTGCGTCGCCATGGCATCGGGGCGCTTGGATGGCATGGCCTTGGTGGGGGGGATGCTGGCCGGCATTCTCGTCTTCAACGAATTGTTCCCCGTTGTGGAGACACTCTACCGGTCCACACCAATGGGCCGGGTCACCCTGCCGGAACTCCTCGGTCTGCCGGTCGGCGTCATGCTGTTCCTTTTGGTGGCGGCCGGCCTGGCTGGGTTCAGGGTGGCCGAACGGATCGAGGCCAGAGCCGTCAATCGGGGATGATTCGCTCCCCGACCCCCCGTTCATTATTCATGGCCGCGGCCGTCTTGGCCTTCTTGGCCCTCATGGTTGACATCGGTGAGCGTCAGGAGGGAGATTTACACGGGCGGGGGCGGGGGCGGGGGCGCATCGACGCAGTCACCCTGGCGGGCTGGCTGCGGGACCGGCGCCCCGACTTGTTCATCGCAGACATTCGGTCGGCGGAGGCTTGGGAACAGTACCATGTCCCACGCGCCAAGTCGTTGACGATGAATGAATTACGTTCGTGGGCCGACTCCGTGAAACAGGGGCCTGCCCGCGTGACGCTCGTCATCTATGGTGCTGGGGACGGTCGGGCCAAGGCGGCCAGGCAGGGGCTGGACGGGGCCGGCTTCGCAGAGTCATACTACTTGGCGGGCGGAATAACGGATTGGCTCGATGATGTAATGAGTCCTCGTCTCGACACCGCCGCCTCCCCCGAGGAGTTGGCGGCGTTCGAGAAGGCCGCCGAGTTGAGCCGCTACTTCGGGGGGACTCCCCGCCTTGGGGAGGGGAGGCCTGGATTTGACAACGATACGGCGACCGTAATGCGGCCGTCGCGGGAAGGATGTGGCTTTTGATATCACCGACACCAGGCCCGGATGGCTCGAACGGACCGGCAAGTACCGACCGCCACGCTGAGTACTTTGCAGAACTCCGCCGTCGCGAGTTCCCTCGCATCGACGACGGGAACCACGCCTATCTGGACTATACCGGGAGCGGGTTGCACGCCGAATCGCTGGTACGCGACTACGCCGAGTACCTCACCAGGACCGTTCTGGGGAACCCACATTCGGAGAATCCCAGTTCGCGGGCAGCCACCGGCAAGGTCGAAGAGGCGCGTGAGGATGTCCTGGCCTTCTTCGAAGCTGACCCTGACCAATACGACGTGTGCTTCACGGCAAACGCGAGCGCCGCGCTTCGACTGGTGGGCGAGTCCTACCCATTCGAACCAGGATCGAGGTTCGTTCTCTCGACGGACAACCACAACTCGGTCCACGGCATCAGGGAATTCGCCCAGTCCCACGGTGCCACGGTCGAGTACCTGCCCCTGGACGATGAACTGAGATTGGCCTTGCCCGACCTGTCGTCTTTGCCGGACGTGACCGGGAGCCCCCCAAGCCTGTTCGCCTACAACTCGCAATCGAATTTCTCGGGGGTGAAATCCTCCCTCGACCTCATCCCGCAGGCCAAAGCCAAGGGCTACGATGTCGTCCTGGATGCGGCGGCATCCGTCCCGACGAACAGTCTCAGCCTCCGGAGTGTCCATCCGGATTTCGTATGCGTGTCGTTCTACAAGATGTTCGGCTTCCCGACGGGCGTCGGTGCGTTGATCGTCCGGAAGGATGCCTTGCGAAAACTGCGTCGGCCATGGTTCGCTGGCGGCACAGTGGAGTTCGCCTCGGTGCAGAACCGTGTCCATCGCCTGGTGTCCACGGTGGAAGCCTTCGAAGACGGCACCCCCAACTTCCTCAGTATCGCGGCCATCCCGGCAGGGCTGGCGCTGCTGCGTGAGATCGGCATGGACCGTTTGCATGACCACGTCTATGGATTGATGGCGACCCTCCTGGAAGGCATGCTGGAGTTGCAGCACGAGAATGGCGCACCCCGCCTAAAGCTGTATGGTCCGCGCACCATGGAAAACCGCGGTGCCACCGTGGCGTTCAACGTCCTCGACCCCGAAGGGGAGGTCGTGTATCACGACCATGTAGTCAAGCAGGCCGGCGATGCACGGATCTCGCTACGTGGTGGCTGCTTCTGTAACCCGGGAGCCGCAGAGGCGGCCTTCGAATTCCAGGCCGACCGCACCTTGCAGTGCTTCCATACCCTGCCGCAAGGGGAGTTCTCACCCGCCCGCCTGTCACATTGTATGGGCGATCTGCCGGTGGGTGCGGTTCGCGCGTCACTGGGGATGGCGAGTAATGCCGCGGACGTGGCGCGGCTGCTGAGCTTCCTGAGTAGCGACATCGGTGTCGCCGCCCCGGCGAACACCGAGTTTACCGCCAGCGGACCGTAGTAGCCGGGGGCAGCGGGGGCAGACCAAAGGGCTTGCATTCGCGTATTACGAGTGCAAGCCCTTTCTGGTTCTCCCGCGTACCGCGGATCGCGTACTTACTCGATCCCGATCAACTCCACCTCGAAGATCAAGGTCGCGTGGGGACCGATATCACCGCTGCCCGCCTCGCCGTACCCTATCTCTGAGGGAATCACGAAACGGTACTTGCTGCCTACCGGCATCAGCTGGAGGCCCTCGGTCCACCCGGGAATCACCTGATCCAGTCGGAAGGTGATCGACTCACCGCGGTCCACCGAGCTGTCGAACACGGTGCCGTCGATGAGGGTTCCGTGATAGTGGACCCGGACCCGGTCGGTG
>JAZFYL010000226.1:0-11904 GCA_036443495.1 Gemmatimonadales bacterium | reverse complement strand
GCCGAGTCTGCCCGTTGTCTGAGGGTGGCGATGTACCACTGGCGCATCAGTCCTTTTCGAGTGACACGCACCGCGACCAATTCTCCTTTGTCGATTTCGGGCGCGACGAGCCAACGGGCCATGACGGAGATACCGATTCCGGCCTTGACCATCTGAATGATCGCCTCGGTGAGCGGGATGACCGACGTGCTTCTCGGGTCGACCCCCGCGGGCCCCAGCACCTTACGATACACCGTCGTCGTATCGGGTGGGCCGTGGTTGATCAGGTGCTGGTCGGCGAAGTCCTCGGCCTGGAGATAGGCCCGGCCGGCGAGCGGATGGCCGGGCGGGAGGATGGCGACGAACTCGTCCTCGAATAGCGGTTCGGTGGTGACGGCGGCGGAAGTCGGCCGCTGGGTCATGATGGCCAGGTCGAGTCGATGGTCGAGCAGGGCTCCTTCCGGGTCGCTCGTGGCTTCAGCTACGATCTCCAAGCGGATGTCCGGATAGCGAGCGCCGAACCGCTTGAGGAGCGGTGGCAACCAGTTGTAGCTGGTGTAGCACTGGGTGGCGATCCGGATCACCCCTCGATTTCCCTGGCGGAACTGGTCCAGCTCATCTTCGACCCGTTCCAGCTCCCCCAACACCCGCGCTGCCGTCTTCAGCAGGTGCTTGCCCTCGAAGGTGGCCTCCATCTGCTTGTCTCTCCTGAAAAGCTCCACCCCCAGCCGCTGCTCCAGCTCTTTGAGCGCATGGCTCACTGCCGGCTGGGTGACATGGAGATGGCGAGCGGCGGCGCTGACCGACCCCTTTTCCCTGATCGCGTCTATGACCCGCAGATGGCGGACTTCAAGGACCACGGCACCCTCCCATCAGCAATATTTATGGTATGACAAGATAATATGAATTTGACTGATACGCCAGGGGGTCGCTAGCCTGTAGGAACGGTAAGCGCGGGAACCTCAGGCAAGGAGCAGAAAGATCGGAACGAGGAGCTCGATTACGGTGATTGGAGCGATGCTCCTCTGTGGCGTCACCTCGCGTGCGGGTGGTGAGGTCCAGGTATCTGGCCACACCGATGTGGTGGCCGAGGCCGGGGTCCGGGGTACCAGCAGCTACCGCTTTGCGGGGGTGTTCTACTATCCGCGGCCCGCCGCAGTCGGAGTATCGGTGGCCTACTCCGACAACTGGGATCCGGGGGCCAGTTCGGAAATGTGGGTCGGCGCCTGGGTCCGTGGTCGCCTCATGGGTGTTCCGCCACTCACGGTGGGTGCCAATGTCGTGGTGGCGCATCGCGCCGGTGAAGGCAAGCGGTTCGACACGGTCATTGCCGCTTTGTGGAACGGGCCGCTCCTCGGAATGGCCCGCCTCCGGGGCCGTTACTTCCTCCGGATCCCCGTCGCAACCGGAACGACATCCCAACGCCTGGACGCATTCGTGTCCCTTCCGATCGGCACGCCACTGACGATCGCCGCCGGGTACAGCGTTTCCGTCAGCCGGCTGGACGAACCCACTCACTGGCCGGCAGTGTATTTCGCGCTCGACACCTCGTTGGGAACCGCGAAGATCACTTTCCTCTACGACTGGAGCACCGCGCCGTCACGCAGCGGCATCGAGGCCCAGTATGCGGTGTCTTTACCGCACTGAAAGGATTCTCAAATGAGAACGACAATCAGGCATGGGTGGATGAGCCGGTGGATGGCAGCCTGGGGCAACGTGCCAGTGCCGGGCTGTGTCGTGGGGCAAGACATCGGGCCGCCAGGCGCAGTTGCGTCCGGGACCGGATCGCTCTCGACCACACCTCCACCGGGCGAAGCCGCGGACAGCGCCCAGCGTGGGTCGACGCGCCACTCGACCAGATGGACGCTGGCAGCATTTCGTTGATGAGTGTGATCCACGACGGATATTTGCGAGGAGAAGAGACGATGACGGACGACGTGCCGGTGTTCTTCTACGGCCTGTTCATGGATGTGAATCTGTTGCGGGACCTCGGCGCGGAGCCACGCGACGTCCAAGTCGCGGAACTACCGGGGTTCGATATCGAAGTACCGGACTACGTGTACGTGGTCCGCCGCCCCGGAGCCAGCGTGGTTGGTATCCTGGCGACGTTGTCCTCGGCGGAGGTGGAGGCGTTGTACGACAAGCCAAAGTATCGGGACTACCGTCGCCGGCGCCTGATGGTGAAGGACGCCGCGGGGCATCAAGTGGCGGCGGAGTGCTATATCCTCGACAAGCCGGTCAAGCCGGAGCCGTCCGGAACACGTCCCGACTATGCGCCGGACCTGCACGCGCTGGCCGGCGATCTGCGGCTACCCGAGTGGTACGTCGATCGGCTGGGGGAGTTTGTGGGAGCGGGGGCGGCGGAGGGCAGCAGAAGGCGGCGGGGGCAGTAAGCAGAGGCCGGATGCTAGAAAACAGAAAACAGAAATCGGCAATCAGCCGATCAGAAGCTAGAAGCCATAGGTCTGCCTTCTCCTGGGTTCTGGTATCTGGCTTCTGGAACCTGGTCCTCCACACTGCGCACGGCGCACCGCCCTACTCCCTACTCCCTACTCCCTGTAAGGGAACTATCCACCTTCCGTTTGCATTCCATATTGACCTGAATCCAATCGGAGAGATTCCCATGAGCACATTAGCCATCAATGGCGTGACAGCTTTTGTTTCTGGCGCCAACCGCGGGATCGGCCGGGCTCTGGTCGAGGCCCTGCTCGACCGGGGTGCCAAGCGAGTCTATGCGGCGGCCCGGAAGCCCGAGACCCTGGCCGATCTGATCGCCGACAGTGGAGACCGGGTGGTAGCCATCGAACTGGACGTGACCAAAGCCGGGCAGCTCGAGCGAGCCGCGGCGGCCGCCGGGGATGTGAACCTGCTGATCAACAACGCCGGCATCGCCACCGGCTTCGGCAAGAGCATCATCGACCGGGACTATCTGGAGCATGCCCGGGCCGAGATGGAGGTCAACTACTTCGGCCTGGTGGCGCTGACCCAGGCTTTGGCGCCGGCTTTGGTGGCCAACAGCCCGGGCGCGATCGTCAATCTGTCGTCGATTGCCGGGCTCACCAATTTCCCCCCGGCTCCCACATACTCGGCGGCCAAGGCGGCGGTGCGCTCTATCGGCCAAAGCCTGCGGGTCCAGCTGGGCCCATCTGGTATCAGCACCCACACGGTGTATCCCGGGCCGGTCGATACCGACATGGCCAAGGACCTCGAGATGGACAAGGCTTCTCCGGCCCACGTCGCCGGCATCATCCTGGACGGCGTCGAGGCGGGCACGGAGGAGATCTACCCCGACCCGATGGCGGAAGAATTCGGGCGCCAGTTCGAGGCCAGCCCCAGTGAGCATGAGAAGCAGGTTGCTCTCATGGCCGCCCGGTAGCGCTCGTCGAGGTAGAAGACGGAAATCAGAAAGCAGAAAACAGCCTGGGGCTCAGGCTGTTTTCTGTCTTCTGTTTTCTAGCTCCCAGCCTCCTAGCTCCTGGCTCCCAGCTCCAAGCTCCCAGCTCTAGTGCCACCCCACCCCTACACCCATCTGCAGGATGCTCGGGTTGATGTCCAGGCCGGTCCCAACGCCGTTCAACTTCGCTTCCACCCCGCCCGAGCCGATGGCGTTGGCGAACAGTACGATCGAGAAATTGTTGCCCAGGCGGAACTCGTTGCCAAGCCCGAGACTGAAGGCGATGCCGGCGCCGCTGAGAGGTCCTTCGTCGTAACCCAGCACGCCCAGTCCGCCCTTCAGATAGAAGCTGCCGGTGCGGGAGGGGTAGAACAGGATGACCGCGCCCAGAAAGCCGACGGAGACGTTCTCCCCGTTGACATTCTTGCCCCAGCCGGTGGTTTCGCCGCCAATGAGGACCTTCTGGGAGAGCGTGCCACCGAGTCTGAGGTAACCTGAGCCACCGATCTCACGCCTGTCGCTTTCGATGTCGCCGCTGAGGCCGAGCCAGCCGGCGCCCAGCCCGAAGCCGATCCAGAATCCGTCGCGGGTATTGGGGCGCTGGGCCTCGGCGGTTGCCGGGAGGGCGAGGGCCAGGGCCAGCAGGATGAGGAGCGTGCGGTTCATGCTGGCTCCACTTCGAGGGGTATCCGGGAAACAGAAAGCAGCTATCAGACTGGAAGATAGCAGTGGGGCCGTGAAACGGCGGGCGCCCCGAGCCCCCCGCTCCTAGCTCCCAGCCCCTCGCCCGGCTAGACTTACCCTTCCCGTACGCTTCTCCCTCCCCCTCCCCCGCGTCCTCGAGAGCCCGTGACCGAACCCGACCGAAAACCCCGGACCTTCGACCGGTCCATCGTGGAAGGCCCCATCCCCCGGGCGGTCTGGCGGCTCGCCTGGCCCACGATGCTGCAAAACATCCTCGGTGGGCTCCAGGGCATTGTCGATCACGTCATGGTGGGCCACTACGTCGGCTATCAGGGAAACGCAGCCATCGGAGTGGCGTGGCAGATCTTCCTGGTGGTCATCCTGTTCGTCAACTCGTTGTTCGTCGGCATGGCGGTGCTGGTGGCACGCTTCGCCGGAGCCAACGAGCCGGACAAGGTGAACCGGACGGTCTATCAGGCGTTCCTCACGACCACGGTCATGGCCCTTTTCCTCCTCGCGCCGCTGGGATACTTCCTGTCCCCGGCTCTGCTCGACCTGGTGAATGCCTCCCCGGAGGTGCAGGCCGAGGCGTTGCCGTACCTGCGCATCATGTTCGTGTTCATGATCGGTTTGTTGTTGTTCTACATGCTGGGCGGGGCGCTGCGTGCGGCCGGCGACGCCAAGACCCCGCTCAAATACGGCATCGCTCTCACGATCCTGAACGTGGTGCTCAACGTCGTGTTCATTCGGGGGCTCGGGCCGATCCCCGGATTGGGAACCAAAGGGGCGGCCATCGGCACGGTCATCGCGGGCGGGATCCTGGGGATCGTCGCGATGCAGCGGTTGTTTTTCTCGAAGCGGTGGGTCGTCCACTTCGCGCGGGGCATGAGCCTTCGGCCGGACTGGTCGATCATCCGCTCGCTGTTCCGTTTCGGGATTCCGGCCGGCATCCAGGGGGTGGCCATGAACGTGGGCGGGGTCATAATGCTCGCCTTCGTGGGCTCCCTCGCCCAGAGCGCCCAGGCACAGGCGGCCTACGCGGTCGGTTACGGCCAGCTCTTCTCGCTCATTACCTGGACCTCCGCCGGTATGATGGCCGCCACCGCCGTAGTGGCGGGACAGAACCTTGGCGCCGGGCACCCTGACCGGTCGGTGCACGGCGTCCACGTGGCGTCTCTGATCGGGTTGGGCGCGGCCGCCATCCTCGGCGCCGCTTTCCTTTTAATACCGGCACCGCTACTCGGCATGTTCGGCATGGACGACCCTGCAGTCGTCGCGCTGGGAACCCAGCTCCTCACCTTCTTGAGCGTGTCAGGCCTATTCGTTACAGTCGCGCTGGCATACACCGGCGGCCTGCAGGGCACCGGGGATACCAAGGGCCCCCTCTATATCTCGCTCATTTCCCAGGTACTCGTTCCGATCGGGATCTGTACGGTGGTGCAGTACGCATGGGGGCTCGAGGCTTGGCACATCTGGTCCGCGATCCTCGTCGGTCACATGACTCGCTCGGCGCTCAGCGTGATCCGATTCCGCCAGGGAGCATGGCGGAATATCGAGGTGGAGATCGAGACCGCGACATGATCCTTCAATTGCCGCTCGCCAGGTCCTGCTCGAATCTGATGCGCTCCAACCAATCGGCAACATCAGGCCAGAAGTCCACGCCCGGGAGCAGGTGCCCGGCGCCCGGGTAGACTTTCTGCTCGACATCGACACCACCCGCTGCCAACTCGTCGATCACCACGAGATTGGCCTGCAATGGACCGGCCACATCGGCGCCGCCGAAGAGATACAGCAGGGGGATGTTGACGCTCGACAGAATCGGGAGCGGGTCGAAACCGAGGGGGCCGGTGAAATCACTCAGAAGTCCGAGCGCCGCCTCGGCTTCGGCAGGGCTCTTGCCTTCGAGCCGGGTCATCTCCTCGTAACGGTTCTGGAATCCGACCGGCGCCACGCCACCTGTGATGACCACCATGAAGCGGACCTCGGGCGTCGCCTCGGCGACCAGCGGCATGTACCACTGCGCCTGGCTCGACCCGAACAGTCCGATGCGCTGGGGGTCGATCCTCGCGTGGTTCAACAGTTGGTTCATGACCGCCTGCATGTCCGAGGCGAGCAGTGGAATGGTCGTCGAGCTGTTGGCTGTGCTGACTGCGACAACCGTCCCGTTGGATTCGCCCGTTCCCCGCTTGTCGTAGCGCATGACGGCGAAGCCGAGTCGATTGAGCTCGCGGGCGAAGTCGATCGTGCTCTGATGCCCCGCGCTGACAGAACCCGACCCCGGCCCGTACACCACTGCGGGAAACGGCCCTTGCCCTTCCGGCAGATCGAGGAACCACTGCAATCGGATGTTGTCGTTCTGCACGAACCCCTGCTCGGTACCACCGGGTGCGGTCGCTGCAGCGCAGGCGGACAGGAAGAGAAGGGTGGCGCCGAGCGCTACCGGTGTCAGGTAAGCAATGCGACTGTGAGCCGCTTGCATCATGGTCGTTGTCATGAAGTACACCATTTCAGAAATTATAATTCAACAATCACTCGGTCCTGATCGCCACGACCGGGTCGACCCGACCCGCTCGGAGTGCGGGGAGCCAGCAGGCGAACAACCCCACGACCCCCAACCCGAGTGCCACGACACCGAAGGTCGCCGGATCGGTGGCCGACACCCCGAACAGCATGCTTTCGAGAGCCCGGGTCAGCACCAGTGCCAGTGCCACTCCCAACACCAGCCCGATGGTAATGACGCGCATACCCTGACCGATCACCAACCCCAGGATGTCGTTGCGCCGCCCGCCGAGTGCCAGGCGGATGCCGATTTCCTTGGTGCGCTGACTCACGCCATAGGCCATGACTCCGTAGATGCCGACGGCGGCCAGCACCAGCGCGATGATGGCGAAGGCACTCACCATCGCCATCAGATCCCGTTCTCCTTGCAGTCGATCGGCGGCCAGTTCGTCCATCGTGGACAACTGGTAAACGGGTGCCTGGACCTCCAGTTGCGTCACCACGCGTCTGACAGCTTCGCCCAGCAGGGCCGGGTCGCCGGTGGTGCGGACAGCCACCGCATTGGTTCGGCTCCAGTGCGGGCCCATAAGGTCGTAGGCCTCTGGTCGGGCCTCGACTACGAGGCCGAGGCCTTTGGTGTCGCCCACGATACCGATGATCTCGTGCCAGTCACCGGAGGGTGGCCCCAGTTCCGCGCGTTGCCCGATGGGATCCTCATCCGGGAAAACCTGCCGCGCTACCGCTTCGCTGATGATGGTGACGTGGCGTTGCTGGTCGACATCGGCCTGAGAGAAGTCTCGGCCGCGGAGCAGCGGAATGCCCATCGCCTGGAAATAGCCGGGCATGACGCGGTTGTAGCCCACGGTCGGCGGCATCTCGCCGTCGGGGGTGGACCGGCCGTCGACGGTGAACCAGGACGAACTGCTGGATCCGCTGAGAGGCATGGTATTGGTTACGCCCACCGCCTCGACACCCGGCAGCGCGCGCAATTCCGATACGAGCTCGGTATACCACGCAGTGGCGGACCGGGCATCCGGATAGTCACTGCCCGGTAGGGACAGCCTGAAGGTCAGCATCCGCTCTCGGTCGAAGCCTGGGTCGACGCTGAGCGCATTGCCGAGGCTCGACACCAGCAGGCCTGCGCCGATCAACAGCGTAAGGGCCACCGAGACCTGCGCGACCACGAGTCCCTGTCGCAGCCGGTGGGTGCCGGCCCCTTCGGATGACCGCCCGCCGTGGAGCGCAGCCACGGGACGGAGCTTGCTTACCAGGAGCGCCGGTGCGGCCCCGAACAGCAGTGCCGTAACCATGGTGATGCCGGTTGCGAACACCAGTACTGGCCATTCCAAACGCATCGTTTGTACGCGCGGGTCGCTGGCGCCGGTGGTCAGGGCTTCGACCCCGATGTACGCCACGGCCACGCCCACCGTCGCTCCCAGCGATGCCAATACCACCGCCTCGGTCAAGAGCTGCTTGACGAGTCGGCCTCGCGGGGCGCCGATGGCGGTCCGCACGGCCAGCTCCCGTCGTCTCGACGTGAGCCGCGACAGCAACAGGTTGGCCACGTTGGCGCAGGCGATGAGCAGCACGAAGCCGACCACCCCCAGCAACATGAGCAGTATCGACCTGGTGTCGCCGACGACCTGGTCGTGCAGAGGCACGGCAGTGAAGCCGCGGTGAGCGTTGGTCTCGATGAAGGCTTCCTCCAGCCTGTCGCCGATGGTGGCCAGGTTGGCCCGGGCCTGTTCGAGCGTGACATCAGGTCCCAACCGGGCGATTGCCTCGAAGCCGTAGAACGAGCGGTTGCTCCGCATGTCCTCGCTCATGGCCAGCGGGAACCACAACAAGCCGCCGGCATTGGGGAACTCGAAGTCGAATCCAGTCGGGAGCACTCCGATCACCTCGACCGGGGCACCACTAATGGTGATGGTCTGGCCGACGATGTCAGGGTCGGCCCCCCGTGCACTCCACACGGCGTGGCTCAGCAGCACCACGTACTCCTGGCTCTCTAGGTCCCGGACGATGTCCTGTTCGACGAAGGTGCGGCCCAATACCGCGTTGACGCCGATGGTACGGAAGAAGTCAGTGTTGACGAACCGCGAACGGACTCTGGTGGGGCCGTCGGCCGAACCGAGCGTCGACGCACTGCGGTAGATGATCCCGACGTTGCTGAAAACTTCGTTCTGTTCCGCCACGTCCACGATGTCGCCGTAGCTCACCTGGATGGCATCCCGGCCCGATTGTTCGTCGGTCGCCCACACGGCGACCAGCCGGTCGGGATCGTCGTACGGCAACGGCTTCATGACCAGCTGGTGGACCAGGCCGAAGATGGCGGTGTTGGCGCCGATGCCGAGCGCGAGTGTCACCGTGGCGACGAGGGTGAAGACGGGAGAGCGAATCAGGCCACGGACGGCGTAACGGAGATCATGCCCAACCCCGCCCACGGCCCCAGTGCGGAGTGCGGTGTACGGGGTGCGGAGAAGGCTGGCCAGGGTGTGAATCCAGGCCCGCACCAATGTGAAGAGGACGTCGGTCAGCATGAAGCGCCAGAATGCAAACCGAGAGCCGTGACCGTACGACATCTCGGTCATCAGCTGCTGCATGTCGTGGCCGTAGCGCTCGCGGAACGAGCGGGGGAATAAGCGGAACAGGAAGGAGGTCAGCCCAGTCATGACGTCTCGCCACCCAGGACTTCCTGCTCCCTGGCGTGCTCGACGATGTCGGCCAGGATGCGGGTCTCCCGCTGCAGCACGTGCTGCCCGTCGACGGTCAGCCGGTAGTAGCGCCGCCGCTCGTCGTCCCCTTCCGCCGGTCGCTCGGCGTGTTCTTCTATGAGTCCCTCATCGACCAGGCGGTTGAGGGCCCAGTAGAGGGAACCGGGGCCCAGCTTGAGGCCGCCGCCGGTCCGCCGCTCGACTTCCTGCATGATGGCGTAGCCGTGCTGCTCGTCCCCCACCAGGGACAGCATGATATGGAAGTACGTGGGGGTCATACGGAGAGAACGTTTGCCCTGGGCCATGTCTGCCATCCCTACAGAAATTGATATATCGATACCTGTAGTAGATACGGAGCAGCGTGTCAAGGAGTTTCAGGAGGGCTGGGAGGCAGGAGCTGGGAGCTGGGAGCAGGGAGCTGGGAGCCAGGAGCCGGTAGCGTTCGAATTACCGGCCCCACTCATCACAAATCAAGAATCAACAATCACAAATCACTCAATCCCATCGAGGTCATCCCACTTCGCCACCAGCCCCCAGCCGCCGAAGTTCTCGATCACGGCGACCACGATTTCATTCCGTCCCTGCTTGAGGGGAACCGAAATCCTGTCCTCGATTGTCATCACCCCTAGGTAGCGGCCCGAGCGGGCCAGGAAAGCGTTGTTCGCGGTGTAGACGAGGTCGCCATTCACGAATACGCTGCCGACGTCGCTGAAGCCGATGCCGAGGCGTTTGACTTGGTCGCGGTCCGAGGTGATGGCGGTGCGGGCCACTACCATGCCGCGGTTCGCGTCTTCGGGGATGGCGCGATAGCGGGCCAGGTTGAGCCTGCCGGTATAATCCGTCACGGTGCTGACCCAGCCGTCGGCCGGGACCAGGTCGTCGGACAGTTTGGTCGGTGCTTCCTCGGGGCCGGCCACCGCCGGCGAGACTTCCCACGCCGTTACGAACCGGGGGTCGGGTGCCTGATACTCGGCCATCGCCACCGGGTTGGGGTTAGGTGTCACGCGGAAATTGCTGAAGGCCGTAGTGAGGATTTCAGGCGGCGCCGAGATGCCGCTGGTGCCACCGGGGACACCCGAGTTTAGGGCGATCGGGCCCGATGTCCGGTCGGTCGCGAGCCGTGCCGTCAGAGCCGGTTCGCTCTCATTGCCGACGAAAACCGTGAGATCCGAGCCGGCCACCACCAACCGGACAGGGATCCATTCATCGGCCGGGATCATCACCTCGGCGTTGCCCTCGGGGAACAACTGCCACGCGGAGATGCCGTTCTCGACTGGGGTGTACTGCACGGCGTCGAATCGCCCGGACTGGTGCGGCCGCAAATAGAACGACTCCGCCTGGCTGCCGGCTTCGCTGCGGCGGAACGTGAGGCCGACGAACGACCGATGGCCGGTGACGGCGATGTCGAACTCGATGGTGCCATTGGTGAACTGCACCCCTTCGAGGAGCGCGCGTCCGCCTCGCATGCGAAGGGCTGGCCGGCCCAGGTACCGTTCGACCCTGACAGTCCCGGCGGTGGACCAGGTGTGGTTCGCGAACTCGACCTGCTCTTGGGCAACCAGGGCCACTGGCAACATCATGGCGGTGGCGGACAGCCAGAAGCGCTTCATCTGAATCTCCTGAGGAGAGGGTACCCAGAAACTACGGCTCGCCTCGGCCTGATGATTCAGATCTGGGGCGGGACGGTCGGTTCGGAGGACCAGACGGGAGATACGGTGGCGGGGAGCAAGGAGCCGGGAGCCGGGAGCTTGGTCGATCGTCGAGTGCTGATTTCTGATTGCTGATTTCCGGTCTCTGGTCCCTGGGATTTGTTTTCCGTTTTCCATTTTCTGGCGCTAACTTTCTCCAATGCCAGGTACCCCCAACCTCCCCGCGCCGCGCCATTATTCCGACGACGAAATCGCCCTCATTCTCAAGCGGGCGACCGAGATGCAGCGGGCCGAGCCCAACATCGAGAGTCCCACGGGGCTCACGTTGGCCGAACTGGAGGGTATCGCCGTGGAGGCGGGGATCGACCCGGGGTTGTTGCGGCGGGCGGCGTCGGAGCTCGATCACGACGGACCCTCCACCTTGGGCAGCCAACTCGCCGGCGCGCCCCTGATGATTCGTCTCGAGCGCGTGGTTCCGGGCGAGTTCCCGGGATCGAGGCTCGATGAACTGGTGCCCGTGATTCAGGTGGCCACGGCGGGGCAGGGAACGGCCAGCGCGATCGGTCAGACGCTCACTTGGAGTTCCCGTGCCGACAACAATACCTCGTCGCAGCAGGTGCTGGTGTCATCGAAGAACGGCGAGACGTTGATCCGGATCGAGGAGCGCTATTCTGGTTTGGCGGGCGCGTTGTTCGGCGGGATTGTGGGTGGTTTCGGTGGTGGGGTGGGACTGGGTGTGGGGGGAGGCGTCGGTGGGGCCATCGGATCGGTGGCGTTTGCGTTGATCTGGCCGGTCGTGATCATCGCGGGTTCTTATGCCGCGGCCCGGGCCATCTTCCAGGGTCAAGTCAACAAGCGTCGCCGTGCTGCCGAAGCGCTGATGAACGAGTTGGTCGAGCGGGTGCAGCACGGGATCGGGGAAGCCCGGGCCAAGCTGGAATCAGGGGGATAGACAAGAAGCCGGCAAACGGAAATCAGATGACAG
>JAZFYL010000225.1:0-2000 GCA_036443495.1 Gemmatimonadales bacterium | reverse complement strand
GCTGCCCCGCGCCCTCCAGGCAGAAGGTCGCGAGGCTTTGGCCGAGGCCACTCCCACCCGCCCGACTATCGGCGAGGCGCGGCCCGTGACCGGACCGGTGAGGCTCGGGGACTGGACTATCGAGGTTGGCGAGGGCGGGGGGCTGATCGCCTGTCGGCACGAGCCGACCGGGGTCGAGCTGGCCGACCACGAGCACCGGTTGTTTGCCGCGAGTTATCAGCGGTTCGACAACGTCGATTACAACCGTTTCCTCGACGCCTACCTCCGCTGCGACTTCAACGGAACTGCCCGGTGGGGCCTCGCCGACTTTTCCAAGCCGGGCATCGAGGTCACCGGCCTTGCTGCGGCTAGCTGGCGGCCCTTGCTGGATGGCTGCTGGCACGAAGATGGGGTCGTGATGGCTCGGTTGACCTTCCCGGAGGAGGCCGCCACCTCCGCAGGCGCGCCGCCCGAGGCGTGGCTGGTTCTCAGCATCGAGAACGACGGAGCGCTGTTGGCGGACTGGCGCTGGTTCGACAAACCGGCGAATCGATTGCCCGAGGCACTGTGGTTGCACCTGGCGCCCGCCGGGGAAGGTCGCTGGGTATTCCACAAGCTGGGTAGTGCAATCGACCCGTTGGACGTCGTCGCCGGCGGTAATCGTCGGCTCCACGCAGTGGGGGATGCTGTGGAGAGGCACGGCCAGAACGCAAGGCTGGTCATCCAGCCCCTGGATAGCCCGTTAGTGACCCTGGGTGAGCCGAGCCTGCTGCACTTCGACGGGGTCCGCCCCGACCCGACCGCCGGCATTCATATCAATGTCGCCAACAACGTTTGGGGGACCAACTTTCCGATGTGGATCGAGGGTGAGGGTCGGAGTCGGGTGCGGCTCTCGCTCTCATCGTCCCCGACGGCACCACCTACAGCAGACTCCCGTGAACCGGCGGCAATCGACCGCCGCCCACACCGATAGGCCAGACATCCTAGAAGCTGCCCATAACCGGTGCACCTGAAGCTGCGTAGGATTGGAAGCGACTGCGACGAAGGAGGGGCGACATGGCGCTGGCGACCGCTGCGGGGCCGACGGACGTTCCGCTGATCAACCAGACGATCGGTGAGAACCTCGAGGCGACCGCGGCTCGCTTCGGTGATCGGGAAGCGCTCGTGGTCCCCCACCAGGGCCTTCGCTACACGTACGCCGAGTTCAACGACGCCGTGGACACCGTTGCGCGCGGCCTGCTCGCCAACGGCTTGAGCGTGGGCGACCGCATTGGCATCTGGAGTCCCAACAACGCCGAGTGGGTACTTGTTCAGTACGCCACCGCCAAGATCGGTGCGATTCTGGTGAACATCAATCCGGCATACCGCACGTCGGAGCTCGAGTACACCCTCAACCAGTCCGGGTGTCGTTTCCTGATCTCGGCCCGCAGCCACCTCACGTCGGACTACGTCGCGATGATCGACGAAGTCCGGCCGCGTGTCCCGGCGCTCGAACAAGTCATCTACCTCGACTCGACAGACTGGGAACGCCTGATCGAGGTGGCGGATACCGTTTCCACAGAAGCGCTCGCCGAGGTTACACGCGGTCTCTCTGCGGACCAGCCCATCAACATCCAGTACACCAGTGGCACCACCGGGTTCCCCAAGGGTGCCACGCTCAGCCACTACAACATCCTCAACAACGGCTTTTTCGTCGGTGAAGCGTGCGGCTACGACGAAACCGACCGCGTTTGTATCCCGGTCCCGTTCTATCACTGCTTCGGCATGGTGCTCGGCAACCTGGCTTGTACCACCCATGGGTCCACCATCGTCGTCCCTGGGGCATCGTTCGATCCCCAGACCGTGCTGGAAACCATCCAGGCCGAGGGCTGCACCTCGCTCTACGGCGTGCCGACGATGTTCATCGCCGAGCTGGGTTACGAGAACTTCGACGACTATGACCTGACGACGTTGCGCACCGGGATCATGGCCGGGTCTCCATGCCCGGTCGAGGTGATGAAGCGGGTGATCTCGGACATGCA
>JAZFYL010000224.1:0-13876 GCA_036443495.1 Gemmatimonadales bacterium | reverse complement strand
TCGATTCCACCGCCAAAGCCGACGCTGAAAATCGATGCGTGCCAGCCCAACACGGCTCGCAGGTTGGTGGCGTCGAGATCGGTCCCAAAGCCGTAGGCGCCGCTGGCGTAGTTGTAGGTCGGGATGTGACGCCGCATGATCGAAGTCGTCAGGGCGAAATGGCTGTCATCCACGCCGAGTATCCCGACCCGCACCCCATACCCATACCCCAGCGCGACATCGCCCACTCGCTTGGCACCGGGTTCAATGCTGAAGCCATCCCCTCCCGCTGGCAACAACTGCAGGGCCCCCAGCAGGTCGACCGCGAGCAGGCCGTTGTTCAGACCGCCGAACAGGCCAACGGCCAAATCGATGGTTGGCTCCGGCGCGACCATCTCGTCCCCGGCGAGGACGGTTGTCGTCGACCCGTCATAGCCAGCATCAGGTAGTGTGAGTCGGGTGACATTGGCGCGAAAGGTGACGGCGAATCGACCCAGACCCCCGAGCATCCCGACACGGCCGAGTTCCGGGTTCCCGCCGCTGATGATCTGTCCGACGACGGGATGGTAGATGGTGATACCGTCGACCGCCGCATTGCAAAGATTGGCGTCGTTCCCGGTCAAGGGAGCACATTGGCTATTCTGGGCAGTGAGGAGCCGAGGGAGCCCCAGCAGAAAAAAGAGAAGTACTCGCATGCACCGTGTTCGCATGGTGTCATCCCCGCTGTGCTAGAATCGCACCTCTCTTTCTCCGGTGCGAATCTCGCCGATGGTCCACGTGTCTATGCCGGCCGCCGTGGCCGCGGCTTCGGCAGCGTCCACCGACGTTGGCGGCAGGACCGCGATGAAGCCGATACCGAGATTGAACACTTCACGCATCTCGGCGTCCGAAATCCGGCCGGCTCGCTGGAGAAACTGGAACAGCGCTGGCTGTTCCCAGGCCCCCGGATCGACCGCCGCAAACACCCCATCGGGCAATATCCGGACCAGGTTGCCGGCGACCCCACCGCCCGTGATGTGGGCCATTCCGTGCAGGTGATCGATGACCGGCCAGACGGCTTGAAAGTAGGATCGATGGACCGCCAGAAGAGCCTCGGCCACGGTCGTGCCAACCGCTGCAAGCTCGTCTGTTATGTGAAGTTGGAGGTCCTCGAAGAGAACCCGGCGCGCGAGAGTGTATCCGTTGGTGTGGAGTCCGTCGGCGGCGTAACCCAGCAGGACGTCGCCCGTCCGAATGGCGTCACCGTGTTTTGCCCGATGTCCTTCAACCACCCCGACAATGGTGCCGGCCAGGTCGAAGTTGCCGGGCTGGTAGACGCCCGGCATCTGAGCCGTTTCCCCACCGGTGAGGGCCATATCATGGGCCCGGCACCCCCGAGCCACACCCTCCACCAACGCCGCAATGGTATCGATCGACAGACCGGCGCCCGCGATGTAGTCCATGAACGCCAGAGGTCGCGCCCCATGGACCAGGATATCGTTGACACTGTGATTGACCAGGTCCTCACCGACCGTGTCGTAGCGATGGGCCATCTCCGCGACCAACACCTTGGTGCCGACCCCATCGGTGCTCATCACCAGGGTGGGGTCCTTGAGTCCCGTGGGGATCCGGACCATCCCACCGAAGGCTCCGATGTGGCCAGTAACCCAAGGGGTCCGGGTAGTCGCGACGGCCCGGGCGATTCGTTCTTTCGCGGATTCGGCTGCGGCCAAGTCCACCCCGGCCGCACGATAGCTTACCGCGGGATTCTTCGGTTTGCCGTCGTTCATGCGGGGGCCTACATGTCCGGGGAGATATCGAACCGCACCAGATCGCTGAAGGCGCGTACTCGATCGGTGACCTCGGCGCTCCCGATCTCGTGGAACCGATTGACCGAGAAACTCTCGACTGCAAATGATCCCATGGCCGATCCATACACCATGGCCCGGCGTACATTCTCAGGCGAGATGTCATCCGATCGGGCCAGGTGGGCCATGAACCCTCCGGCAAAGGCGTCTCCCGCGCCGGTAGGGTCGAATACCTCTTCGAGGGGATAGGCGGGGATGTAGAAGGTTGATTCCCGATCGACCAACACCGCTCCGTATTCTCCCTGCTTGATCACCGCCATCTTGGGCCCCTGGTCCAGGATCCACCGAGCCGCGCGGTACACATTCCAGTCACCGGACAACTCGCGGGCCTCGCTATCGTTGACCATGAGCACGTCGATGCGGCTCAGCAGCTTGAGCAACACCTCGCGCTTGCTATGAATCCAGTAATTCATGGTATCGCACGCGACCAGTTTCGGGTTCCGGATTTGATCCAGGACGCCGAGCTGTAACTCGGGGTCGATGTTCCCGAGAAACACGTACTCCGCGTCGCGCATGTCGTCGGCAACCTTCGGTTGAAAATCGGCAAACACGCCCAACCGTGTTTCCAGTGTCTCGCGATTTTGGAGATCGTACGAATACTTCCCCTTCCAGCGGAAGCTCTCTCCGTCGACGCGTTCTACCGCCGACCAATCCACGCCGCGCTTGCTCCATCGTTCGAGCTCTGCGATCGGATAGTCGTTACCGACCACTCCCACGACCCGAACCGGGTGCAGGAGCGATCCAGCCACACTGAAAAAGACGGCCGATCCACCCAGGGCATCTGCCGTTTCTCCGAATGGCGTCGATACAGAGTCCAACGCGATACTGCCGACGACGAGCAGGGTCATGGACTACATCCGATCCGGGGCTGACAGCCCGAGGAGGTTCAAACCATTGGCCAGGGTAATCCGCGCCGCTCGGGCGAGTGCCAACCGGGCGTGCTCCACGCCTGCCGGTTCGCCGAGGACCCGGCAGTGATGGTACCAAGCGTGGGTCGACCGCGCCGTGTCTTCCAGATATGCCGCGATGCGATGCGGCTCTCGCTCACGCGCCGCCCGGGCCACCACTTCGGGGAAGATGGCGAGATGCTTGAGTAGATCCATATCATGCGCCGAAGGGAAGTCCTGCAGCTGAACGTCGGCCGTCACGGAATCCGGGTCGATGCCGGCAACCCGGAAAATCCCGCTCATCCGTGCGTGCGCCATCTGCACGTAGAAAATGGGGTTCTCTTCGGTCTGGCTCTTGGCCAGGTCCAGGTCGAAGTTGAGTTGCGAGTCTCCTCGACGCATGAGGAAGAAATACCGGGCAGCGTCCACCCCGACTTCCTCGACCAGGTCAGCCAGCGTCACGAAGTCGCCGGACCGTTTGGACATCTTAACTTCTTTCCCACCGCGCACGATCTTGACGAGTTGTACCAGGGCGACGTCGAAGAACCGGTCGGGATACCCCAACGCGCGGAGGGCCGCCCGCATCCGTGGGATGTAGCCGTGGTGATCGGCCCCCCAGACATCGATGACCCGATCAAACCCGCGGTTGTGTTTCTGAATGTGGTAAGCCAGGTCGGGGACGAAATAGGTGAGGGTGCCATCCTGTTTGCGGAGCACCCGGTTCTGGTCATCCCCGTACTGGGAAGACTTGAGCCAGAGCGCACCGTCGGCTTCGTAGGTGAGGTCGTTGGCATCCAGCAGCCTCAGGGTTGCGTCAACTTGGCCTTCCTCGTAAAGGGCCTGTTCCGAAGTGATGGTGTCGAAGTGGACCCCGAAGTCGGCGAGGTCGCGGTCCTGCTCCGCCCGCTGGGTGGCCAACGCGATGTCCCGGCAGCGTGCGACACCCTCCTCCTCCGAAAGATCGGCAAAGGCTGTTCCGAATTGGGCCAGGGTCTCCGCGGCCGTGGTACGCAGATAGTCGCCCTGATAGCCGCCATCGGGGATGGTGGCGTTTCGACCCACCTCCTGTTGCACCCTTGCCCACAGGCTCCGGGCCAGTTTGTCGATCTGGCTCCCGGCATCGTTGATGTAGAACTCCCGATTGACCCGGTGCCCGCTCCATTCGAGCAGCGACGCGATGGCATCTCCGGTCGCCGCCCCACGACCGTGCCCCACATGCAGGGGGCCCGTTGGATTGGCGGATACGAATTCCACATTCCACGTCAGCGCCTGAGCCGCAGTGGCCCGGCCGTAGTCCGGACCGCGCTCGACGATTGTCCGCAGCGTTTCAATCAGGTGCTCGTCGGACAACCAGAAATTGATGAAACCGGGTCCGGCAATCTCCGTCTTTGCCACCAACGAGGACGAGATGTCCAACTGGACCACGATTCGCTCGGCCAGGGCACGGGGATTGGACTTGAGCGGCTTGGCCAAGACCATGGCCAGGTTCGTCGCCAGATCGCCATGAGACGGCTCCCGCGGACGCTCCAGGACGAAGGACGCCTGCGCGACGCCGAGGGCCTCCGCCACACGGGCCAGTTCGGCCCGCAGGGCATTACTCACTTGATGTTTTCGGAGAAGATGAGGAGGAGCTGCCGGAGCCGGCATCAGGCTTGGCAGTCTTCTTCGAGGAATCCGACTCAGGTTTCTTGCCGGCAGTATCCGATTCGGGTGCCTTTCTGGGACCCTTCCCGTCCTTGCCGTAGTCGGTGATGTAGAAGCCCTTCCCCTTGAAGTGCAACCCCGCCCCACCGGAGATCAGCCGCACGCTGGGCGCGCCGCACACCGGGCACTCAGCCACGGGGTCGGCCGTGATCTTCTGAAATTCTTCAAATGTGTGCCCGTCGGGGCAGCGATATTCGTAGGTCGGCATCCTGTTTCCAGTCTTGGGCGAACGGCGCAAATCTTAGTGCCACGAAGGGCTGGATTCAACCCAGGATGGCGCTCCGCTCTTCGTGCTGATCTTGCTGCCCGGGGACACGACAGGCCCAGAATCAGTGTCCTGAGGCAAAGCGGAAGAGAGCGGGGCGGCCGGCGGGTCCTATGGAAGCCCAGAGGGAGAAGAGAGCACAGGGGTAACTCCAGGCAAAGGAGGGCCCCCTTCCCAGGGCAAACCACCTCCCGTACTTGAAGGTACTCTACCACGTGGAGGCATGTCGAGAGCTTCGTCTTCAGGGAGTGCGAGGCTGGGCAGAGATCCCCTACGCCCCGGTTTGGAAGCCAATCTCCCCGACGAACCTCCGGGCACCGCGCCTCACCACCGAACCCAGGATCGCTATGACGAGAACGGTCAGCGAAAGGACCTTGATCGGCGAGGCCTCTTCAGGCCGCAGTTCGGCCACCGTGATGCCCTGCACTTCCGGCACCAGTATGTTCACCACCCATCCCAGCAACAACGAAAGACCGATGATCGCCACGCTAAACGTCGCCGCAACACGCCGGCCGTGCAATTGGGTCAGGACGCCGAAGGTCGTCACGTTCGTGGCCGGGCCAGTGAGCAGGAAGGCCAACGCCGCGCCTGGGGAGACCCCCCCGGCCAGCAGGACGGCAACCAACGGAGTCGCCGCCGCCGCGCAGACGTATATCGGTAGCCCGATGAGGGCGAACACCACCACGTCCAAGCCTCGCGGAATAGCCGCCAGCGCACCTGTGTTGACCAACGGCGTAGCCAGCGCGGCGATCATCAGCCCCAGGAGAATCCAGGGAGCCGTGTGGTCTACGACCTCGCCGAAACCGACGTGCAACGCCCGCCGGAACCGGCCGCTGAACCGTTCCTCCGTAGGGGCCGGTTCAGCGGCCGGCAGCCGGCGCTTCGTTGCCTCGGCGGGTGCCGCTTTGGCCACCACCCACCCGACGACGAGGGCCACGATGGTAGCGCCGACGACGCGAATGATGGTCATCTTTATGCCGAGCAAGGGTACCGAGAGAAAGACGGCGTCCAGGCCGAGTTCTGGCGTGGCGACCAAGAAAGCCATTGCGGCGGCAAGCGGTGCCCCACGCAGGACGAGGGAGCGATAGAGCGGTACCACGCCGCACGAGCAGATCGGCAGGGGCAACCCGATCGTCATCCCACGTAGGGCTTGTTGCCATGGGGGTCCCTTGCCCATCCATGCCACGGACGAATGTGGCAGGAAGACACTCATCAGGCCCGCCATCAGGTAGGCGAGGACCAACGCCGGAGCGCTTTCCAGCGCCAGACTCAGAAACGACGAGCCGATCATGCCGGGCCAGCCTCGGGTTGCCGTGTCAACGGAGATCAGTACCGCGAGAAGCACCAGGCCGGCGATGGCTCCCAGCCCTTCGAGCCGGCGCTCCCGGGGGCCCGCAGCGGCAGCGTCGTGGTGGCCTCGGTGGACCACGACGTGGACCAGTGCGCCCGCGACGAAAGCTTCGAACCAAGCAACGGCCTGGAGAGAGGCATGTTCCAGCAGGATTGGCCCGAAGCCGTACCCGGCCACGGTGGTCAGAATGACGAGGCCAATGACCGATGACGCCGCCCGCGTGCCAAAGGAGGGCCGGACCAGCCACCAGATAGCCAGGCCGACCGGAAAGCGGTGCAGGATGATCGCGAGCGGGAGTGAAACGCCACCCGCGACCACCGGCCCACCGGAAAGCGCCGCTCCATCGAGAATCCCATGAAAACCGATGCCCACCAGGCCCAGCATCAACGCGGCGTTGTGCGTCCGGCGCTCGAGACCATGGAACGCGTGCTCAGTGAGCGTCGGTCCCAACGCCCCGCCGACGGCCCATGCCAGTGCCCACCAGCCGCCGTTGACGACCGTCTCGGGAAGCACCAGGAGCAGCACCAGCCCGGAAATCGCCACGAACACGAACCCGTCGACCGCAGAGGTCAGCACGTGACCGCGGCTCCACAAACGGTAGACCCAGGGTCCCAACAACAAGGTGGCGATACTGAGCAGCAGCAAAGTCATGTAGTATTCTCTGGCCGAAGGGCTCAGATGATTCTAATCACCCGCTCCTCCGGAACGAATGGCCACCACCAACCCCGAGTCGACATGCTCGTCACGCTCCTCGCCCTGCAGATCGCGGCGCTAGATCCCGGCGGCCCACTGCCGGTCCACGACGCGACACACTATCGGATCGCCATTACGCTGCCCGACAGCGGACATACCGTTCGGGGCATCGTCACGACCGACTGGGTGCTCCGGGCTGACGAGCCCCTCCGGATCGACCTGGACAGCACCTTGGTGGTGACGCGCGTCTTGCTCGGCCAGGCTGATGTCATCTGGGACCGCCTCGGGAACGCGGTCATCATCCACCACAGCCGGGGCCGAGGAGACAGCCTGCAAACCACGATCGAGTATCACGGTGACGTCGCGGATGGCTTCGTCATTCGTAGAACAGAGGATGGCACGCCCACCTATTTCGCGGACAACTGGCCCAACCGGGCCCGGCGGTGGTTCCCTGCCCACGACCACCCCAGCGACAAGGCCACGGTTGAATTCTCGGTCGAGGCCCCCGCGTACCTGCAGGTCATCGCCAACGGCAACCTGGCTTCGCTCGACTCGGTAGCACCGGACCGTCTGGTTTGGACCTACCGCGAGTCGTCTCCCATTCCGGTGTACACCATGGTGGTCGGCGCGACGCGGTTCAGTGTGACTCCGCTGCCACCGGCTGGCTGTGCCGTGCAGTGCGTACCCCTGCAGGTGTGGACGTTCCCGCCGGACTCTTCCTATGCCATTGACGGCCCGTTTCGGCGGGCCGGCGACATGGTGGACTTCTTCAGTGCGTTACTCGGTCCCTTCCCCTACGAACGGCTCACCCATGTACAATCGACCACCATCTTCGGGGGGATGGAGAACGCGACGGCCATTTTCTACAGTGCCGCTGCCTACGGCGAGCGCCGGCTCTCTGAGGAAACGGTTGCGCATGAAACGGCCCACCAATGGTTCGGTGACGCGGTAACCCCCAGAGACTGGAACCATCTCTGGCTCTCGGAAGGATTCGCCACCTACCTGGCGGCCCTGTGGCTGGGACACGCGGACGGGCCGGAAGCCTTCTACGAATCGATGGATTTGTCACGGGCCCGGGTCGTATCGTCACTGAATTCGGTAAACGCCATCCTCGCGGATACGCTCCCGGCGAACCTGCTCAGCCTGCTGAACACCAATACCTATCAGAAAGGGGCGTGGACCCTGCACAGCCTCCGTGGGCTGGTGGGGGATTCGGCGTTCTTCGGCGGGTTGCGTTCGTTCTACGACCGCTATCGTCACGAGACGGCGGTGACCGACGATTTCATCGCAGTCATGGAAGAGGCTTCGGGTCAAGACCTCCGCTGGTTCTTCGACCAGACCCTGCGCCAGCCGGGATACGCCCGCCTGTTCGTAGGATGGACCCACGATGCGGCAGCGCGGGAACTGACGCTCAGCGTTACCCAACAACAGAGTTCCGGCTACTTCCGCTTTCCCGGACTGGAGATTTCCATCGATGACCGCATCGTGTCGGTGGACGTTGCGGGACCGGAGACGAAACTGGTTGTCTCCGACATCCCGGCCCAGCCAACCCAGGTGGTCGTGGACCCAAATGTCTGGTGGTTGCTGGAGCGCCACGTCCAGAATGAATGACCGGGCCCAGCTCAAGTCGCGCGGTAGATCCCCCAGGATACCCGGAAGACGTCGCTGATTTCCCCGATCGTGGCGCGGGCTCGGACCGCCTCGATGATGAACGGCATGAGGGGTGTCTGCCTTTCGGCCGCCCCCCGGAGGCCACCCAGGGCGTCCACTACCCGAGCCGCGTTCCGGCCCGCTTTGGTCGTCGCCAGTCGAGCCCGCTGACGCTCGGCGAGGTCATGAAAATCAGGAGTCTCGATCCGGGGTGGGGGTGAGTCGTCGGTGAATCGGTTGAGCCCGACCACCACTGTTTCGCCCGATTCCAACTGTTGTTGCTGTTCGTAGGCGCTGCGGGCGATGGCTTCCTGAAAGAACCCGCGCTCGATGGCTGCCACGGATCCTCCCAATTCGTCCACCTCCTCGATGAGAGACCGGGCCTCCTGCTCGATGGTGTCGGTGAGGTGTTCTACGTAATAGCTCCCTGCAAGCGGGTCGACGGTGTCCGTGACGCCCGATTCCCAGGCAAGAATCTGTTGGGTCCGAAGCGCCAGGGTGGCGGCATCGGCCGTGGGGAGTGACAAGGCCTCGTCGTATCCGTTGGTGTGTAGGGATTGCGTACCACCGAGGACCGCGGATAAGCCCTGAATCGCGACACGGACGACGTTGTTCAGCGGTTGTTGTGCCTGCAGCGTAACGCCACCCGTCTGGGTGTGGAACCGGAGCCGGGCTGTTTTGTCATCCGCCCCGAATCGGCGTCGGGCCAGTCGCGCCCAGAGTCGACGGGCCGCTCGGAATTTGGCGGCCTCCTCAAACAGATCGTTGTGCGCCGCGAAGAAGAACGAGAGCCGGGGACCGAATCCTTCGAGGGGAATGCCGGCCTGGATGGCCCGGCGGACGTACTCGAGGGCGTTGGAGAGGGTGAAGCCAACCTCTTGGGCAGCCGTGGACCCCGCTTCCCTGATGTGGTATCCGCTGATGGAAATGGGGTTGAACCGCATGCCCTCTTCGGCAACGAAACGGAATACGTCGGTGACCAACCGCAAGGACGGCTCGACCGGATAGATATAGGTGCCGCGGGCGATATACTCCTTGAGAACATCGTTCTGGATGGTACCGGTAAGTGCGTCTCGCGGGACGCCCTGCTCTTCCCCCACCACGACGTACATGGCCAGGAGGATCGCGGCGGTGGCGTTGATTGTCATCGACGTCGATACGCGGTTCAGCGGAATGCCGCGAAACAGGATCGCGAGGTCATCCACGGTGTCGATGGCAACACCGACCCGGCCCACTTCGCCGATGGCCAGCTGGTTGTCGGAATCCAGCCCCATCTGGGTTGGGAGATCAAACGCCGTGGACAATCCCGATTGGCCAGCAGACAACAGACTGCGGAACCGCTCGTTGGTTTCTTCCGCGGTGCCGAAACCGGCGTACTGTCGCATGGTCCAGGGCCGCGAGGTGTACATGGTCGGGTACACACCACGGGTGAAGGGAAAGCTGCCCGGGTCGCCCAAGTCACGGGCCGGACTCCCGCGCCAATCGCCGGGACCGTAAACGACCTTCGGTCCCTCGTTCTCGGATGGCTGCGTCACTCCTCGACCTCGCTCAGGATCTCACTCACGAAGTCGACGTCTTCGCGCGAGCCAATGACCAGTGGCGTGCGCTGATGCAGCGATTCGGGGACGATCTCCAAGATGCGTCCCCTCCCATCGGTGGCTCCACCACCGGCTTGCTCCACGATAAAAGCCATGGGGCTCGCTTCGTAGAGCAGCCGTAGCTTGCCGTTCCGGTTCTTGGTGTCGGCGGGATACATGAAGATGCCGCCGTTGACGAGATTGCGGTGGAAGTCCGCCACGAACGATCCGATATAGCGGCTGTTCTTCCCCGCGATCCGATCGGGCAAGTCACCGTGGAAGCCGCGCACTGCCATCTGTACACCCCGATCCCAGCGCGCGAAATTGCTCTCGTTGACGCTGTAATACTTGCCCACGCGCGGGATCTCGATAGATGCATGGGACAGAACGAACTCGCCGATCGTCGGATCGAGGGTGAAGCCGTGGACCCCCTGCCCGGTCGTGTACACCAACATGGTACTCGACCCGTACATCATGTATCCTGCCGCAACCTGATTGACACCCGGCTGCAACAGATCCTCGAGCGTTCCCTGCCCTTCGGCAGAAACACGTCGATAAATGCTGAAAATGGTACCTACCGACGAATTGCAGTCGATGTTCGACGAGCCGTCCAGCGGGTCGAACAGTACGGTGTACTTCCCGATGGGCCAATCCGGCGGAATGGGGATCGGCCCCTCGTCTTCCTCTGAGGCCATCACCGCTACCAGTCCCGTATGGCCCATGGCGTTCTTGATGGCTTCGTTGGCGAACACGTCCAGCTTTTGTTGTTCTTCCCCCTGGACGTTCGTCCGATGGGCTGACCCCAGAATATCGACGAGACCGGCCCGCCGGATGGCGGCGGCGATCACTTTCGCCGCAAGGCACAGATCGTACAGCAGATTGGAGAGTTCCCCTGTGGCCTCCGGAAACCCACGCTCTTGCTCCAGGATGAACCGCTCGATCGTCGTAACACCGTTGTCTAGTTGCACCTGCCGTTCTCCGGTGGGAGGGTATGGGTGTAGCTCGTCATTCTTGGGTCGACGCCAGCAGTGTTTCCTCGCGGCCCCGGGCCGACACGGTCACCTGGTGGCCATCGGTACGAATCGTGATGTGTCCCAGCTCGTCGGTGCGCCACACGCTCGAACCCTGCGCGCGGAGTCGATCGAGAGCGCCGGCCGTCGGGTGGCCGTACCGGTTGGTCCCTACGCTCACCACGGATACCACGGGCGACAGTTCCTCGAGCCACTCGATCCCGGTCGATCCATCCGAGCCGTGGTGGCCAACTTTTAGCACCTCGATCGAGCCCACGCCTCCACGCAGATGCTGTTCCGCGGGGAACCCGATGTCCCCGCTGAATAACGCTTCGAAGTCGCCGTACTTGACCAACAAGACGATGGAGTTCTCGTTCAATCCCTCGCCCCAACCTGCCCACACAGTGTCCGGGTGCAGCAGGGTGAACTCGACGTCGTCGATCACGAACCGGTCGCCTGCCCGGCCGCGTCTCCACCGGATACCTGCCGCCGCTACCTCGTCCAGGAACGCCACATACAATTCGGATCGGGCAGACCCACCAGGCTCCAGAACGAGCGCCGTGGGAATGTCCCGCAGCACGGTGGCAAGGCCGCCCAGATGGTCGGCGTCGGCGTGGGAGACCACGACGGCCTCGAGGCGCCGCACTCCGTGTCGCTTCAGGAACGGGACCACCACCTGGCGTCCGGCGTCCCACCGTGGATTGCGCGGGCCCCCGTCGATCAACACCCATGAGCCGCCCGGAGTGCGGATTGCGGCGCCGTCCCCCTGTCCCACATCGAGAAAATGTAATTCTAGGCCGGAGCCGGGGGCAATCGCACCGTGGGGCCAGGCCACCGCCACCCACAGCAGCACGGCGCCGGTCCACAAAGCCCGCCTGAAGCTCTCGCGCAGGGTGTTGCCCCGTCCGATGAGCCATAGTCCGATCGCCAGGGCCATCACCCACGGAACCGCTGCGGACACTCCCTGAGCTTGCACCACGTGTCCCGCCGGGACGTCTGCGGCCCAATGCGCCAGTCGCGTCAAGATCTCCAACAGTAACCCGCCGCTGGCCGCCAGGGCCACACCCAGCGGCTGGAAGACAGGATATACGATCACGCTGGCCATGACAGCAGGCAAAGCCAAAGCGGTAAGGGGAATCGCGACCAGGTTGAGCGGGATCCCGACCAGCGACACCACGCCGAAGGCTGCTGCCGTAATGGGTGCTGTCAACAGGGTGGCACCGACGGAAGCAGCGATCGTGCGGACGACCACGCCACCGCCGCCAACTCTGGCGCCCCACCGGCCGAATGTGATCACGCCGGCCAAGGCCGTGACGGAAAGCCAGGCGCCGAATTCCGTCACAGACCACGGGTCGGCGACCAGCAAGACCAGGCACGTGCAGGCAACCAGCGGTCCGGTCGCAACCCGGCGCTGCCCGGTCCTGGTCCAGGCGAGCAGCGTGGCGAGAATGGCCGCCCTGGTCGCCGCGGGCGGCCACCCCAGCAGAGCCACATACGCGAGTATCACCACTGATGCCACCGCCGAGGCGGTGCTCCGGCGCATCCCGGTCGCGCGGCTTCCCATGAGGACCCACAGGGTAAGGACACCCACGTGGAATCCGGAGATGGCCAGCAGGTGAATCACGCCGGCCTTGGCAAAGGTGTCCCGAACATCGGAATCCAACCCCTGTTTGCGATTGAGGATCAGCGCGTTGACCAGGCCCGCTCGTGAGCCGTACAGCTCTGCGACCGTCCCGTCGAGCCACTTTCGCACACCGACCAAGAACGATCTGCCCGGGAGCCGACCGGTCACCTCCTCGACTATCAGGACGCCCGAAGGGCGTTCGAACGGGCCCCGCCTCGGTATCCACTTGGCCACGACCCGAAGTCGTGCCTCCTTCGGCACTTCCCCTGCTGACCAGCGGCCGCGGATTGATCCAACACACGGTACCTCCGGAAGGCGCAGACGTACCGTGCCGCCCGCCGCCGCAACCGGTTCCAGGGGTTCGATGAGCAGCTCTAGCCGGCCTGCCGGGAGCCGGGCGCTGCAGCTCACCGATGCCCCGGCCTGCCCCGCCGCACCGGAGAGCAACCCGAGCGCCACGGCCCCCAGCAGAAACCCGATCGCCGGGTGCATTCGCCTCGTGAGCAGGAAGACCAGGCCGGTCAGGACGAGTCCCGGTGCCAAGAAACGCGAAAGGCCGACCAAGAGGCCGGCCCCGAACGTCAGGACGAACACTACCGGGAGGCGCCGGCTCATGCCGGCGTCCCGGCTACAACTGTTGCGGTTCTACCCGGCCGCACCGAGGCGCCGACGCCACTTTCTTGAAGCCGTCCATCATGGTGACATCCATCGGGGCCCGCGATTGGTCTTTCTCGAGATTGAGCTCTGTCACCACCTGGCCCTCGGTACTCGCGACGTACCTGGCGGGCAGCCGGTTGAGGGCGTAGACGAGCACATCGGCGCGGCAGACGGGACAGCCGCAAAACCCCGGGAAATGGCCGACGAGACGGTCGTACCCCTCGGTCACGTGTTCTTCGACTTTGTTATTGAGAACGATATCACTCATAACACCACCAGTTGTGGGGTCATGACGGACCCCATGAACGTCGATCCCGTCGTGCCGGTAAGCTGCACCTGGTGATACTCTCCCACGCTCGATTCCGGCAGGTTCACCAGGACCATGAAATTGGTGCGCGTCCGGCCCAACATGAACCCCCCGCGCTTCGCCATCTTCTCAACCAGAATCTCATGGGTTGATCCGATCCGGGCGAGATGCTTCCGTCGCACCAGATCGCGCACCACACCGATCAGCCGCTCCAGTCTATCACGTGCCACCTCATCCGGCACATGCCCTGGAATCCGTTCGGCCGGCGTGCCCTTCCGGAGCGAATACCTGAAGGTGTACGCGTCGTCGAATCCGGCTTCCCCCA
>JAZFYL010000223.1:0-3473 GCA_036443495.1 Gemmatimonadales bacterium | reverse complement strand
TCGGTATCCTCGACTCGGGCTATGAACGTCATCGAGAAGAGCGCTATTTGGGCATACCTTGGGTCGCTCGAGCCCCTGGAGTTTGGAAACCACTAGGCGCCAAGAGCGACAACGCCGGCTGTGAGTGCCGCGGGTATCGAATCGTCTCCTTAGGGTGCCCTCCAGGCAGCCGTTAGGGGGATCCGTGCTTCGAAGTAGACCGCTCATCATAGCCTGGGCCATGGTCGTGGCCTCCTGCGGAGACCCGTCGGGCCCCACGGGTCCTCCCGACACACTCGCCTTCGAGGATCGGCCCAACACCATCCGGCAGGGCGACCTGACCGTCCTGGCCATCCGCGCGTTCGACCATGACGGCTTGGCCATCGAGCCGGCGCTCCTGATCCGTTCCATAGAGCCGTTCGGGGCCGGAGAATTCGTGGCCGGTGGTGCCTTCGTGGGATACCAACCCGGCGAGGCTCGACTCATCGCCACCCACGGTGCATTGGCCGACACCCTCGACGTCACCATCCGGGAACGCGGCTTGAGCGGCACGATGTCGGTTGTGGGCCGAGGTTTCCAGGGACGTGCCTGGAACACCGACCTCTGGGTCCACGGCAACTATGCCTATACCGGTACGTTCAGTCGAGGCCCCGACCGCGGCAACGACATGCTCGTGTGGGACGTGAGCGACCCCGCGGCGCCGGTTCAGATCGCTGCGGTGACGGTCGATGCCAGTTTGACCAATGACATAAAGCTCCGCCCGGACGGGAAAGTGGCGGTCATCACGCATGAAGGATCGGGTGATGGCTTGAACGGCATCAGCCTGGTCAATCTCCAGGTTGCCGGAGATCCGGTCGTAATCACGCGTTTCGTGCACGGTCTGGAGCAGGGGGTGCACAACGCCTGGTTCGAAGGCCGCTACCTCTACTTGGCCGTGAACAACCAGGGCGGCCTCCACGTTCTGGACGTGTCCAACCCCGTACTCCCCTTTCCCGTGGCCCAGTTTCATGCAGGGACGAGCTTTGTGCACGACGTCTATGTGCGCGACGGCCTGGCGTTCGTTTCGCACTGGGATGCCGGCCTGATCATCCTCGATGTGGGGAACGGCATCGTCGGCGGGTCGCCCACCAACCCGGTCGAGGTAAGCCGGCTGGTCATTCCTGGTGTGAAAGTCCACAACGCCTGGTACTGGTCCGCCCGAAAGTACGTCTTGATCGGCGATGAGGTCCGGCGACCAGGGCTCATGCACGTGATCGACGTAAGCGACATGCGCGACCCGGTGCTGGTTGCGGAGTTCCGCACGCCCAACACCTCGGCCACACCCCACAATTTTTGGGTCGACCAAGCCCGCGACATCCTCTGGCTTGCGTGGTACGGCGACGGTCTCTATGCCGTAGACGCCACCGGCCCACTCGCCGGACGCCTCGATCTGCAAGGACGCACCATCCTCCAGTACAGGGGCTGGAGCACGACGCGGAGGGGGTGTTTCGATATCATTAGTCGCAGCGCCTGCGCCTGGGCTCCCCAGCTCCACAACGGCCTCATCTACCTATCCGACGTCAACAACGGTCTAGTAATTCTCCAGCCGGACTTCTGACCGGCGATCCACCCCTCCGACTGCAATCATTCCCAGTTCCCATCGACGCACCTAACGATTGTCGTGCGGCCGTGGCCGATCCCACCTATACCCATAGAAACGCGCCATGGTGTGGCCTGGTTCCTGCCCTATACACAGTGGAACCATGAAGAAAAGTCTTCCGTTGAGACTAGTGAGCGACTCGGGTGGGGCATGATCCCCAACAAAGGTGATCACCGTCACACATTGCCGCTCAAGGTGACTCGAAATGCAGGCAGGTGACCTCATGCGGGGACAGCGCACACGGAAACTGGCAAATACGGTATGGCTGAGTGCCATCGTCGTGGCCCTTTGCGGTATCGCTGCCCCACCGCTACCGCTGCCCGAAGGCGCCGTGCCGTTCCTCCCCCCCACGGCGTTTCAGGAGTGGTGGGACGCCACAGAGCGATGCGCGGGAATCTCGAAGGACTTCGCCGGCGTCTCGTGGTACGTAGTGCCCGGTCGCCAATCGATCCCCACCGTCGCCGGCGACAAGGTGGGCTTGTGGTTTGGCTCCACATCCGAGTCCGCCATCGTCCTGGCCGGCGATTGGATGCATTCCGAATTGGTCGTCCGGCACGAGATCCTGCACCACTTGCTGAAAAACGAGGCGCACCCCAGCACCTACTTCAAGGATCGATGCCAGGTGACATGGGATACTTACTGGGCAGTTCGCTCCAGGGAGGCCCGCTGATGTCCTGCGGCTATCGCTCGACGGTCGGGCGGCGTATGGCCCACCTCACGACTGGCCATTTTCGGGACCTTAGTGCATCCTTCGGAAGAGGGGAAGAACAACTCGCTTGCAACCATGGGGGCACCTCATGACCCCACTCGTCTTGTATCACCGAACCTCGATCGGCCAGGGGACCGAGGCTGTACGCCACGGCTTCCGGGACGAGGAATGGACCTTCGGCGTCCGCGGATCCCGGGCCAGGGACGAGGACAAGATCTTCGGTGTGTGGGTCACCGACCGGCCTCTCAAGGAAATCGAGGGCCCGCCCGGCGATGCCGTGCTCGAAGTGAAGCTGGACGTGTCCGAGGACGCCATCCAGGCCTTCGAGTTGGACCTCTTCCACGACGCCAGGCTGTGGGTGATTCCGGCCGAACTCCTCAATCAACTAGCCGAGGTCCGGATCAAGGAAGTCGACCCCAATACTTCCTGGTCCTACGAGGCGGGCATGGGCGGCGTGGGGGACTTGGAGTAAGCGAGTGGCTCGTGGCTGGTAGCGAACTGCCACAAGCCACCGTCCACTGTCCACCGTCCACCATCCACTAGCCACCAGCCACCAGCCCACCCTACCGAAACGCATCAGCGTACTCGGCCACGAACGCCGCAAACGTCCGGGCCGGTTTTCCCGTCACCTGAGTCACTTCACCGTTCGACTCGGCGCCATGTCCCTGGGCCACCAATGCGTTAACGGTAACGAGGTCGTCGGCCAACCACTCGGGTAGCCCCGCCTCCATGAGTCCGGCCTTGTACACCTCCCCGGGCAGATCCACATAACGGACATCCTTGCCCAGCGTCCCGGTGAGAACCTCGGTGACGTCCTCGTTGGAGAGCGCGTCCGGTCCGACGAGGGTGTAGATCTTCCCGGCGTGCCCATCGGCGGTGAGGGTCGCAAAGGCGACTGAGGCGATATCCCGGGCGTCAACGAGAGCATCCTTGCCGCCTCCGGATGAACCGTAGAACTCTCCGCGCTCGCGGATCGTGTCCGCCGAGCCCAACACGTTTTGCATGAACGACCCGGGCCGCAGAATCGTGTGGTCTATCCCGCTGTCGGCCAGGGCCTGCTCCACCTCCGCGTGCGCCCTGCCCAACGTAAGGGGGGAATCCAGCGCCGCGCCGCGGGCGGACACCTTCACGATGTAACGGATACCG
>JAZFYL010000222.1:0-2393 GCA_036443495.1 Gemmatimonadales bacterium | reverse complement strand
ACCCCATGATCAGCAATGTCGCCGATCCCGACTCCGAGATCATCCTCTTCCGCGTCGACGAGCCCCAATTCAACCACGACGCCGGCACGGTCGCTTTCGGACCGGACGGGTTACTCTACTTCTCCCTGGGCGACGGCGGGGGAGCGCATGACGGGCTGGCCGACGACCCGCCATCGCACGGGCCGATCGGACACGGACAGAACATTGAAACGCCGCTCGGGGCCATGTTGCGCATCGACGTGGATGCCCCGATCACGATCTGCCACATCCCGCCCGGAAACCTCGGGAATCCCCGCACCATCACCATCGCCCGGTCTGCATTGCCGGCCCATCTGGCTCACGGTGATACGATCGGCCCGTGTGGTGGTGAGGGCGAGGGCCTTGCCGTTGGGGGATTGGTCGGCGGGAAGCGCGCCGCCCGGTCCGCACCGGCGGGCGCCGGTGGGGCGACGCTGCCGTATGGCATTCCGCCGGACAACCCGTTCGTCGGCACTGATGGCCTGGATGAGATCTACGCATACGGACTGCGCAACCCCTACAAGTTCTCCTTCGACGACGGTCCGGGGGGAGACGGTGCACTCTGGCTTGGCGACGTGGGACAGAACCTCTTCGAGGAGGTCAACATCATCGTCAACGGCGGCAACTACGGCTGGGTCATCAGGGAGGGTTTCCACTGCTTTGATCCGTTCAACCCGGTGGACCCGCCGGCCGACTGCCCCGGCACCGGCCGCCTGGGCGAGCCGTTGATCGACCCCATCGTCGAGTATTCCCATCCCGGCAGCGGGTTCATTCCCGAGGGGGGGATCACGGTCATCGGCGGATTCGTGTATCGCGGCTCGGCCTCTCCCGGACTAGTGGGCAAGTACGTCTTCGGCGATTTCGCCCAGCAGTTCGTCGTGCCGTCCGGGACGCTCTATTTCCTGGAGGAAACTGCGCCGGGCAACTTCGAGATCCGGCGGCTCATCATTGGGGCCAACGACGTCCCCTACGGGCTCTTCCTCAAAGGCTTCGGCGAGGATGAGGACGGTGAGATCTATGTATGCGGTTCGGTCGCCCTGGCACCCTCCGGGACCACCGGCGTGGTCGAGCGGCTGGTGGAGGTCCCCTGACGTGCCCCGATGCGGCCTCAGCGGTGTGATGCCCGTGCCAGAAGCCCCGCACTCGGCCGATCAAACGCAATCCACAGACCGTGTCTATCGGTTGTAGATGCCCGAGTTGCCATCAGGCTGAGATTTGGAACAGGGCGGCGTCATCCCCGACGGTCATTCGTGCCGTTCCCATAACGCCCCTGCCGCGGCTCCGATTACCGCAACAGCAGACTCAAGACCGTACGAAGAGCGGAGCCGACTGAACTGGTGAGGATCATCCACCTTTGAACCGTTGTGCAGCTTCTCTCTTTCGGGCGCCTTGGCCTGGCGTTCGGAGCGGCGTGCCCCTAGACTAGCCCAAAGGAAGGTGGATTCCCATGAAGACGTCAAGCTTGTTGTGTGTGGGGATGCTGGCGATCGCCGGCCTGATGTGCAGCTCCGCCCACGCGGTGTTCGACCTCATGCAGATCGAGCAGGTGATCGGCGGCGTCGATGGCGACACGACCAAGCAGGCGATCCAGTTGCGTATGAGGTCGTCCTTCCAGAACTTTGTCTCGGCGGCTCGGATGCGGGTCTTTGACGCTCAGGGTCGGAACCCGGTGACCGTCATCGACTTCGCCTCGGATATGGCGTTCAGCGCGTGCGGGCGTCGGGTCCTCATCACCAGCGCGAACTTCGGGCTCGATCCGAGCATCACGTCCGATTTCACGATGGCGAGCCTGATCCCGGCCAGCTACTTGGCCGCCGGCAGCCTGACCTTCGAGAACAACTCCGGCACGGCCGTGTTCTGGCGGCTGAGCTGGGGCGGCGCGAGCTACACCGGACCCACCGACGGAAGCTGCATCAACGACGACTCGCTCTGCCCGAGTCCGGGCGACTTCGGCGTGTGGCCCAACGCGCTGCCGTCGACGAGTCAGCAGGCGCTGCGATTCCAGGGCGCGTGCAGCGCGCTGAGCACGTTGAACGAGAATGATTACGCCGTCACTGCGGGACCGTCTGTCTGGACGAACAACGCCACCCAGAGCGGCACGGTCCCCGTACCCTGCCCGGAGGACGTCAACGGCGACGGCACCGTCAACGTGCTGGACCTTATCGATCTGCTGCTCTGCTTCGGGCTACCCGACACCCCGCCCTGCGATACGGGCCAGGACGTCAACGGCGACGGCACCGTCAACGTGCTGGACCTGATCGATCTGCTGCTCTGCTTCGGCCTGCCCGACGACCCGCCCTGCGATACGGGCCAGGACGTCAACGGCGACGGCAACATCAACGTGCTGGACCTGATCGATCTCCTGCTGGAGTTCG
>JAZFYL010000221.1:0-2511 GCA_036443495.1 Gemmatimonadales bacterium | reverse complement strand
GCAATCGAAACCGGCACCGGAATCTTCATGCGCAATAGAGCGGTCGAGTAGACCTTGCCCTGGGCGTCGGTCTTGAGCGACAACGTCCCGCCGCCGTCGAGCGCGCCATGAAGCAGGAAGTTGAGCGCGTTCAGGTTGGGCAGCTCGAAGCGTTCAACCCCCGAGACCATGCCGCGGAAGTGTTTGCGCACCCGCGGAACGGTTACTGCCTTGGCGAGAATCGGGTAGTACTCGGGCTCCAGGGCGATGAGCCCGACGTTGGCAGTGTCGCCCTTGTCGCCGGACCGCGCGTGGGCGAGGAAGCGGAGCTGGATGGGAGTCGTGGTCGGCATGAGTCAATCCGCTGGGAGTGCGTAGTGCGTAGTGCGTAGTGAGTAGTGAGTAGTGCACTGTGAGGAGGCCAACGATTCAAGCCCGCTCCTTGGCAAGCGACGGGCCCGGGTTCGGCGAGCCGTTGGCCGGCCCAGGACCCCGGTGTTACCTGCGCACTGCGCACTACGCACTACGCACTCACGCATCGATCCACTCCACTTTGACATGCGGTTCGATTTCCGTCCGGTCGATCAGAGCCGGCCAATAGGCCACGATCTCCTGGACCGCCGGGCGCCCACCCGCAAATCCCGTGACGCTGGGCGGACCCGTCAGCACCAGCGGGGCGATCTCACGAGTGAACCGATCCACCGGGTCACGCTCGCGGGCGCGGACCCCGATACGCAACTCGACCTCGGCGATCTCCGGGTCCGGCTCCCCAGCCAGTTTCCCATGGGTGGCGTCGACACCGACGAACTCGGTGAGGATTTGTTCGAACTCGAGCCCGAGGTCCTTGAGGCGGCGCCTCAGGATCTTGTCCGCCTTCCGGGCCTTGGCGTAGGCATCCGGCCAGGAATACACCAGGCTGCCGATCGCCTTGTAACCGTAAAAATAGGCGATAGACACCTTCAGCATATCGGTCCGGGGCATCCCCTCGATGCCGGAGACGCGCACCCGGTTCCGGCCCGCGGGGGCCAGTTCGATCGTGGTGAAGTCGGCCACGCCGTCGGGGGTGATGTAGTTGTGTGGATCACCCATCTCGTAGACGAGTTGTTCCGTCACCGACTGAATCGAGACAATGCCGCCGGTTCGGGGATGTTTGGTAATGACGAAGCTTCCGTCGGAAGAGGCTTCCGCGATGGGGAACCCCGGATTTGCCATGCCCCGCACCGACTGCCACCCGTATAGCAGATTACCCCCCGAAGCCTGGGCACCGCATTCGAGGATATGACCGGCAACCGTCCCAGCCGCCACCTTGTCCCAATCGTCCGGATCCCAGCCGAACTCGTGGAACATCGGCGCCAAGGTCAAGCCGGTGTCGGTCACTCGACCGGTGATCACGACATCAGCCCCGCCGGCCAAGGCCTCCACCATGGGCTGCATCCCCAAGTACGCGTTGGCAGACACGACCTGGTCACGAACGTCACTGAGCGGCCGGCCGGTATCGAGATTTTTCAGCCGATGGCCTCGGGCCAGGAGTTCATCGAGCCGGCCTAGGATATCGTCGCCGGTGACCAACCCGATCCGAACCGACCGCGGGAGAGAGAGTTCGCGGGCCACTTCGATCACCGCTTCGGAACATCCACGAGGATTCACTCCGCCGGCGTTGGTGGTGATCTTGAAGCCGCGCTCCACCAGCTCCGGGAGCAGGCGTTTCATCAGGGGCACGAAATCCCGGGCGAACCCGCGTGACGCATCGCGCGACTTCTGTTTCTGCATGATGGACATCGTCACCTCGGCGAGGTAGTCCATCATCAGGTAGTCGATGGGCCCGCCGCGCGCCTGCCGGATCGGAGCCTCCAGCCAGTCGCCCCAGAATCCCTGGCCCGAAGCGATACGGATTGTCTTGGTCATGGCGTTCCGGCCGGTGGCGCCAGCGCCACCCGCATAGTCCAGGTTGGTCCTTTAGTTTCCGCCATGACAAGGCCGAGTGGCACGAAGCCCTCGCCCAAGGCCCATGGCGAGTCGATCATTCGGAACCCGATCGTGCGGGATCCGCCAGCCGGTACCCGCGCCGCACCCGCATCATTCGGGTCTGTCGGCTCGAGGGGCATGGCGCTCCTCGCATACAGCCGCACGCGGAGCGAAACCGTCCACGACCGCTCGTCGTCCGCGTCGGCCAAACCGGGTAGCAAAGCCACCTGGATCGGCAACCCGGCGTGGCCGTCTTCCAGCTTGAGTCGCAGTCTCCCGGTGGCGTAATTGAGCGGGGCGTCCGCCACGATGCGCCCGATCGTATCCAATACCGTGAGCCCAAAGTCAGTAAAACGATTCCACGCCGACCTGTCCATCTCGACGTCGATCTCCAAGTCCCGGCCCCAATCCGGCAAGGTCAGCGCCACCCGCTGTTCCGCGCTCCCGCCCCCCTTGATGGTGGCCCGGTAGACGCCTCCGATCAAGGCGGCCCGGATGGTGGCACTCTCGGCGCCGGCGGATCGATTGGAGACGGTCACGAGCAGATCGGACTCGTGGGGTCGGGCG
>JAZFYL010000220.1:0-5904 GCA_036443495.1 Gemmatimonadales bacterium | reverse complement strand
CGGCGGTCCTCGGCTCGGGCGTGACACTCGGAACAGACGTGGCCATTGGTCCCAACTGCGTGCTGGGGCGCGATGTCCGCCTGGGGGACCGCTCGCGCCTTGGCCCTGGTGTCATCCTCGAGGACGGCGTTACCCTTGGCGAGGATGTCGACATGGGCGCCCATGTGGTGTGCCACCAGGGCACCGAAATCGGAAGCCGGGTCGTGGTGCAGGCCGGAGCGGTGCTGGGGGGCGTAGGGTTCGGCTTCCATACGGACGAGACCGGACCCCATCGGTTGCCGCACCTGGGCCGTTGCGTCATCGAGGACGACGTGGAGATTGGCTCCAACACCTGCATCGACCGGGGGAGCCTGGACGACACGGTCATCGGCCAGGGAACCAAGATCGACAATCTGGTCATGGTGGCCCACAACGTCCGGATCGGAAAGTTCTGCTTCATTGCCGCTGAGGCTGGGATCTCGGGTAGTGCCCGTATCGGCGACCAGGTAATGCTGGGGGGCCAGGTCGGCGTTGGCGGCCATATGAGGATTGGCGATGGGGCCCGCATCGGCGCGCAGGGCGGGGTGACCGGCAACGTGCCGGCCGGGGCGAACTACAGCGGCTACCCGGCCCGCCCCCATCGCGAGCAGTTACGCGGGCACGCCGCCATGATGCGGTTGGGCAAGTTGGTCAACGAACTGGAGGCGCTCGTGAAGGAGTCGCGACAGGATGGCTAGACGGACGATTTCCCGCACGGTGTCGCTCGACGGCACGGGGCTCCACACCGGTGCCGAAACCACCCTCGTCTGCCGGCCGGCCGCCAGCGGATCCGGGATCGTCTTCCGCCGCACCGACCTGGAAGGGGCCCCGGAGATTCCGGCCCGCATCCACGAAGTCGAAGTCACCGATCGGCACACCGCCATAGGTCGGGGCGACCTGACCATCCATACCGTGGAGCACCTGCTGGCCGCCGTTGCGGCCCATCAGTTGGATGACATCATGCTGGAGTTGAACGGCCCCGAGCCGCCCATCATCGACGGGTCGTTCCAGCCCTTCTTCGACCTCCTGCACGAGGCCGGTCCGGTCGAGCACGACGGAGATCCGGTCGTCTACAAGATCAACGCTCCGATCCAGGTGAAAGAGGGTGATTCGAGTTACGTGGTGGCCCCTGCCGGCGAGCTGCGCCTCACGGCCTCCATCGATTTCTCCCATCCCCTCATCGGCACACAAGTCGGATCTTTCAGCATCGACGGTGACACTTTCGCTCGCGAGCTAGCACCGTCACGGACCTTCGGATTCCTGGCCGAAGTGGAAGACCTCCGGGCCAAGGGCCTGATCAAAGGAGCGTCGACCGCCAACGCGATCGTCCTCGATGACGAGGGGATCGTGGACACGGAACTCCGCTGGCCGGACGAATTCGTGCGCCACAAGGTGGGGGACATGTTGGGGGACCTGGCCCTCATCGGCGGCCGCGTGGAAGCCCATATCGTGGCCACCAAGCCGAGTCACCGGGGCAACATCGCCTTGGCCCTGGCCATTGCCCGCACCGCGGAACGCCGAGGGGCCTATGCCCTCGACGTCGGCCAGATCTTCGAAATCCTGCCACACCGTTTCCCGTTCCTGCTGGTCGACCGCATCATAGAGGTCGAGGAGGGCCGCCGGTGCGTCGGCATCAAGAACGTCACTATCAACGAGCCGTTTTTCCAGGGCCATTTTCCGGGTCATCCCATAATGCCCGGAGTGCTGATCATCGAGGCCATGGCCCAGGTCGGGGGCATGCTCTTGATGTACAACATCACCGACCCCAAGGAGAAGGTGGTGTACTTCATGTCCCTCAACGACGTGAAGTTCCGCCGGCCGGTGGTCCCCGGAGACCAACTGCGCTTCGAACTGGAGATGCTGAAGTTCCGCGGTGCTACCGCCTCGGTGCAGGGGCATGCCTATGTCGACGGAAAACTCGTGGCTGAGGCCGTCATGATGGCTCGGGTCATGGACCGGTGACCACCACCGTACACCCCACCGCGATCATAGACTCGGCCGCCGAGCTGGGCGAGGGGGTGGCGATCGGGCCGTTCGCGATCATCGGGCCCAACGTTGTCGTGGGAGACCACACCAGCATCGGCCCGCACGCCACCCTCGAGCGTGACGTGACTCTCGGAAGTGAAGTGCGCATCGGCCAGGGAGCCGTCATCGGCGGCGACCCCCAGGATCTCAAATACCGGGGCGAGGGGTCCGTGGTCCGCGTTGGCGACCGGACCATCATCCGGGAATACGCCACCGTCAATCGCGGCACCGAGGCCACGGGGGAGACCGTCGTCGGTGAAGACTGCTTTCTGATGACCTATGTTCACGTCGCTCACGATTGCGTGCTGTACGACCATGTGATCATCGCCAACGGAACCCAGATGGCGGGGCACGTTACCATTCAGGATCATGTGGTTATCAGCGGACTGGTGGTGATCCATCAATTCTGCACCATCGGGTCATACGCGTTCATCGCCGGTGGGGCCGGGGTCCTCCAGGACATCCCGCCCTATACCAAAGCGCTCGAACGCAAACTCTACGGCCTCAACTCTGTGGGGCTGCAACGCGCCGGGTTTTCCTCCGAAACGGTGCAAGCGCTCAAGCGAGCCTATCGCCTGGTGTTCAACTCCAAACTCAACCTTACCCAGGCGGTCGCCCGGGCCAGAGCCGAGCTACCCATGCTGGACGAGGTCAAGCATTTCCTCGATTTCGTGGAATCCTCAGGACGGGGGGTAACGGCATGACCGGCAAACTGCCCATCGGCGTGGTCGGGGTCGGGGCACTCGGGCGCCATCACGCCCGCCATCTGGCCGCGATCGAAGAGGCCGACCTGGTCGGCATCTACGACATCGACAGCGCCACCGCCAATACCGTCGCGGACGAGGTGGGCACCATCGCCTGTGCCTCGCTGGACGACTTGCTGAATCGGGTCCGAGCGGTGTCGATTGCGGTTCCCACGATCGACCATCTGTCGGTCGGCATGGAAGCGTTGAGCCGAGGGATCCCGGTCCTGATGGAAAAGCCACTGGCGGGAACCCTCGAAGAGGCGGACCAGCTCGTCGAAGCGGCCGACAAGGCCGGTGTCCAGCTCCAAGTTGGCCACATCGAGAGGTTCAACCGGTCGCTGCGAGCGGCGGAACCTTATCTCGACGGCCCCATGTACCTGGAGGGGCATCGCGTCGCGCCGTTCCAGCCACGCGGCACTGACGTCGCCGTGGTCCTCGATCTCATGATCCACGACCTGGACTTGATGCTCCATCTCACGGGCGGAGCCAAGGCGATCGATATCCGTGCCAGCGGGGTCGCGGTGCTCTCCCCCCATCTCGACATGGCCAATGCGCGCGTGGAATTCGACAATGGCGCGGTGGCCCTGGCTACCGCCTCCCGCCTGGCGCGCGACCGGGTTCGCCGGCTGCGGCTCGTCCAGCCGACCGGGTACATGTCCCTCGACATGGCGGCCGGCACCGGCGTCTTCATGCGCCTCAAGCCTGGCTGGCGGCCCGGCATCAGCGACAACCTGCAGGACATCATCGACGTGATCCCGCTGGTAGCCCCCGAAGCCGATGCCCTGCAGCTTGAATTGATCAGCTTCATCCATGCGGTGCAGGGTGAGCGGGAAGCCGTGATCACCGGACGCGAAGGCCGCCGGGCGCTCGCGCTTGCCCTCAAGGTGACGGAATCGGTCCAGCAAGCCCCGATCGGGCCAGCTCCCGGCTGATGGAGCCGGACCCGTCACCGAGCATCCTGGTTTCGGCGGGAGAGCCCTCCGGGGACCTGCATGGTGCCGAAGTGGTCAGGGCCTTCAGAGAACGGTTCCCAGCGGCTCGCGTCGACGCCGTCGGGGGACCGCTCATGGCGGCTGCCGGCGCGAACATTCTGTGCCCCATTGAAGCGCTGGGAGCCTTGGGTCTAGTCGAAATCGTGGAAAAGATCCCCGCCCACGTGAGATTGTACTACACCCTCCGGCGGGCTCTCCGAGACCAGACCTATCAGTTGGTCATTCCGATAGACTACCCCGGCTTCAATTTGCGGCTGTCACTTGCGGCCACGGCTGCGGGCATACCCGTGTTGTACTACATCGCCCCACAACTGTGGGCCTGGGGGCCGGGCCGGGCGAAGCGCTTTGCCAAGGCTATCGACCATATGGCCGTCATCCTGCCCTTCGAGGAAGGATTCTTCAATCGCCTGGGGTTGGCCACCAGCTTCGTCGGCCATCCCCTGCTCGATGGGGATCCCTGGCCCAGTCATCAAGAGGCCCGCCGCACGCTGGCGATCGACCACGACGACCGGGTCCTCGCCCTCTTTCCCGGCAGCCGGCCCCAGGAGATCAGGGCCCACTGGCCGCTGTTCCGTCGCGCCAGTATCCAGTTGCTCGAGGAGGGGCTCTGCCGGCGGGTACTCGTCGGGGCCACCGAAGACGGTATGTACCCGGATCCGGGGCCCGTGGAGGTGATCCACGGCCAACCGGTTCGAGTGCTGGCGGCAGCCGATGCCGCCCTCGCCAAATCCGGGACCACGACGCTGCAGGCGGCGGTCGCCGGAACGCCGATGGTGGTCGCCTACCGCACCGCGGCCCTCACAGCCTTCGTGGCCCGGCGGGTCATGACCGTCAGGTGGGTCAGCCTGGTGAACCTCATCGCGGAACGGCAGATCGTACCCGAACTGCTCCAGGAGAACTTCACCGAGCGGCGTCTGCTGGAAGAGATCCGCCCGCTCCTGACGCCTGGCGATCCCGCCAGAGAGGCCCAGCTCGAGGGTCTTTCGGACGTGCGCAGCCGACTGGGGCAGCCGGGCGCGGCGGACCGGGTCGTCGAGTTGGCGCTCGAACTGGTACCGGCATGGCGCTGAATATCCCCCCCAAGTTGGTCGACCTGACGGTGCGCCCTCTCGTGGTTGGCCTGGCGTCGACCTGGCGCATCGAGACCGTCCACCAGGAGCGGTTCGACGAAGCTCGGGCAGCGGGGAACCCGCGCGTCTTCATGCTGTGGCACGAGACGATTCTGCCGCTCCTGTGGCACCACCGGGGCATTCAGGCGGCCATCGTGGTGAGCGACAACCGAGACGGGCAGTACCTGGCGGATTTCGCCAAGGCACTGGGATACCGCTCCGTTCGTGGTTCCAGCTCCAAGGGGGCCGCACGGGCCCTCATCGGGGCCGTTCGGGAGCTGGAGGCCGGATTCGCGGTGGCCTTCACCCCGGATGGGCCGAGGGGGCCGCGGCGGGAGATGAAGCCGGGGTTCGTGGCAGCGGCACAGCGGGGCAATGGGATCATCATACCCCTGTGGGCCGAGGCCGATAGGGCTTGGCGACTCAATTCCTGGGACCGGTTTCTCATCCCTAAGCCTTTTGCGCGCGTTCGTGTATTTTACGGCCAGCCGTTTACCGTGGGCCCGGGCCGAGAGGCCTTGGAGGCCGGCGTGACCAGAGCAACGGCGAGCCTGGACGCTTTGGTGAGTGAGGGAAATGGCACGACGAAGACGTAGCGACAGCCACCGGATCATCCGATGGTTGTGGACCAGCGACAGGATCGACGCCCGCGCGGCGCGCCTGGCGCTGCTCCCGGCCTCGGGGCTGTGGCATATGGGAATGTCGATCCGCACCACCGCCTATCGGCGCGGCTGGCTGCCGTCGCGCCCCCTCCCGCTGCCATCAGTCGCGGTCGGCAACCTCACCGTGGGCGGCTCCGGGAAGACCCCCATCGCAATCTGGATCGCACGCTACTATGCCGCCAAGGGGCTCATTCCCGGCATCGTCCTGAGGGGCTACGGTGGCGACGAAACCATGGTCCACAAGCACTCGGTCCCCAGCGCGCGAGTGGTGGCCGATCCTGATCGGCTCTCCGGCGCCGAACAGGCTCTCGCGGCCGGGGCCCAGGTTGTCGTGCTCGACGACGCTTACCAG
>JAZFYL010000219.1:0-3096 GCA_036443495.1 Gemmatimonadales bacterium | reverse complement strand
AGATCAATCGGGGAAAGGGCGCTGCACTTCGAAGCGGAATCGAAAAGGCGACCGGTGATGTTATCGTAGTGCAGGATGCCGACCTCGAATACGACCCACATGATTTTGGCCGACTGCTCAGCCCCATCCTTGAGGACAAGGCCGACGCGGTGTTTGGGTCACGCTTTCTTGGCGGGGGTGGCCGGGTACTCTATTACTGGCACTCGGTGGGCAACAGGTTGCTGACGACGCTGTCGAACATGCTGACCGACTTGAACCTCACCGACATGGAGACATGCTACAAGATGGTGCGTGCTCCCCTCCTGAAATCACTGGTCCTTACCAGCAACCGCTTCGGTTTCGAACCCGAGGTGACCGCCCGGCTGGCGCAGGCCAAAGCGCGCGTCTGGGAAATCCCCATTTCCTATTCCGGCCGAACCTACGAAGAAGGAAAGAAGATCGGTTGGAAGGACGGGATGGCGGCCTTCGTCCACATTCTTCGCTACAACCTTTTCCCTCCTCGGGGCCGCTAGCCTCAATGCTCCGTTCGGCCGACCGCGCGTTCGCTGTGCTGCTGTCGGCGCTCATCGTTGTGTTCGGATTCCTCCCCTTAACGAACTGGATTCCCGAAGGTCACGAGGCAGAGTGGTACGCCATCGTCCTCGAGGACTGGGCCACCGGAAGCATGATCGTCGTGGGCATCGCGGTGGTGTTGGCCATCCTGTCGCGGCGTATGCCGGCCCTGTGGCGTTCCGGCACCCTCACGCCCGTTCTCGCATGGTATGATCGACATCCCCTGACGGTCACGATCACCATCAGCGCCTCGAGCACGGTCCTGTACCTGCTCCTGGCCATCACGGTGTTCGATGGCAAGCCTCTCCTAATAGACGAGATCGTCCAGGTCTTCCAGGCTCGCACGTTCGCCACCGGCGCTCTCAGTCGCGAGGCCTTCGCCTACCCCGAGTTTTTCTCTGGGATGCATGTGATCGACGCCGGCGGTCGGGCCTACAGCCAGTTCCCGGCTGGGGGACCCGCGATGCTCGCCGCCGGAAGCCTGTTCGGTGCCGAATGGATCGTCGGACCGGTCAGTGCCGGCTTGACGGTCCTCGCCTTTGGCTGGCTGATCCAACGACTGGACGGGTCGGCCGGTGTCCGGCTGGGCGCCACGCTCCTGATGGCGTTTGCGCCCTTCACCGTGTTCATGGCGGCATCGCACATGAACCACGTGACGGGCCTGTTGTGGCTCACGGTGGCCATGGGCTGCCTGGCCGTCGTCACCGATTCGCGGTCCCGCGCCGTGATGCCAGCTCTCGGCCTGGGGCTCGCGCTCGGCGTCGCAGCCACTATCCGCCCGGTGGACGCCCTGGCGGTTGGATTCCCGGCCGGGGCGTGGATGTTGTGGCGAACCGTTCGCCGGCCCGGGCGCTGGCCCGAACTCCTGATTTCGGGAGTAGCCATCGTCGCGCCCGTTGCGGCTCTGCTGTGGGTAAACCTCCACACCACGGGACACCCGCTCCTGTTCGGGTACAACCTCCTGTGGGGTGACACCCAAGGCCTGGGTTTTCATGCCGCCCCATGGGGAGGCGTCCACACGCCCGTGCGGGGAGTGGAACTGGTTAATCTCTATTTCCTGCGGTTGCAGACCTATTTGTTCGAAAGTCCGCTCCCGTCGCTGGTGCCCGCCGCGCTGGCATTGCTGTTGAGCAAGACGTTTCGTCCGTTCGACCGTTACCTGTTGGTGAGTGGCAGCCTCCTCGTCGGCCTCTACTTCGCCTATTGGCACGACGGGTTCTATCTCGGGCCCCGGTTCATGTACCCGCTGATCCCGGTCCTGGTGCTGTGGACGGCAAGACTCCCGGGAATTCTGCGGGATCGTTTCGGAGATACGCTGTCCTATCGAGCGGCCGTCTACGGCTACGCCGTCAGCGCAGTGGTCGTTGTGGCCGTAACTGGACCCATCCGTGGGAGCCAATATTCCCACGGAATGTTGACGATGCGTTGGGATGCTGATGCGGCCGCCGTACGCGCGGGAGTGCATGACGCGCTCGTCCTGGTGCGCGAGAGCTGGGGGGCGCAAATCCTGGCCCTGCTGTGGGCGCGGGATATCGGGCGGAGCGAGGCCGAATGGCTTTATCGCAACATCGACAGCTGCATCCTGTACGAGCAGGTGTTGGCACTCGAGGCCGCCGGTCTGTCCGCCGAGGAGGCGTCCGCCGGGTTGCAACCCCTTCTGGTCGACTCGGCCAGAGTCGTCGAGTCGCCCCACTCTCCAGATTACACCGAACGGTACCTCCCCGGGAGCTTCTACTCCGACCGGTGCCGGCAGAGGATTCAGGACGACCGGGCCGGATTTACCCTGTACTCACCCCTGATCAACGCCGAGCGGAACAACAACGTCTTTGCCCGCGACCTCCACGCTAGGGACACGCTGCTGTTCGCCGCGTATCCCGACCGCGCCGTCTTCCTCTTGAAGCCGGACGACACCGGAGTCGCCTCACCATTGCGGTTCCATCCGGTGTCCGTCGATTCCCTGTATCGGACTTGGGGGCTGGACTCGCTCCCCTAATCTGGCGGCCGATCCTCAGACGATTCCGGCGAGGTGATGATGGCGTCTCCCGTCCGGGCGTCCATCGGGTAGATATGCCCGGTCTCCTCCTCGAACAGATACGGTGTCCGGCTCGGAGCCCGTGACATCAATTCGGTATTCTCCGCTCCCCGATCGTAGACCACCCAGACCGGAGCGGCGCGTAGGTCGGCCACGTTGGTGATGAGGCTGGCATGGATGTTGTGAGACGGGGCGTAGTGCACGAAGACGATGGCGGGCCCAGGAATGTGGGAAACCATGTTCCGGAAGTTGGTCTGTTCGACACGATTCTGTTGCTGTGCCCGGCGGGTTTGCTCGACCGAGGTCCAGCTCTTGGGCAACCCCAACACCGCGAGGGCCAGCACCACCACCCCACCAGCGGACCATGCGGCGGCTAGAGAGATGGTCCGCTCCCGTTGGTTCGCCAGCATGACCCATTGGCTTGTTCGCCAGAATCCCAATGCGGTCACGAAGGCGACCACTGGTAGTCCCTCCAAGTAGTACAGCGACCACCCAGGCGGGTGCGCGAATAC
>JAZFYL010000218.1:0-8453 GCA_036443495.1 Gemmatimonadales bacterium | reverse complement strand
TCGATGCCCTGGCTCTGCTCCTGGGCGAGCGCGCCGACACGCAGACGCTGAGGCCGGGCACCACACGGGCCGTCATCGAGGGCGTCGTCGACGAAATCGACGATCGGCTCGCGCGGCGTATCGAATCGCTAGGCCTGGATGTCGACGAGGGACGGGTCATCATCCGGCGCGAAGTGGCGTCCGAGGGCCGCTCTCGTGCCTGGGTCAACGGTAGCCCCACCACGGTAAAGATCTTGGCCCGGCTCGGCGCGCTACTGGTCGACCTGCATGGCCAGCACGATACGCAATCCCTATTGCGCCCCGAGACCCAGCGAGACATTCTGGACGAATTTGGCGGCGCCGGCCGGGAGCGGCAGGCGGTGCGAGAGGCCTACGAATCGCTGGCCGCGCTCGAGGCCGAATACCAATCGTTGAGCGACCGGCGGGATGAAGTCGAGCGCCGGGCCGACTACCTGCGGCACGTGGTGGAGGAGATCGATCAGGCTGCCCTCGAGATCGGCGAGGACAGTGTCCTGGACCGGGAAGCGGCGCTCCTGAGCGAAGCGGACGCCATCGAGGCGCTGGCCCGGTCGATACTGGAGGTGCTCGACGAAGGAGATGCCGCGGCGCTCAAGGCCTTGGGGTCCGCGGACCGCGCCGTAGGGAACCTGGAGCGGCTCGATTCGACGGTGTCGGTCTGGCGGGAGCTGCTCGACGGGGCCTATGCCAACGTGAGCGAGCTGGTGCGATTGGTATCCACCTATGCCGACGCAATCGACCATTCCCCCGGGCGCCTGGCTGAGGTGGAAGCGCGACGGGACCTGATCAGCCGGCTCGAGCACAAACATGGCGGCAGTGTGGCGGCGGTGCTGGAGACCCGCGACCTGGCGCGGGCCGAACTGGATGTGTTGGATACGGCCGACATCGACCTGAAGGCACTTGCCGCCCGGCACGAGGGGGCCACCCAAACGCTGGCGGCGGCGTGCCGATCGCTCAGCGAGAAGCGCTCGGCGGCCGCGGGCCGGTTGACCCGTGCCATCGATCGCCTTCTGCCGACCCTGGGGCTCCAGGACGGGCGATTGACGGTCGATCTCGTGGCGCTCCCGGCGGCGGGGCCGGTGGGCCAGGAAGGGGTGGTGTTCCAGGTGCGGTTGAACGAAGGCATGGACGCGCGCCCGCTGGGGAAGGTGGCTTCGGGTGGCGAACTGTCGCGCATCATGCTGGCGCTCAAAGTGGTATTGGCCCAGCACGATCGCATCGGAACGCTGATCTTCGACGAGGTGGACCAGGGCATCGGCGGACAGGTAGGCGCCCAGGTGGGCGCGTCACTTGCCGAGATCGCCGCCCGGAGTCAGGTGTTGGTAATCACGCACCTGCCCCAGATTGCCGGTCACGCCGACCGGCATCTCGTCGTGTCCAAGGCCACGCGCGATGGCATGGCCACCAGCGTGGTCGAGGTGATCCACGGCGAGGACCGTATCTTGGAGGTCGCCCGTATGCTGGGCGACGCCGAGAGCGACTCGGCGAGGAAGCACGCGATTGAATTGGTGAAGAATAGCTAGGGGCGGGGAGCGTTGATGGTGCGCGGTGCGCCGTGCGCGGGAGCTGGTTGAGAATAGCTACGAGCTGGGAGCAGCGAGTTGTATCTTCTGACCGCCTTACCGCCTTACCGCCTTACCGCCCGTTATTCTCCCTTGACTCCCTCCGCCGGGCCACCACCAGGATATCGCCGATCTGGCGCCGCTTGCGGTAGCCCAGCAAGTGGAACACTTCGAGCGCAAACCAGCGCGCTGTCCGTCCGTTTACCAACAAAGTGCCTGGATGGTTCTGATCGTGGCGGACGCCGGGGAACCAGGTCAGCATCCTGTCGACTTTGAGGCGGCGGAGCAGGGTCGAGACGTGGAGCCAAAACTGGTTGAACTCCCTGGCAATGAAAAACCCGTCGTCACCGAGGGGTTGGTAAAGCGGCATGAGAATGAGGCCGCTTTCGGGCGTGTGGACCTCCCCAGCTTCATCGTCGGCGACGTACTCCGACTTGGCGACCTGCTGGAAGCTGGCATAGCCGGAATGCATCACGAACCGGTCGTCGGGGCCGACGAAATGCCGGTGCCGTACCTCGAGCACCCGGGGTAGGCCTTGCGCCGCTTCGGTCAACAAGGCGCGAGCCTCGGCGACGCGCCCGGACGAGCGTGGGTCGGTCAGCACGCCCGACGCCGCGAGGGCAAGCCACACGGCTGCCTCGAGCCGGTGGGCCGAAGCGGGATCGTCGTGGCGGCCCCCCTCCAGTCCGAGGGTGATGTGTCCCCGGTCGGTCACGTACTCCAACATGGTGCCGTCTAGGTGCTCCTCGAGTCCCATGATGAGTGGTATGGGGAATTGCAGGGCGAATGCGCGGTTGCGCAGCGTATCACCGACCGTTCCGAACGGCGGGCTGTCGCCGGAGGTAGTGTGCAGATCGAGGACGTGACACTCTCCCACGGCATGGTCGAGTATTTCGTTCATCACCTCGTGCAACTCGAGCAGCTCGGTGTCCTCACTGCTCGCCGGGTCTGGCTTTCCGGTCCAGACCAGCCGGCCAAGGCGTTCGCGAGTCCAATTGCGGTTGAGATCGTCATCGATGCAGCGGACGTTCTGGGCCAAGGCGGTCCGGTTGCCCACCAGCGCCACGAAGGTCCCACCGAGTTCGTAAGACTCGTCTTCGATGGTCTGCAGTACGCGCTTGAGGGCGATGACCCCGGTGGGCTCGTTGCCGTGCATCCCGCCGACGCACAGCAGGACGGGGCCGGACCGGGCTCCGTCCAGCCGGCCAAGGATTCGGGCCTCCAGCGTTTCTCGATCCAGGGTAGCCAGGGTCACGCCTCGTCCTTCATAGGTCCTCGCTCAGTTTCTCCTGCAACAGCCGTTGGGCGATCGGCATGAAATCCCCGATGCTGACGATGCCTACCAGGATCTCGTCCTCGACGACCGGCAGGCTGGTGATGTTCCGCTCGCGCATCAACTCGATCGCATCCAGTGTGGTTGTCTCCGGCCGCACGGTAACCGGGGTGGGGTCCATGAGGTCGCGCACCGGAATGGTGAGTTCGCCCTCGATGGGCCTGGCGGTGGCCAACGCACGCAAAACCGACCCGTAGGATAATAGCCCGATCAAGCGGTGCTCGGCGTCTTCCACGGGCACCTGGCGCACGCCTTTCCAGTCCATCAGTAGCGCCGCCAGGTCGACCAGTTCGTCCTCCTTCACGGTGAACAGGTCGGTCGTCATGTATTGTTCCACCCGCAAGTAGTGCTGTCGCCAGTCGCTGCCGTGAGAGAAGGAAGCCGGCCCCCATTTGTGCACGGGCAGCCCCAACTGCTGGTAGTGCGATGTGGCCGCGGTGAGTGCTGCCAGCCGCTCGCCCGTCGTGCCGGCGGTACCCAGGTCTACCAGCGAACGCTCCAGCCATCGGGCGCCCGTCATGCGTGAATCTACCCGTTCCTCGATGATGCCCAGGTACTTGTCGATATCATCGGCCTCGACCCCGGAGGCCTTCAGTCCTTCCCGGGCAAGAGGCAGGAGCTCCGAGAGGATCAGGTCGGGCGCGTTGACCGGTCGGCTGTCAAACCAGGTGAAACCTCCGTTCAACCCCCGCCGCGCCGCGGCCAGGACGTTGGCCCGCGCTTCGCTGAACGCCATCCGGTCCGTCAGGTCGGGATACTCACGCGCCACCCCGAGCACCATGCCCACCCAGAACGCCGCGTTGGCAACCTCATCCGGTGTCGACGGGCCAGACGGCAGCACCCGGCATTCGATTCTGAGGTGCGGCACTCCCTGATAGACCCCGTAACACGGCCGATTCCAGCGATACACAGTGCTGTTGTACATTTGCAATGCGTCCAAGCCGGGTGCCTTGCCCTCCCGCAGGCAGGCCAACGGGTCTTCGGTGGTGGTCCCCCCCAGCAGTGCGGGGATGCGGGCGATATCCTCCTGGTACACCTCGAGGACCGATGACCGGATCCACTGTTCGCCAAACCGCACGCGGGGGGCGAGCTCGCGCACGTGCCGGGTGGAACGGCGGGTGTCGATCGCCTGCTGGAACAGGGCGATGCGCGTCTCGGCCCACAGCCGCTTGCCGAACAGCATTGGTGAGTTGACCGCCGCGGCAATTAGTGGGGCCGTTACGGCCTGGGCCACGTTGTAGAGCAACGGGAACTCGCCCGGGCTTACCTGGAGATGGACCTGGAAGCTGGTGTTGGCACCCTCCAGCATCACCGAATCGTGTTCGAAGTTGAGTTCGTCCGCCCCCTGGATTTGCACCCGATAGATGCCACCGCTCATCTGGTTGATGGCGTCATTGAGCGCCCTGTAGCGGGGCCGGGGTGTCATGTTCTCCAGGCTGAGATCGGACTTCGACAGGGTCGGCAGGATACCCGTCAGGACGATCTCGGCTCGATACTTGTGGGCCTCTGTCCGGACCTGGGCGAGCAGTTCATTGAGCAGCGTCTCCAGCTGCGAGAAGCAGCGATCGCCGAGATCGAACGGCGGCAGGTTCACTTCCAGGTTGAACGCGGCGAGCTCGGTGGTGAACTCCTCGCCCAGGCCCTCCAGGACCTGCAGCGCGATCGACGCCGGCCGCCAACCCTTGTCAACCAGGAACATCTCCTGCTCGGCTCCGATCCGGCGCACGCCGGACTCGATCCTGCCTTCCCGGATCATCTGCTCAAGGGCCCGCAAATCCGTCAGCAGCGCCTTGGTGAAGGCGCGGAAGCTGGCAGGATCGTGGCTCGGGGCGACGTCTAGGCGACCCATGTCACCTCGTGTGTGATGTGGTAGCGCTTGTCACGTGGGAGGCCCTCCCAGGGAGGGCTATTCCGGTCTTGGGTAGCAATTTAGCTCGCCAAGGCAGGCCTGCCAGTGCGATTACCGTGAGCATCTCTTCAGGGATGGATCCCGGAAAACAGCGGTCAGGAATCAGAAAAGGGACACTCCATGCCAGACAAGAACTGGCGGCGCACCGGTGATTGCTGTTTTCCGCTTTCTGTTTTCCCTGTTACATCCCCCACAGGCCGAAATAGAGCCTGAGCCCAAACCGTACTCCCCGTACCTTTGGCACGACACCGCTGTTGGATGCCACGACGCCCTCGTAGGTCCAATACGCTTCGACCGGAAGGCCCTTGGCGCGAGGGTCGGCGGCGCTGGGGCTGGAATAGGTCATCCCCCCGCCGAAGACCCAAGCATCGCGTTTGGTGCCCTCTTCTATGATGGATGGATCGACGCCCGGGCTGGTGGACTGGTAGCTGTCCCTGCCGTGTCGGTAGTAGGTGAGGCCTACCTGGACGGCGAAAGCCTGGGCAAGTCGGAAGAAGGGTCTCACGCCCAGATGAACCACATCCCCGGGATTCCAATCGACCGTGACTATCGGAGCGCTCAAATCGAGTGGGGTCACCGGCGATGTGGCTCGGTGTTCGACGGTGGCCGCGAGCTGCATGGTGTACCCTGCCGTGAAGCGGGCGCCGACGGATCCCGATCCCCAGTCGGCCACCAGGCCTACGGCCAGGTCCGTCTGGCTTGTGGTGGTTCCGATCGACAATGGGTCGTAGGGATCCCGCGGAAGCCCGGCCGCCAACCTCACCAGGCCACCGAGCGCCGCTCTGAATCCACCCGGGTGGCCCTCACGATCCCAGCGGTTGGAGATCGTGTAGGAGGCCCCGAATTCACTGTCCCCGATGGCAGTGAGTTTGGAGTCCACGACGGAGTCCTGGGTGCCGTCATCGAAGCGGATGACGGCTCGAATGCGCTGGCGGACCATCGGCACCCTGGCGAACACGGTGACCCGCTCCACTACCCCCAGCCCGAGATCGAGCCCCAGGACGCCGTAGTTGACGTCGGCATCCGCCGAGCCGGTTGGCGAAACCGGGGTGCCGAGGATGGCCTCGGTGGTGCCATCGTTGAAACGGCTGTCCGAGTTCATGAGGCTCGAGAACACGGCGACCCGGAGGACACCCCGAGGCACGTCGATCCGCTCCAACTGGGCCTGGACCGTCCCCGAAGCCGAGGTCAGGAAGATCAGGACGAGGCAGGAGAAAACGGCTGGGCGAACCGGGCTCAACGGACACTCCGATGGTCGTGGGGATGGTGGAGCCCCCAACATCGCTAGTCCAGGCGCCGTTTGCCAGGGCAGCGGAAGGCGGCGGAGGGCAGGGGGCAGCGGGGGCAGCGAGGGCAGCGAGGGCAGTAAGCAGTCCCGTTTTCTGTTTCCCGGCCTCTGGCCCCTGGCTTCTGGCTTCTGGCACCCGCCACCTGTTACCCGCCAGCAGCGCTACCGTCCCCCGTCCCCCGTCCACCGTCCACCAGCTACCCGCCACCCGCCGCTCGCCCTTGACAAGATGCACCCAGCCCAGTTTTTATCAGAGTGAGAATAATCTCCCGGAGGCCGGTTGATGAACATGCCCGTGTTCCAGATCCTGTTGACGCTCACGGAGAGCTCCAGAGACGCCTCTGGTATGCTGGAGGCGCTCGCTGAGCTGGACGACCGGGGCCGTCAGCCGTCCATGGCCTCCCTTTACCGGAATCTCAAACGGGCGGTGGAGCAGGAGTGGCTCGAGATCGTCGATGAGGGATCCCAACCGCGGGCCGCCGGCCGACCGGGACAGGTCTACCGGATCACCGACCGTGGGACCGCGGCGGTTCGTGCCGAGGCCGTCCGCCTCAAGGATTTGGCCGCGCGGGCATTGTCGCGGGATTCCGTTCCGAAGGCGGAGTCAGCCGATGTTTGATCGGTTTGCCACGTTCATATTCCGATCGCTCTGCCTGCTGTACCCGGCCGAGTTTCGCCGACTGTTCCTCGATGACATGTCGAACACATTTGCCCGGCAATGCCGGATGAGTGGTGAGCGCGAGGGAAGCTGGGGCTCGCCCAGGTTCTGTATTCGCAACTTCACCGCGGTTCTTCTCGGCGCCGCAGCCGAACGCTTCAAGACCGGGCCCGCCGGTCGACCCCGATTCTCACGCGGTCCAGGGAGCACTTGGCTGAACGCTGTTTGGCAGGATATTCGTTACGCCCTGCGAGGGCTGATCAAAGCGCCGGCCTTTTCCATCGCGGTGTTGGTCACGATGGCCATCGCCATCGGAGCCAACACGACCATCTTCAGCGTCGTGAACGGCATTCTCCTGAAGCCGTTGCCGTACCCTGACGCGGATCAGTTGGTGCGTATTTTCGAGCAGAACAGCCCCACGAACAGGTGGGCGTTGTCGGTGGCCGACTTCCACGGTATCGAGGAGCACCAGCAATCCCTGGCGGCTTTTGGCGCAATCGCCGCTGATGGAGTGACCCTGACCGGCGGAGAGCAGCCCGAGCGGATACAGGTTGGCTGGATGACCGCCGATCTGTTGACAACGCTGGGCATCCAGCCGGCTCGAGGCAGGGGATTCCACGCCGGCGAAGACCGTCCCGGTGCACCGCTCGTGGTAATTGTCGGTCACGCCTTCAGTGACCGCTACTTCGGAGTCGATACCGACGCCTTGGGCCAGACTCTCACGCTGGACGGCAATCGATACACTGTAGTAGGTGTTCTGCCCCGCGGCGTACGCTCGTTGGCCGGTACCGAAGCAGAGCTGTGGCCTATCTTCCAGCTGCCATCTCCAACGAGACGGGGCCCGTTCTTCTTGAGGGGAATCGGGCGCATCCGGCCCGGGCACTCATTCGACGAGGCCAGGCGGGATCTGGCCCACGTCAGTGAGGTCATCTTCCCTTTGTGGGCCGACGGTTTTCAGGATCGAGAAGCCCATCTTACGCCGGTCCCTCTGAGAGATGTCGTCGTAGGAGATGTCGGTGGGGCGCTCATGCTCCTCCTTGGCGCGGCAGGATTCGTTTTGTTGATTGCCATCGCCAATGTTGCCAATCTGACCCTGGCTCGCGCCACGGGGCGCGAGCGGGAAATGGCGCTGCGCACTTCACTGGGCGCTACCAGAAGCCGTTTGGCACGCCAGCTGATGGTCGAGAGTGTAATGCTGGCAATCATCGGTGGTGCGCTGGGGGCCATGGTAGCCCTGCTGGCCCTCGACACGCTGCTCAACCTGAGTCCTCGCTTGCCCCGCCTCGATGAAGTGGGGTTGGACGGCAGGGCCTTGGGGTTCACCGCCGTGATAACCACGGCCAGCGGCATCGTATTCGGTATGGCCCCGATATTCCACGCGTGGTCTCCCAATCTCGCTGTGGCACTTCATGCCGGAGGACGAGCCGGTTCCGAGGGAAGGCGGTGGCACGCCGTCCGGGGGGCGTTGGTGACGGCCGAGTTTGCTTTGGCGCTTCCGTTACTGGTGGGAGCCGCGCTGCTGTTGACGAGTCTCATTCAGATGCAGCGAGTCGATCCCGGCTTCGATCCGGGCAATCTGTTCACGGCGAGGGTCTCCCTCCCCGACGCCCACTACCCCGATGGTGGCGCGGTTCTTCAATTCTGGGAGCAGGCACTTCCCAAGATCACCGAGTTGCCCGGTATCG
>JAZFYL010000217.1:0-4084 GCA_036443495.1 Gemmatimonadales bacterium | reverse complement strand
GCCCTTGGGGAACTAGCCGCGTCGATCCAGTCCGTCGGGCTGTTGCAGCCGGTAGTCGTGCGTGAGGACGGCGGAGATTATCAACTTATTGCGGGCGAACGCCGGTGGCGCGCCATCCAGCGATTGGGTTGGGCGCGGATTCCGGTGGTCGTACGACCGGCAGATGATCAGACGCTCCTCACGCTCGCACTCGTGGAGAATCTGCAACGAGATGATCTCAACCCGATCGAGGAAGCCATGGGGTACGAGCGTCTCAGTACCGAGTTTGCCTTGTCGGTCAATGAGGTCGCCCGTTTGGTCGGCCGCGACCGATCGACGGTGGCAAATACTCTTCGCCTGCTCAAGTTGCCGGCGACGGTCCAAGGTATGGTGCAACGCGGAGCGTTGAGTGCCGGCCACGCTCGCGCCTTGCTGGGGCTGGGTTCCGCCGAAGCAATGGAAACGATGGCCCAACGAACAGACCATCAAGGATGGTCGGTACGCGAACTCGAGGTGCACGTCAGCCGCGGCACAGCCAAGCGGCGGCGGTCTGGAAACAGCGGTCCCCACGCAGCGTCGGTCGAAGCGCGCCGGATCGAAGATGTGTTGCGCCAGCACCTGGGGACAGACGTCCGACTCACCGCCAAACGCAAAGGCCGAGGCCAGCTCACTATCAGTTACTACACCAATGAAGACCTGGGACGCCTGCTCGAGTTGATCCTGGGCCACCCGTACGACGGATAAGATGGCGAGTGGGCGTCGGGGCCTGACGGTCATGCTGCACCGCGACGGCGCGCTCGACTCGAGCAAGTTTCACCTGTCGAGCTGGTCGTTGATCGCCATCCTGGTCGGGGCCGGTGCGTTCCTGGCCGGACTGCTTGCCCTGGTGACCCTCTACGCCCCGATTGCCGGCGCGGCGGCGAGCGTACCAGGCTTGAAACGGGAGATTGCCCGACTCGAGGCGGACAACGCCAAAGTGCGCGACCTGGTTGCCGCCCTCGACAGGGCCGAACAAAGCTATGCCCAACTGCAGGGCATGTTGGGCACGGATCTGGTGCCCGAGGCGACGGCCTTCGCCAGTCCCCTGCCGCTGGCCCCCGCCGTTGCGGGTCGTCCGCTGGGCGGGGGTCCCGTCTTCGAAACCCGCCCCTCGGTGCCTTCCCACTGGCCGCTGGATGTCGACGGCTACATCACTAGAGGGCAGATCGGGACCAACACGCGTGGCGAAGCACACCCCGGCATCGATGTCGCCGTGCCGATCGGGAGCGTCGTCCGGGCCGCCGGCGGAGGCCGAGTGGTCGACACCGGCGAGGACCCCGAGTATGGGTGGTTCGTTCTCCTCGAGCACCCGGGAGGTGCCCAATCGATGTATGGTCATCTCTCACGGATAACCACCTCTCTGGGCCGTTATGTTGCAGCAGGCCAAGTGATCGGTCTCTCCGGGAACAGCGGGCGCTCCAGCGCCCCACATCTCCACTTCGAGATTCGCCAGGAAGGCCGATCTGAAGATCCACTCGATTTTGTTTCGGAGGGTGTTCAATAACATGGCAATCTTCTCACAACAGGACGCACCGCAGAAGCCCGCACCGGAACCAGCGAAGCGACGCGGGGCACAGCAACCTAGCCTCTCCGTGATTTCGAGTGATTTGCGCATCATCGGCGATCTCGAAACCGACGGGGTTGTGAAGATCGAAGGTCAGGTGGAGGGCACCATCCGCGCGGGTAGCCAGGTTCTGGTCAGCCAGGGAGCCCACATCAAGGGTGACATCCACACCAAAGAGGCGATCCTCGGCGGCGAGGTAGAAGGCATCGTTCAGGCCGAAGAGCGGGTCGAGGTTCAGGCGACTGCGTTGGTCAACGGTGACATCATCACCAAGCGCATCGTGGTCTTGGAGGGGGGGCGAGTCAATGGGGCCATCAAGATGGACGGGAGTGGTGCCCGGGACACTGGGAGCGGCCGTAGCTCAAGTGGTTCCGTCACTTATCCGTCCAGTTCGAAGCCAAAAGACGACGCCGGGAACTAGACCGTTTCCACAAAGTGCGGTTGATAAACCCCTAATCCTGTGGATAACCAAGACTTGGACGCTCTGAGCGCAACGCTTACAAGTCTCCAGAAAGCTCCACCCAGTCGACGATTCAGCGTGATGTCGCGATGCTGTCGTGTTGCTGTCTTGTTACTGTCGTTGGGATGTCGTTCCGCAGAAACGGAACCCGGATTCCGGGTCGGCCTAATCACCCCAGGTTCGGTGGCCGACGCCGCCTGGAATGCCGGTGCGTTTCGGGGATTGGAATGGGTTCGTGACTCCCTTGCCGCTCGAGTCAGCCACGTGGAAGCGCGGACCCCCGGGGCCCAGGAAGAGGCTCTCCGGACCTACGCCGCCCAAGGCTATGACCTTGTCTTCGGCCACGGATTCGAATTTCAGGACCCGGCCGAACGGGTCGCCGAGGAGTATCCCGAGACCGTCATCATCGTTACATCCGGAGTGCGAGTCTCCGGGAACGTGGCCCCACTCATCTTCCGGTTGCACGAGGCGAGCTACCTGGCAGGAATGGCCGCGGGGGGCCTCACCGAATCCGGGATCATCGGCTTCGTCGGAGGCATCGAGCTACCGCCTATCGAGCTCGCATACCGGGGTTGGGTCAACGGCGCTCGGGCCGTGAGGGGGAATATCGACACCAGGCTCACCTACTTGAACAACTTTGATGACGCTGTGGCTGGACGGGAGGCCGCGCTTGCCCTGATCCGTCTTGGGGTCGACATGCTGCACCATAACGCAGATGCCGCAGGGTTGGGTGTTTTCCAGGCCGCGAAGGAGAGTCCCGGTGTGATGGTGTTCGGTGCGAATGCCGATCAATCGAACCTGGCACCGACCCGCGTGGTGGGGTCTGCCGTCATCGATCTACCCCGCGCCTTTCTCGCGGTGGCTCGGGAGGTCGCTGACGGCACCTTCGAGCCGCTGGTCCAATCGTTCGGGTTGGCCAGCGGCGTGATCCGCTATACGCCGAACCCGGCGGTCGACGCCACCATACCTGAAGAAGTCGTCGTCTGGATCGAAGCTGCCCGGGACTCCATTGAAGCGGGATTGCTGATCCCCGTCCCACCAGTGGAAGGGAACGCCGAATGAGCGGCCTGGTGCAGCTCGAGGCCATCACCACGTTCCTCGACGACTATCTGAACATCGCGGAAATCCCCGACTACCCGAACGCCGTCAACGGACTGCAGGTCCAGAACTCCGGCACGGTCGGATACGTCGTAGCCGCCGTGGATGCCGCCCAGGCGACCATCGAGGGCGCTGCCGCCCACGCTGACGGGGGGGGGGACCAGGGACCCGGTCTCATGTTGGTGCACCATGGATTATTCTGGGACGGCAACATACCGCTGACCGGCCGTCGTTATCGCCGGGTCAAATCACTCCTGCAGCACGACGTTGCCCTATACGCGGCTCATCTTCCGCTGGATCTGCATGCCGAGGCGGGCAACAACGTCCAATTAGCCAATCGCCTTGGGATGGAAATCGAAGGCCGATTTGGAGCATTCAAGGGAACTCCGATCGGCGTTTTCGGCCAGCTGCCTATCAATCGAACTACTCTGGTCAGCCACCTGAACGAGGAACTCGGCACCGAGGCCCGACTCCTGGCGGGAGGCCCGGAAACCTGCCAACGGGTCGGGATCGTGACCGGCGGCGCGGGGGACATGATCGCCGAAGCGGTTCAGGCCGGGTGCGATACCTTCATTACTGGCGAAGGAGCCCATCATACATTTTTCGATGCTCACGAGTGGGGCATCAACGTTATCTACGCCGGCCACTACGCGACCGAACAACTGGGCGTCCAAGCCCTCGCCAACAAAGTCAGCGAGCGGTTCGGCCTCCCCTGGTCCTTCTACGACCATCCCACCGGCCTCTGATTCACATGGCCGGGCGGTTCGCGCTGCGCCACATCGAGAAATCCTTCGGCTCCGTGCAAGCCTTGCGCGGAGTCGATTTTCTTGTGCGTGCCGGCCAGCTACACGCCCTCCTCGGGGAGAACGGAGCCGGGAAGACGACCCTCATGCGCATCGCCTACGGTCTCACTACTCCGGACGCAGGAGCCATCGAGTTCGACG
>JAZFYL010000216.1:0-11243 GCA_036443495.1 Gemmatimonadales bacterium | reverse complement strand
CCTTCACCGGCTGCTACATACCCGGTGAAGGTACTGTCCTGATTGGGCACCGCACGGATGACGGTGTCGATCACCTGCGGCGAGCCGCCGGGACAGGTTTCGGGACACGCGCCGGGTGCGACGAGTTCACGCTGGCACGCAATAACGCCGACGGCGACCATGCTCCCCAGAAGCCACCGGCTCAATCCACCCTTCAAATCCCGCTCCTCAATCAGTCTGTGGACCACCCGAAAGGCGTTCGCGGACGAACGCGTCGGGCAGCAGTTCACGGAGTCGCCACTGTTGGGTGGCCCCGGGCCCAATGGCCAGGATCTCCAAGTCCATGTTGAACTCCGCCAGCACTTGACGGCAGGCGCCGCAAGGCGACGCCGGCGGGTTCGAGTCGGTAGCAACGACTAGCCGGACGAATCGCCGGGCACCGGCCGCTACCGCAGTGGCGATGGCCGCCCGTTCCGCACAGATCGAGAGACCATACGACGCGTTTTCCACGTTGCATCCGGCGAAGAGTCGACCATCATCCGCCTCCAGCGCTGCCCCGACTCGAAACCGCGAATACGGGGCGTAGGCCTGTTCCTGCGCCGAACGCGCCAGCTCGATCAGCCGATCATCCACGCCAGATATGCTCCAAAAAGGACGTGCCGTGCTCCAACGAGCCCACGCCGAGGAACTCGGCAACCGTCTGGCCCACGTCCGAGAACGTGGCACGCTCACCGAGGTCAACGGGCCGTACCTGGGGCCCGTAGACCAAGAGTGGCACGCGCTCACGAGAGTGGTCGGTCGACGGTGTCGTGGGATCGTTCCCGTGATCCGCGGTAATTATAATGAGGTCCTCCTCCCGGACAGGCTCGAGGATACCCGGCAGGGCCTCGTCCAACTCCTGTAACCCGGCCACGAATCCCGCCACGTCGTTGCGGTGACCCCAGGTCTGGTCGAACTCTATCACGTTCGCCAAGAGCAGTCCGCTCTCCATCGTTTCCAGCGACGCCCTGATCAGGTCGTAGGCTTCCTGATTGGTCGCCGTGTGAACGCTCGTGATCCCCCGCCCGGCGAATAGATCATCCACTTTACCTACACCGATTCGCGGCAACCCACGATCGGCCAGGCGGTCGAGCAACGTTTCGTGAGTGGGCTCGAGGCTGAAATCCTTCCGGTCCGAGGTACGCACCCAACCATCCTCATCGCCACGGAACGGCCGGGCGATGACCCGGGAAACCTCATTCGGGGGGACCAGCATCTTCCGAGCGAGTTCGCAAGCCCGGTACAATTCCTCGAGCGGCACCACGTCCTCGTGCGCCGCCACCTGAAACACGCTGTCGGCAGACGTGTAGATGATCCACTTCCCCGTCTGCAGGTGCTCGAGACCGTACTCTTGAATCAACTGTGTGCCAGACCCGGCGACGTTACCCAGCCAACCCCGACCCGTTTCGCGCGAGAACGCATCCAGCAGGGAGATCGGAAAACCATTCGGGAACGTCGGGAACGGTTCCTCGAGAACCAGGCCACACAGTTCCCAATGCCCGGTGGTGCTGTCCTTTCCCGCGCCAGCGGGTTGGCACCACCCGGTGGCCGCCAGCGGGTCGTTCACCGGGCTCACTCCCTCGAAATCACCACATCGGCCAAGGCCCAGTGCAGTCAGGTAGGGCAGGTCCAGCCCACCCACCGCCCGGGCTACGTTGCCTAGGGTATCGCTTCCCTCATCGCCATACGCGGCGGTGTCGTGCGCCGGGCCGGCACCAAGGCCGTCCAGGACGAGGATGGCGGCACGTCTCATTCGGAGTTGTCGGCCGTTCCTGTCGCAGCGGAACTTCCCTGAACGAACCGGAATCGCAGCGCAGTCAGGGTCTCCGAGAGGAGCCGCTGTTCATCCTCCTCCAGATGCCCCGCAGTCTTCTCTTGCAACATCCCCAAGGTGTCGATCAGGTTGTGGGCGATCTGCCGGCTGTCGCTTATGCCGGCTTCCTCCGCCCCCGGCGGCAATTGCCCTGTCAGGGCGGCATCGGCCTGGTGTGCCAATCCCAGAACCAGCGAAGCGAAATGTGGATTCACGTGTTCCTCCCATACCGTCGGGCAATCCGAGATCCCATGGCCGTCAACGCTTCGTAGGCGATCGTCCCGGCCCATTCCGCATAGCGATCGAGCGATACCGCACCACCGAAGATGGTGGCCACCGCACCGGGCTCGATGGAGCTATCGACGGCGACCATGGTCATGTCCATCGTGACGCGGCCTACTATCGGAGCAAGGCGACCATCGATCTCCACCTCGCCACGGCCGCTCAGCGAACGAAACACCCCATCCGCGTACCCGATCCCGAGCGTGGCAACCGTCGTGGGCGACCCTGCGGACCACGTGCCATCGTAGCTGACTGTGTCTCCCACCGCCAAACGCCTGACCGCCAACACCCGGGCTTGAAGTCTCGCCACGGGCTCCGGAACGTGTCCGGTAACTTCCCCGCCGTACAGAAAGATGCCCGGCCGGACCAGATCGGCGGCGAGGGAGCGGTCCCTGAGGGCAGCCGCACTGTTGGCCGCGTGCACCAGACCGGGCCGCCTGGGCAGAGACGCCAGCATCTCCTGGAACCGTTGCCACTGGACCCTGCTCGCGGAAGCATCGTGGCCGGAACAAAAATGGGTGAATACTCCCTCGCACCCTTCGGCACCCCCACCCAGTACCTCGGCCACACGCCGGATCGAGCTTACATCGTCCCACCGGAACCCGGCCCGCCCCATGCCTGTGTCGAATTCCAAGTGGAACGGTTCACTTCCCTTGCCCAACCACGCGTCCAGCGCCGCCGTGTGCCCGATGGCCGGCCGCAGCCCGTGGGCCAGGCAGGCGTCTATCCAATCCAGTTGCAGGGGGCTACAGACCAGAATCGGCCGGCGGATGCCGGCCGACCGGAGTTCGATCCCCTCCTGGACGGTGGCGACCCCGTATCCCCATGGATTCAGGGTCTCGAGGGCCCGGGCGACAGCGATCGCTCCGGTTCCATACCCGTCCGCCTTCACCATCGGAAGGAGCCGCACGCCGGACACGGCCTGAACCTTACGGGCGTTCGCCACCAGGGCGGCCAGATCGATGTCGGCCCAGGCCCGGCCGACGGGTGCATTTGACGGACTCACAAGACGGCGGGTATCATATCGGGGGAGGAGGGTAAATGCAAGACAATTCAGCGCTTGGACGTGCTCAAGACCTCGTCCGGGACCTCCGGGAACGGTGTCCCTGGGACCGGGCGCAAACCCGGGAAACGCTGCGTCCCTACCTGGTCGAGGAAACCCTCGAACTAGATGCGGCGCTTGGTTCCGGCGATGTCGCAGCCATACGCGAGGAAATGGCCGACCTGTTGCTCAACATCGCCTTCCAACTGGTCCTGGCGGAGGAGCGTGGGGAATTCACCGCCGATGACGTGGCGGAAGTCCTGGAGCAGAAGATGTACCGGCGCCATCCGCAGCTGTTCGATCTGGGTCCATCGCAACCGTGGGAGAAGTCCAAGGCCAAGGAGGGCCGCGGGAGCATCCTCGCCGGACTGCCCCCGACCCTGCCACCCCTCCTCATGGCCCAGCGACTGCAGCAGCGTGCCGCCGCCGTCGGATTCGATTGGCCTGATACGAGCGGTCCTATGGCCAAGATCCGGGAAGAGTTGGCCGAAGTGGAGCACGAATTGAACGGCCAGGAACGGGAAAAGCTGGCCGGAGAAATCGGCGACTTGCTGTTTGCGGTGGTAAACCTGGCCCGGAAGGCGGGTGTGCCGCCTTCAACCGCTCTCGACGGAGCCAACCGAAAGTTCAGGCATCGATTCGAGGAGGTCGAAACACGGGCCGAACAGCAGGGTGTAGACCTGCATGACGCAAGCTTGGAGGAACTGGACGCAATCTGGAATGCCGTCAAGGCGGGAGAGTCGACAACCCAGGGCCGTGAGGGGTGAAACCACTCGGGCGAGTATTGGTCCCCACCCCCCGAACCCAATGGTGTAGCTAGGGATAGAGCCTGTGGATCTGCCTGGGGAATGCAATCGCCTCCCGGATATGCGGCGTCCCACACATCCAGGCAACGAACCGCTCGACACCCATTCCGAATCCCGAGTGCACGAACGTCCCGTATTTTCGGAGATCCAGGTACCACCCGTAGGCGTCGGGATCGAGTCCCTGTTCGCGGATCCGGGCCAGCAACCTGTCGTAGTCGTCTTCACGCTGGGAGCCCCCGATGATCTCGCCATACCCCTCGGGGGCGAGGCAATCGTTGCACAGCACGGTGCGCGGGTCGTCCGGGTTCTCCTTCATGTAAAATGCCTTGATCTCCTTGGGATAGTTGAAAACCAACAGGGGCCGGTCGTACTGGTTGGCCAGGATGGTCTCATCATCGCCGCCGAGGTCCTGGCCCCATTGAATGTCGGACCCCAAGCCCTGAAGCTTCTCGACCGCCTCCGTGTAGGAGATTCTGGGGAAGGGCTTCCCGATCGCCTCGAGGGGGGCCCGGTCTCGCTCGAGCTCCTCCAGTTCAGACGAGCGTCGCTCCAATACCCGTTCGACGACGTACGTTACGAAGTCCTCCTGCAGGCGCATGTTGTCATCGGAATCGTTGAACGCGACTTCCGGTTCCACCATCCAGAACTCGGTCAGATGGCGGCGTGTCTTGGACTTCTCGGCCCGGAAGGTGGGCCCGAAACAGTAGATCTTCCCCAGCGCGGCGGCCGCGGCCTCCCCGTACAGCTGTCCGGTCTGGGCCAGATACGCCGATCCGAGATCGAAATATTCGGTGGAGAAGAGGTTTCCGGCGTCCTCGCCGACCGCCCCGGTGAGAATGGGGGTGTCAACCAGGACGAATTCCTCCCGGTAGAAGAAGTCCCGAATCGCCTGCACCACCTCATGGCGAACCCAGGCAATGGCGACTTGGCGGCGGCTCCGGAGCCACAAGTGTCTATTTTGGAAGAGGAAGCTCGTCCCATGTTCTTTAGGGGAGATAGGGAACTCCACACTGGGGCCGAGGATGGTCAGATCTGCCGTTGCCAGCTCGAATCCGCCGGGGGACCGGTCGTCGGCCCGGATTATGCCGGTCACGGCAACGGACGTTTCCTGGGTGAGGCTCTGGAATCGTTCCCAGATAGCCTCGCCCACCTCCTTCTTGGGGAGGACCGCCTGAACGAATCCCGTCCCGTCCCTGAGGACCAGGAAGGCGATCTTGCCGCTCGAGCGGGTGGTCACAACCCACCCGCGGACGGTAACCGTTTCATCGACGTGGGAGCCCAGTTCCTTGATACGAACGACTGTCATCGATAGCCCATGGTAGTACGTGTGTCCCTCCGAAGCGCGTGGAGTGTACTCGCCCTCACTGGCCTCGTCAACGCGGGGTGTTTCGCCACCCGGGTTCCGCCGCAACCGACACCGGAACAGGCGACGGAACTTCCGTTCGACTCCATGTGGCAGGAGAAGGCCGGTGCCGGGTTCAGCGGTTCGATGGTGGTCACCGATTCCGTGATCTATGCCGGATCCATGAACAGGAAAGTCTACGCCATCGAAGTAGCCACGGGGAAGCAATTGTGGAACAAACGCCTTTCGGGGGCCATCGTCGGCGGGGTGGCTCGTTCCGGCGACACGTTGTTCATCGGTACCGATCGCCCCAACGGCCGCATTCGGGCGGTCCATAGTCGGAACGGCAAGAAGGTCTGGGAGACCCGCACACCGCGCATATCCGTCCCGTTGATCGTGAGGGACGGCTTGGTGATCGCGCATGCCAACGATGGGGTGCTCTACGCGTTCCACACATGGGACGGCGGGTATGAATGGGAGACGGTGGTGGGAACGGCGCTCGCCGGCCCCCGACCCGGCGATGCCGGCGTTCTCATCGCGACCACCCTCGATTCCATTTTTCGGGTCTCCCTCGACGACGGACGCATCCTGCAGCGCCGGTTGTCACCCGGAACGATCACATCGGAATGGATCGAATCGGGCCCTTATCTCATCGGCGGCAGTACGGCGAACAAGGTGGTGAAGCTGGACCGGCGAGACCTGTCGATCGTCTGGGAAGTGGACACCGACTCTGAGGTGCTGGTGTCTCCGCTCGTCAGCGGGGACACCGTCTACGCGGTGACTCGGCGGGGGAACCTCTATCGTATCGACCCAGGGGACGCGCCGACGGCCCAGCTGCTCGCCCAACTGCGCTGGCCGGTCACCGCCCCGGTCAGCCGGTATCGCAACTGGCTCCTGATCGGGGGCGCCGACGGGGTGATCCGTGCCCTGGAAGAAGACGGATCGGAAGCTTGGCGTCTGGTGCTCTGGCAGCCCGTTGCCGTACCCCCTATCGTGATGGAGGACGGGTTTGTGGCGTTTGGCGGGGTGGGAGACATTCACCGGTTTACCATGCCATGATGCGGACCGGACTCATACTGCTGCTCCTGGTCGGGATGCCGCTGCGCCTCTGGGCTCAGGATACCTCCCCGTGGATCAAGTACGGGAAGTGGGGCTTGCTGGTCGCCACGGTCGGGCTCAACCTGGCTGCCTCGGAAGCGAACGAGCGAGCCAACGGATCCTTCGACGAGTTGGAAGACCGGTGCTTCCAGGATCCCCAGCTGTGCACCGTCGACAGCGACGGCCAGTACGACGATCCGGGGAGTGAGGCGCTGTTTCAGCGAACGGTGCGGCTCGATACCTCGGCCCGGCGGTTCCTGATCGCAGGCCAGGTCGCCCTGCTTGGCGCCGCGGCCATGTTCATCTACGAGTTTACCCGGCCGCCGGGCGAGCCCGAGGACAACGTGCCATTCGTGCCACGCGTCCAGGAGACCCAGGATGGTGTTGGCATCGGTGTCGAGTTCCGCTTCTGAGTCATCCCACCCGGAATAGCTCCGCCGCCCTGGGATACCGTCCCAGGGCGCGGGCCTTGAGGCCACGATGCTCCGGCTGGGTCAAACCGGGGTCCACCATGATCGCCTGGCCGGCCTCTTGCCGGGCCCGTTCCAACAAATCCGCATCCTGCGGCAGACGGGCGTGACGCAGGAGGAATCCTCCTGACTGCCGGGCTCCGATCAAATCCCCCATACCCCGCTCCGCCAGATCCAACTCGGCGATGCGGAACCCGTCGGTGGTCCGGGTGAACGCCTCCAGCCTGGACGGCACCCCCTCTTCGGCCAACAGGATGCACATGCTGTCGCCCTGGCCCCGCCCGACCCTGCCGCGCAATTGATGGAGTTGCGCGAGGCCGAATCGCTCCGGATGGTGTACCACCATAGTCGTGGCGTTGGGAACATCGATGCCGACTTCAATGACGGTCGTCGCCACCAACACGCCGAGTTCTCCTTCGCGGAAGCGGCGCATGATGGCGTCCCGCTCGTCCGCCTTGAGTCGACCATGCACCAAGCCGACGGTTACGTCATTCCACCGCGCCCGTAACGACTCGGCAATCGTGGTGGCGGCACGGAGGTCCGCCCGCTCCGATTCTTCGATGACGGGAAGCACCACGTAGGCTTGTTCGCCCGCCAGGCAGCGTTGGCGCAGGTACTCGTACACCTCTTCACGTTCACGGCCCCGGCGGATTACGGTGCCAATCGTACCACGTCCTGGTGGCCGCTCCCGCAGAACGGATATGTCGAGATCGCCATACATCGTGAGCGCCAGGGACCGCGGGATCGGGGTGGCCGAAAGCAACAGTACGTCGGGTGTGGTCCCTTTGCCAATCAGCGCGGCCCGTTGCTCCACCCCGAAGCGATGCTGTTCGTCGATCACCACCAACCCCAGACGGCGAAACGAAACGCTCTCTTGCATCAGCGCGTGGGTGCCCACCACGATGCGTGACCGTCCCTCCGACAGGCGCTTGCGGGCCGCCGTCTTGGCGGACGGAGTCATACGGCCGAGCAAGACCTCAGGGATGATTTCGAGGGGGGCGAGGAGCCGCTGCAAGGTGGCCGCGTGTTGCTCTGCCAGTAACTCCGTGGGGGCCATCAATGCTGCTTGATAGTCGTTTTCCAGCGCCAAGAGCATGACAAACAGCGCAACGACGGTCTTCCCCGTCCCCACGTCGCCCATCAGCAGCCGATGCATTCGATCGGGAGCGGTCATGTCGCCGGTAATCTCACGCAACGCTCGTTTCTGGTCGGCGGTGAGGGTGAACGGCAGGGTGTCCTTCAGGGCTGTCGTGAGTTGCCGGCGTATCTCGAATGAGACGCCCGCGCGTTCCCGCTTGGCCAGCGATCTCGCCCGCAGGAGCATGAGTTGGAGGTCCAGGAGCTCGTCGAAAGCCAACCGGCGACGCCCACGCTCGGCGGCTTCGAGCGACGATGGGCGGTGCACGGCCAACAATGCATCCGCGAGTACCGGCAGGTCGAGTTCCGCCCGCTGGGCTTCCGGCATGTCGTCTACCTGGAGCGACACTAGTTCATCGAGATGCCGTTGGATGAGACTGCGAATCTGTTTGTGACTCAGACCTTCCGTCGCGGGATACACTGGAAGGACCGTCACCATGCCTGGCAGTTCCGCCGCGTCATCGTTCTGGTCGTCCGATAGAACGACGTATTCCCGCGGTGCCAGTTGCCGTCCGTGGTAAAACTTTACCGTCCCTGCGACGAGCAGGGTCTGCCCGACACGGATGGTTCGATCCAGAAACGGCTGCCCCGGCCACGCGCACTCCAACAACCCGGAGTCGTCACGCAACACCGCCCGGAAGATCTTGAGGCCACGTCGGGTCGGTTGTACGCCCGTGTCGACGACCCGTCCGACACACGCCACGTCGTCACCTACACGAGCCTTGGCAAGAGGCGTCACCTGGGACGCGTCGATGTACCGGTGTGGAAGGTGCCACAGGAGATCCTGAGCAGTGAAGATTCCCAGCCGTGCGAATGCCTCGGCACGGCGGGCACCGATCCCCTTGAGGAATTGCACTTTGGTGTCGGGTCGGAGCACACCCATGGGGTCAGCGCGCCTGGTCAGGCGTCTTCGGCGAGGAGATATCCCGCGTAGGTCGCGGCATCGAACGGCTCGAGGTCCTCGAGACCTTCACCGACGCCGATGAAACGAATGGGAAGTTGCAGTTCCCGTCGCAAGGCGACCACGGCGCCCCCGCGCGCCGTGCCGTCGAGCTTCGTGACGATCACACCGGTGAGGTTCACCGCTTCGGAAAACTGCCGCCCTTGCTGAATGGCGTTCTGCCCTACGGTCCCGTCAAGCACCAGTAGAGTTTCGTGGGGTGCCCCCGGCACTCGCCGGCCCACCACGCGATGGACTTTGCGAAGCTCGTCCATCAGGCCTTCCTGGGTATGGAGTCGGCCAGCCGTGTCGATGATGACAGTGTCACACCCTCGGGCCACCGCAGCCTCCAGTGCGTCGTAGGCTACGGCCGCCGGGTCTCCCCCGGCAGAACCGGTGACACACGGCATTTCTAGTCGCTCTGCCCAGGTCTGGAGTTGTGCAATGGCACCAGCGCGATAGGTGTCGGCAGCAGCGAGCAGCACGGTCCTGCCCTCCGTTCGCAACCGCTGCCCGAGCTTGGCCACCGTAGTCGTCTTGCCGACACCGTTCACACCCACGACCATGATGACCGTAGGGCCCGATTCGGCGAAGCGCATGGCGGTTGGGTCCCGCTCATCCGCCAACAATTCCACCAGTCTGTCTTGCAGCGCCTGGCGGAGGTCCTCATCGGTCTTGAGCCGGCCGCTCCGCACCTCGGCTTCCAGAGATTCGGCCAGATCCATGGTCGCTGGAACGCCGAAGTCGGCTTCGATGAGCACCTGTTCCAGGGCCTCTAGATCGTCCGCCCGGAGCCCTCGCACGAGGGCTCCCACATCGGTCAACGCCAGCCGCTTTATTCGGCCCCACAACCCCAGCCTCTTGGTGCTCAGTCTCGTACCAGCCATGCCTTCGCTTTCCTATCGCAATCCCATGTGGCGGCGGGCGAGCCATTCTCCGGCGAGAGCCAGGACCACCAACCCAAAGAGCCACAGGGCTTCCCTGGCCGACGTCCGGCCGGCATGTGCCGCCGCCCGGCTCGCTTGCGGCTGTAAGGTAATCGCTCGCGGCAACAGCTCGTCAGAGTACGGCTCAACGGCTACCACACCACCTGTCCCGTTGGGCAGGGTGTAACGGTACCGACCCAGCGGCAGCCAGATCGTTGCCGTTCCGGAGCCGTCGAACGAGAGGGTGTCGGTGACCGTCGAGTCGGCGGATTGCAAGCGAATGGGCAGTGGCACGGGAGGGCCGCTTCCGGTCCAGCGGAATTGGAGCGGGCGGGCCCGCTGCACCACCGGGTTGATGGGTCGCGCGGGGGCTGTCGTCGAATCCACACCGCCCAGAAGCCAGCTCGTAGTCGCCGCGACCCAGGCCCGATAGCCCTGCTCGCTGCTGCCGCCGGGGAATGCCCACCGCCATAATCCGTCGGCGGCAACCGTCACGTAGCGACTGCGGCCCCGTTCTCCACCGATGACGACCGGCCGGAGAGCTCCACGGCGGCCTTCCTGGGCCAGCAGTCCGACCCATTCCCCGTCCTCGGCTTGGATCGGTGTGATCTGCGACGCGGGCGGGAACGAATCGACCGCAACGCCGGCCAAGGCAGGCGCCAGCGGCGAGCCGGGCCCCAACGCCAGATACCAGTCACCCGCCAACTGGGCCTCTCCGTTTTCCCCGCTGGCCCATCGCCATATGGCACGCGCCCTGGAGTCCCGGGCGAAAGCTTCCGTGCCACCTTTGAGGACCAGGAGATCCGCTCCGCGTGCCGCACGGCGCACCTCCACGGATGTGACCGCCTCGAGATCTTCCATCGAACGCCACTGATCGCCCGTCACCGTCACATAGCCTTTGACCGGGAGGTCCGCCACATCCTTGAGAGCGCGATACAGAAACCGGGCATCCCAATCGCCCGGATCTGCCAGGAGGACGACCCCGGGCGTGGGAACCACGATGAGGTGGAGTAGCCGGAGGCCGGTATTCGTGCTGCTCGAATCCGACGGCGTGACGGCAACGGTGAGGAGATGCTCCCCGGCCGGGAGGGTCGCGGGACTTTCCAATCGGAAACCGACGCGGCCTCCAGGGCCCGGCAGAACGGTGGTCCCGGCCAACACCCGATCGTCCAGTCGCAACTCGAGGTCGATCTCGCCACCGGTCCAACCGCCAACGGCGCGGACTTCGCCGGTCACGACCAGCGAGTCGCCCGCGGTCAGTCTGTCGGGCCCGCGGACCCGTGTGACTGCGAGGGTGGGACCGCCGGTCCCGGGGAGCAGGTGCACCCCCACGTCGGCCATTAGTCCACGGGGCAGTTCCGCACCGTCG
>JAZFYL010000215.1:0-22397 GCA_036443495.1 Gemmatimonadales bacterium | reverse complement strand
CTGCAAAAGAGTCGCGAGCTGCGGGATTCGGTTCAGATGTACCAGCGCGTTGGGGTGGATGGTGAATTACAGGCGATGATCCGAGTGCCGATCCCGGCGCGTATCCTGGCGGTGAGTCCCGATCGCGTCCTCGTGACGGAGCCGCTCGACGACGGTGCGCGTCTGTGGCAGTTCAAAAACGTGGCTCTGCCGCCGGATTAATCTTCGCCGGAAATATCGATCACCACTTTACCGAAGTGATCGGCCTCCTGTAGGCGGGCGAACGCTGCCGGTCCGTCGTGGAGCGGAAAGACCGAGTCCACCACAGGCCACAGCTTCCCACGCCCGGCCAGACGCGTGATCGCCTGGTATTCCTGGTAACTCCCCATTGTCGAGCCCATGATATCGTACTGAAACCAAAACAGCCGGCGGATATCGGTCGTCACCATGGGACCGGTGGTGCCCCCGCACGTGACCAGGCGGCCGCTCGGACGAAGACAGCGGAGCGAGTTTTGCCATGTTGACTCCCCCACGTTGTCGACGACCAGATCCACCCCGCGCTTGCCGGTCAGGCGTCGGACCTCTTTGGCGACATCCACCTCCTCGTGGTTGAGACCGATATCGGCGCCGAGTGTCGCCGCGCGTTCGAGCTTGTCGTTCGAGGAGCTGGTAACGATGGCGCGGGCCCCGATGAGCTTGGCAATCTGTAGCGCCGCCTGCGCCACGCCGCCACCGATCCCCCAGATCAACACCGTCTCGCCGGGGGCCAGGCGCCCCCGCGACGTCAACATCCGCCAAGCGGTAAGAGTGACCAACGAAAAGGCGGCCGCCTGATCCCACCCCATGTCCGGCGGTACCGGCGCACAGTTGTGGGCCGGAACCACCATGAATTCGGCGGCCGAGCCGGGGAGGTGCTCTCCGAAGAGGCGGTAGGTGGAGCACAGTGAGTGCTGGCCGGCCAAGCACATCTCGCATCGATAGCACGAGACACCAGGGTTGATCATGACCCGATCGCCCACGGCGAACTCCGTCACCGCCTCACCGACGCGCTCGACGACGCCGGCACCGTCGCCCAGCATGATGTGGGGGAACTCGTGCTCGACCCCGGGCAAGCCCCGTAGGACCCAGAGATCGAGATGATTGAGCGATGCCCGATGGATGCGGAGGAGGACCTGGTCCGGGTGTTCCAGGCGCGGAACCGGGACGTCCGTCACGGCGAGGTGTTCCACCCCACCGTACGCGTTGAGAACCAAAGCCTTCATGGGTGCGATGCGACGCCGGCGTTAGAAGGATGCGTGCGTGATCGATTCGCCTGGTGCGAGCGGCACTGACAGTGGTGCCGAGTCTCTGGTGGTGAGGTCCACGACCAGCAGTCTCGTCTTCCGCCCCCGTCCCTGGCGTGCGGTTGACTCTATCACTGCCGCCAGGAAACGTCCATCCCTGGAAATGGCGAACTCACGAATGTTATCGTCGGAGGTGAGCAAGGGGACCCGCACATCGCGGTCCTGATCCCAGCGAAAGACCGCCGTCGCACGCTCCCCGATTTGAACGACCGCGGCCAGATCTCCATTGGGAAAGAACCGTGGTGCGCGCTCCCAGCGGCCAGCCTCGGCGAACTGAGCGGGCCGGACATGCTGGCCGTCGCGATTCATCAAGAAGACCCGCGTCGAGGTGCTTCGTCCCCGAACGAGCGCGATGGTACTCCCATCCGGTGAGACCACGGGCGAGTGCGATTGCTCCTCACCGGAGGTGAGGGCCCGTGCCTCACCGCCATCGATCGACATTTCGAAAACTTGCGGGGTACCGGTCCTCGTGCTGGTGAACACAATCGACCCATCAGGGGCCCAGCCGGGCTGGGTGTGATGGCCGGGAGCATCGGTCAACCGGCGAGCGTCAGTACCGTCGGGGTTCATGAGGTATAGGTCATACAAACCGCGGCCACGGTCGCTGGCGAACACGATGGCCCCGCGGTCAGGCGAACTGGACGGATACAAGTTCGTCGACCCGTCCGTCAGGACCGCCGAGAAGGTGCCTTCCTGTCCCAGGAGGGTCTGGTATATGCCTGCGCCTTCTTCGACACCTCCCCTGACGGACACCAGGAGATCACCGACGACGAACACCTGCGTCCGGGCGGTATCTTCTGCCATGCTGACGACCAGCACGTCAGCACGGCCGATTGCGACTCCCCGTATCCGTCCGGAGGAATCGACGGTGGCGATGGCTGGGTTGGTGGAGAGCCAGCGTCCCCGCTCCAGGGCCTTGAACGCCTCGCCATCGACGGTACGCAGTACGGCGTGGAGCAGGTGTTGTTCGCCGACAACCACCGTGACCGGGCCTGCACTAAGGGCTAACTCGAGCGCGGTCACCACGACGTGCCACCGGATCGGTTGGACGCCTGGAACGACCGCGATCAAGTCGGTCGTCCCGACGCCAATCCCGAGCAAGACACCCGTCGCGCGGTCGAAGCGCCCCACCAAAGAATCCGTAAGCGACCACACCACTGCCACCGGCGCAGGCAGGGAATCAGCAGCGAGTGGCTGAACACGGAAGCGACGGGAGTCCCCGATGGGAAACGCGATAGGATCCGGCTTGGGCGCCGGCGTAACGATGACGCGGCGGACAGTCGATGCCATGTCGGAGTCCAGCGACAATAAGGCGTCAGCAGAATTGCCGCTTTGTAGGTCGGCCGCAGGGTTGCTCACCCTACCCGCGACGGCAGAACCCTCGGCCGAAGATCCATGAACCACCACCCGGACGTTGGTAGACCCCCGGCCGGCTCTGACGACCAACATGGCTTCGCCGGCGGCCACACCGAGGACTGTTCCGTTGGCCTCGACGCGAGCGACGAGTGCGTTCGACGTGGACAGCCGATAGACCGGCCGGTCGGCGATATTGCCGTCGGCGTCGAACGCCGAAAGGAACAGGCGTTCGCGCTGACCGACTGCCAGGGACAACGCCTCAGGGGAGACCTGCACTTCGACGATTTCCTGGGCCGCGGCGGTCAACGGAGCACTGCAAAGAAGCACCGCAAGGAGACGCAGCGTCTGTTTGAGAAACGGGGTGACATGGCGCATAGTGAGCCCCACCATGGGCAAAGTGTGGGCCACGTCACAAAATCACATAAGATGTTGTTGTTGAAAGACTTAGATTTTACGGTCGGTCCGGCCTCAACTGCAACTTGCGAGATCTGCCGGGGGTTCTTGCGCCCGCTGGAGTCTCTAATCCCTTTGCATCCAACAGGTTATAAAGATTGCCTTGGCCTCGGCCCGGGGTGCAGCGGGATTCGCGGTGCTAACCTCTTGCAAACGAGTCGTTTGGTGACATGTTACAGGGCGCTTTCAAAAAATCACTACCGGAGCCCATGCTTCGGGCCTGCGGCGGGTCTCGCCGCATAGCAGCCGCGACCACGTGGTGGAGGAAATTAGTTATGGCCAAACAAAGCGACACGGAAATGGGCTGGTCGGGATCCGGATGGATGGACCCGATGCCGATGGCAAGCGAGCCCAAGCCCGACCCTGAGCCACCGGCCCCGGCTCCCGAGCCGACTCCCTCAGTAGCCGAAACGAAGGCGCCCAAGCCCACCAGGCCGGCGGCGAAGAAGCCGGCCGCCAAGAAGAAGGCGGCTCCAACCAACGCACTCGGCGAGACCCTGAAGAAAGCGGAACGCGCCGCAGGGAAGGCCACCAAGAAGGCAGAGAAGGTCGTGAAGCGGACCGCCAAGAAGACGGAGCGCAGCGCCAAGCGCACGGCGAAGAAAGCTGCCAAGGCCGGAAAGAGGACAGTCAGGAAGGTCCGTAAGGCTGCCAAACGGACGGCCAAGCGGACCGCCAAGAAGGTCCGTAAGGCCGCCAAGCGGACCGCCAGGAAGACGCAGCGTAGCGCCAAGCGCACGGCGAAGAAAGCTGCCAGGGCCGGCAAGAGGACCGTCAGGAAGGCGACGAAGGCAGCCAAGAGGTCGGCAACCAAGGCCAGGAAAGCTGTGAAGCGTACCGTCAAGAAGGCGAAGCGGCCGACTAGAAAGAAATAGGCCCGGTCGCCGCACCGATCGAGGCGCCTCCACTTGGTGGTGGCGCCTCGTTGTTATGAGATGGTCAGGTGATGATCTGGGGTCGGAACGAGCACGGGTTCAGCAATAAGGAACCGCCATGGGGCGTCGGGCACGAGCATTCATGAACTGGTTGGTCGGGATGGTTGCCGTTGCCGGCGCCTCCGGGTGTGGAACACCCGAAGGAGAGCGGCCCCTTGCGCTCGTGGGGGTTACGGTAATCGACGGCAGCGGCCATACAATCCGCAATGCGGTAGTGGTAGTAAGCGGCGCCACCATCGTTGACGTGGGACCCGAGGGCGGGGTGGAGATACCTAAGGACGCCGAGGAGATCGATCTGGCCGGGCGCTGGATCATTCCTGGACTCATCGATGCGCACGTGCGCGCCCAAGCATGGGCGTTGCCACGTTTCCTGGCCTACGGGGTGACCACCGTCCGAGACGTGGGCAGTGCCACGGATTCCATCATGGACCTCGCCAAACAATCGGACTTGAACGCGATTCTCGGCCCCAGGATCTATGCGACCGGCAGTCCCGTCGGCGGGGTGCCCGACGAAGACGTGACCAGCGCGTCGAACGCGAGACGGGCAGTGGACCAGAGGTCTATTGGCGGCGTGGCATATATCCTGGCCGGCTCACGGATCAGCGCGACGCTGCTACGGGCCATCGTCGACGAGGCCGGTTCCTTCGAGCTACCGATCATCGCTCAACTCGGCCTCACCGATGCGGTGACTGCCGCGCAAGCCGGCGTCCATTCCATCGAACAGTTGAGCGGCGTGCCGCAGGCTGCCGCCGGCTCGGCCAGCCAGGTCTACGCAGCCTATCGTCGAGGCAGCGACCAGGGGTCGGCCCAGGCGGGGCGGACTTGGAGCCGGTTGCGGGCCGCAAGCCTCGATCGGGTCGCCCTGGCGCTTGCCACCGCCGGGACGGTGCTTACACCGACGCTGATATGGCACGAGGTGACGGCCAACCTCGACGACCAAAGCATGCTGGAACAGCCGGAGCCCGGGGCGATGCCCCAGGGGTCAACGTATCCGCTCGGTACCACCGTGATGCGTGAACACAACCTGTCGGTGGCCGACCTGCGAGCCTTCCGTCAAGGACGGCCGGTCCAGGACCGCTTCGTGATGGCGTTCCGTTCACACGGCGGCAGCGTGGCAGTGGGCACCGGTGCCGCGGCTCCCTTTCTGATCCCCGGCGCGAGTCTGCACCGCGAACTCCAACTCCTGGTGCGGGCCGGATTCACGCCCATGGAGGCGTTGACCGCGGCCACATCCGGGAACGCGGCGCTCCTGGGCGCCGACTCCCTGGGCACCCTGGCGCCCGGCATGGTCGCCGATTTGGTCGTCCTGACCGCTGATCCCCTGCAAGACATCCGGAACACCAGAGCCATCGAGAATGTCATGATCCGCGGCCAATTGCTGCTGGTCGAGACCGTCAAGCTGCAGTGGTAGAACCGGCCCGGTATCGGCCCTCCTAGCTGACTCGGGAGATCAGCGCTAACATTGATATATGACCACACTCGTGAAAGAAGACGCTCCGGGGCTGACCAACGGTATAGAACGGCTGGCCAAGTTCTTTGAGGGGAGGGCCAGCCGGCCTGGCTTGTTGGCCCGCCGGGCGTTGGGCCGCGAGCAGGCATCGGACCCGGGGTTGCGAGACCGCCTGGTGCGGGAACTCCGGGGGGAAACCCGGCTCGACGGGAGCGTCGGCGGTGCCGTGGTACCCACCATCTGGCGGGCCATCGAACTGATCGAGTTAGGACACGACGGCGATCAAGCAGGGACAATCAGGGTGATCGGCTGGATACTCAAGCTGCAGGAGCAGGCCGGCGCCTATGGGGAGGACTGTACCGACCAACGGCACGCCCACAAGGTGTGCGAGCACTACGTTGGAGGGTTCTTTTCGCCGGCACCACCGACCCAGCGATTGTCTCCGGTGACGCTGCCGATCGGCAACGTGTACCGGTCTGAAACCGCCGCCCGTTTTGCGACCAGCTGCTTGGCCCTCAAGGCGGCTTTGATGGCCGGCTATGAGCGGCGCCCGGGCATTCAGAAGCACCTGGAGAGTCTGGTTCGGTTACAGGAGGAATTCACCGACTGGCAGGAGTATTTCGCGCCCGACATGATCGTCGCCGCGCTGGGTGCGCTGGCGATGGCCCCACCACCCTACCGGGACGTCCTGCCGAAGGCGACGGCCTTCGTCGCCGGGCATCAGCAGGAGGACGGAACGTGGACCAACGCCGACCTGTTCCACGCGCTTGACGCGCTGGTCTCTGCCGGCACACCCGAGGCCCGTGGGGCGGTCCGAAAGGCCGTTCCGTTCCTTCTCAAGCGCCAACGTCCGGACGGATCCTTCGGAACGACGGCCCAAGAGGAACGAGCCCTGGTAGCACTGCGCGCCCTCCTGTGGGTTCGTTCATAGATTGTCCTCCTTTACCCCAACAACTACCCCAACAACCCATGAATGATCACGCCGATCAGCGCCCGCGCATCCGGCTGACCACCTTGTCACACGGTGCGGGTTGAGCGTCTAAGCTCGGCGAGGCCGAGCTGACGCAAGTCTTGCGTCGTCTGCCTGCGGTTGAGGACCCCCGCGTGCTGGTGGAGGCTGCGTCACGAGACGACGCGGCCGTATTCCGGCTGTCTGAGGAGCGCGCCCTGATCGCCACGGTCGATTTCTTCCCCCCCATCGTCGATGATGCGGCCCAGTGGGGAGCGATCGCATGCGCCAACGCGCTGAGTGACGTGTACGCCATGGGGGGAACACCACTCTTCGCCCTCAATATCGTCGGCTGGCCGCGCGAGACCCTCCCCTTCGAACTCCTGGGCGACGTCCTGGCCGGCGCGAGCGACGTCGCGCAGGAGGCTGGGTGCCTGATCGTGGGGGGACACACCATCGACGACCCCGAGCCGAAGTTCGGGCTCTCGGTCATCGGAGAAGTGCACCCCGACCGGATGATGACCAACGCCCATGGAAGACCCGGCGATCAATTGATCCTCACCAAGCCGCTTGGCACCGGCATTCTGACAACCGCACTCAAGCGGCAACGCCTGAGCGAATCGGACCTGGACACAGCCGTCAAGAGCATGCGCAGGTTGAACGCGACGGCAGCCCGGGTGGCCGTTTCCCACGGCGTACGAACCGCCACAGACGTCACGGGATTCGGGTTGCTCGGCCACCTTGGCAACATTCTGCGTCACAGCGGTGTCGCGGCGGAGATCGAGTTTGCGGCCCTGCCGCTGCTGCCGGACGCCCTGGACCTGGCCCGCGAGGGAGTGGTGCCGGGCGGCACCGAGCGGAACCATGCGGCCCTCGAGCAGGTCACGTGGGATGCGGTCGACCATGCCGAGCAAATGCTGTGTGTGGACGCCCAGACGTCTGGCGGATTGCTGTTGGCAGTCTCGGCGGACCAACTCGATGCGGTGTTGGACGACTTGCTGGGAGCGGGAGTCGAAGCCTCGCGGATTGGCCGGCTGGTCGAAGGAGACCCCGGAGCGACCACCGTGCGGCGGGGACAGGAGACAGCGTGACCGGGTTCCGATGGTCCACCGAGCGCTACGACCAGTTGGAGTCGGCGGTGCGCCATGGCAGACGGGTCGCGATCATGCGTCGGGGAACGGAGCATGTGGTCACAGCAATGGCGATACGTTCGCAGGCTTCCCGCGACTGTCTGATTGGCAAAGTGCCGATGACCGGAGAAGAGTTGAGCTTCTACCTGGACGAGCTCGAGGAATTTCAGGTGATCGACTGATCTCGTCACGTCCATTCTTCTTGACTCAGCCGGTCAGAAGCCCCAACGTCTAGTTGTCATGTTCACCCGCCTTCTCGTCGGATACAGCGGCAGTGCCGGCTCCCGCGCAGCCCTGAAGCAGGCCATCGTCATCGGCCGGATGTTCCACTCGACCATCGTGGTCGCCCGGTGGCGCACGCCCGAACGCCATCTCGCGCTCACCTCGGGCGGCTCGACCCCAGATCGATGGGACGCTCACACCCCGGAGTTCGAGAATCGCGCTGCCGGGACAGCAGCTCTCGCCGATGCGGTGGAACTCGTGACCCAGGCCGGACTCGTTGGCGAGACGCTGACCACACGAGCCCCCCTGCACCGGCTGGCCTTGGAGGTGGACATCGTGTGTGTGGGCCGGGGAATGGCGAATCGTCCCGGCGACGGATTGGGGGCCACCACCACAGACATAATCGCCCAATCCCCGGTGCCGGTGCTCGTGTGCGGCCGACGGGTGAGCCGGTTCGACCGTTGCGCGGTCGCCGTCGGCGAGGGGGACGCCGACCAGCGTGCGCTCGCGCTGGCAGCCCGCTTCGCCGACGTCACCGGAGCACATCTCGAATTGCTCCTGGCTAGTCCCGATCAGCGTCAGGGGGAAAACATACTGGCCCTGGCATCCAGTCTCCTTTCGGAACCGCCGGTCCATTTCACCGTGACCCATGAGCAGGGACGATATCACGAGACTCTCGCGGCGGCGATCAGTCGTCTCAACTGCAATGGCCTGTTCGTCGGAGGGCGCCGGCGAGACAGGCGCCTTGCCGTCCCGACCCACAGCCAGGCTATCTTCCGGGCGACGGACATCCCCGTACTGGTCCACAACTGACCCCGGTTGCGGTGTGACGGCACGACCACCCATCGCCGTAGTTCATCTCGACGAGAGCTGCCTCGGCAATGGCCGGGAGGGCGCCAACCCCGGTGGGGCGGGCAGCTTGATCGAAGTCCGCACTACCGAGGGCGTACAGCGACGCGACCTGTACCTTCACGATCCGGATACGACCAACAACCGAATGGCCCTGGCCGGCGCCACGGCAACCCTGGACCTCCTGGCCGGCAAGAACCATCGGTTCCGCCTGGTGATCGTATCGGACTCGCAGTATCTCGTCAAAGGCATGCGGGAGTGGGTGTCGGCCTGGCAAGCGCGCAACTGGAAGCGGAAGGGCGGACCCATCGAGAATCTCCAGATGTGGCGATCCTTGGTGAGGTCTGCGCGCCAACACGATGTTGAGTGGACGTGGGTGCGAGGACATCGGGGGCACCCCAAGAACGAATATGTGAACGATCTCGCCATCCAGGCCGCGCGGGACCAACGGTCATCCGACGGCGTCGAGCGGTCGGGGTTCGCCGATTGGTTGGCGGCCAAACGCGGCAAGGGATGGTACCTGGATTACAATCCGGACGAAGCGTTCGCTTCGCTGGAACAACCACTACTCGACGGCGAGCACTTCCCGCTTGCCGGGACCGGCTGAGCGCGACGGCCTCGGGAGCCGCGATGGAATTGGAAATACTGTTTCGGGAACTGGTCGAAACAATCCGTGCCAAGGATCCCAGCCGGCTCCACCAGCCGCATCGGCTCCGTGACATCCAATATGGGCTGATTCCGTACCGTCGCGTACGGGATTCGCTGGACCTATCCTGCAGCGAAGACCACGAGATGTTGCTACTCAGGATGTGCAACGGCGAGGCGGGCTTCTTCGAGATTTCCGACACCGACGCCTCCCATGCCCTCAGAGCGGAAGCCGAGGGGATCAATCCCGACCTGACCCTGTTGCAGGTATATGGAGAGGTCGAGGTGCTGTTGGCCGGCGCGGCCATCGAGCGCGTCCTGTCCGGCCCCGCAGCGGAACGAGCAGCCGAGTACGCCCCCCCCCTCGAGGAGGAGGCAGACGAGGTGGCAACACCGGAGCCGTCCAACGTGATTGCCTTTTCATCGCTAGACGACGATCCACCGGTGCCGCCGCCGGTGCCCGAACCGACGATTCTCCCTCCCTCCCTGCCAGCACTCGCGCCGGAGCCGGAGGCGGCTTCCCCCGAGGCCGAGCCTTGGCCCGAATCGACGCAGGAAGAGGAGCCCGGCCCGGTGGCCGCCCCCGCGATACCCGAGCCCACTTCTCGGCCGACGCCACCTCCCTTCGACATGTCCCCACCGGAGCCGGCGGCAGCACAGTGTGATTTCTGCGGTGGAAGCCTCCCTGCAGGCCGTCAGGCCAACTTCTGCCCTCATTGTGGTCAGAACCTGGCCACGATCCGTTGCACCAAGTGCAGCACCGAGCTGGAGTTGGGGTGGCGACATTGCATCAACTGCGGCCAGGCATTGCCGGATGTTTGAGGCAGCCAGCTCGGGTCAGCAACCGTGACCAACCACCGCGTCGCCTTGATTCCGGGGGACGGCATCGGCCCGGAGGTTCTCGACGCCGCCTGGCCCATCATCGAGCACGCCGCCCGGTCGAGTAATGTGGCATTGGACGCCGAACTATTACCCTATTCCGCCGACCATTACCTGGCGACGGGCGAAACGCTCCCAGACCGAGCTTTCGAGCGCCTGCGAGATACAGCGGATGCCATCATGGTCGGCGCGTTGGGCGACCCTCGCGTGCCAGGCAACGAGCACGCCCGTGACATCCTGCTGGGTCTCCGTTTTCGACTGGATCTGTACATCAACTTCCGCCCCATACGGTTGTGGCACGACCGGCTCACACGACTGAAGGACGCCCCGACGATCGATTTCGTGATCTTCCGTGAGAACACCGAAGGCCAGTACACGGGTCAGGGACACTCAGACGCGGTAGGAACCGACGCCGAAACGCACGTCTCGGAAGAGGTGAACACGAAGAAGGGAGTAGAGCGCATCCTGCGGGCCGCGTTCCAGTGGGCCGAGCGTGAAGGGAAGCGTCGCATCACCATGAGCGACAAATCGAACGCCATTCCGTTCCAACGGATCTGGGGAGAGTTGTTCGCGGCCATTGGTGAAGAGTTTCCCGAGGTAGAACGTGAGCACCGGTACGTGGATGCGCTCGCGATGGAACTGGTGCGGGACCCGGCAAGATTCGAGGTCATCGTCACCAACAATCTCTACGGCGACATCCTCTCGGACCTTGGCGCAGGGTTGGTTGGGGGGCTGGGCATCGCCGCCAGCGCCAACTTGCATCCGGGTCGCCCGGGCCTGTTCGAGCCGGTGCATGGTTCGGCACCGCTTCTTCGCGGCAGGGACATGGCCAACCCGATGGCCGCGGCCCTGACCGGAGCGCTGATGCTCCGGAGCCTGGGCCATGACGTTGCGGCCGGGCGCCTGGAAGGCGCCGTCTCGCTGGTAATCTCCGAAGGACCCACCACCCCGGATATCGGTGGGACCGCGGGGACTGTGGAGGTCGCGAGAGCGATCGAGGCGGCGCTGTAGGCGGGTGGCTGGTAGACGGTGGACGGTGGACGGTGGACGGACTAGTAGTCGCCGAGAGATGTACTGCCCTCGCTGCCCCCGCTGCCCCCGCCTTCTTTCTGGTTTCCCACGCCCGATCCGGCCATATTTCAAGGCTCGCAGGGATTTCAGTTACCTATGGAGCCTCACCCCATGAAGACTCAGGGTCACGATACCGATGTCATGTTCCTTTCAGGCGTCCGGACGGGTTTCGGCAGTTTCGGCGGCACCCTCAAGGGTCTGACCGCCACCCAACTGGGGACCTTTGCCGCCCAGGGGGCGGTCGAGCGGGCCGGCATCGACCCAGCCGACATCAACCACGTCGTGTTCGGCAACGCCCTCCAGACGTCGGCCGACGCCATCTACCTGGCCCGCCACGTAGGGTTGGGCGCCAGACTGCCGGTCGAAGTGCCGGCGGTCACGGTGAACCGTCTGTGCGGATCCGGCTTCGAGGCCATCATCCAGGGTGCATCGCAGATCATCCTGGGGGAGTCGTCGGTCGTGTTGGCCGGGGGCGCCGAGTCGATGAGCCAGGCGCCCCATGTGGTACGCGGTGCCCGCTGGGGCCTTCGCCTGGGGCCGGGCGTCGGATTCGAGGACCTGCTGTGGGAGTCCCTCAAGGACCCTCAGTGCGGTTTCTCCATGGCGGAAACGGCGGAGAACCTGGCCGACAAACACGGCATCCCCCGCGAGGAGGTGGACGCCTATGCCCTGCGGAGCCAACAGGCCGCCAAGCGTGGTTGGGACGAAGGCCATTTCGATGCCGAGGTAATCCCCGTCCCGATCAAGAACCGCAAGACGAAGCAGATGGAAGATTGGGCGGCCGACGAGCACATGCGGCCCGACACCACCATCGAAGCCCTGGCCAAGCTGGCGCCGTACTTCAAGAAGGACGGTGTGGTGACCGCCGGCAACGCCTCGGGCATCTCCGACGGCGGTGCCGCCGTCGTGATCGCGTCGGAAGGTGTGGTGCAGGACCGGGGTCTCAAACCCATCGGCCGCCTGGTTGCGTGGGGTATCGCCGGTGTCGAGCCGAAGTACATGGGGATCGGTCCGGTACCAGCCATCAACATGGCCCTGGCCAAAGCGGGTATGACCCTGGACCAGATCGATCTGATCGAAGTGAACGAAGCCTTCTCGGCCCAATACCTAGCGGTGGAAAGGGAGGCGGGGTTGGACCGTGACAAGACCAATACCGATGGGGGGGCCATCGCCATCGGCCATCCCCTCGCCGCCAGTGGTACACGAATCACCTTGCACTTGCTGCATGCGCTTCGACGCACCGGCGGCCGCTTTGGGATCGGCAGCGCCTGCATCGGCGGCGGACAGGGCGCGGCAGTGATTGTGGAAGCCTTTCGCGAGTAAGCGAGGACGATATGGAGTTCCTGGTAACGGCCGCGGCGCTCAGCGTCGGCTACATCCTGGGCAGTTTGCGGGTCCTAAAGCAGTACGAACGCGGCGTCGTGTTCTTCCTCGGGAAGTACCAGGCGACCAAGGGCCCCGGCCTCATCTTCCTGCCCCTGGGATTTGCCGTTCAGAAGCGGGTATCGCTCCGGATCATGGCCCTGGATATCCCGCCGCAGGACGTGATCACCCGCGACAACGTGTCGGTGAAGGTCAATGCCGTGTTGTACATGAGAGTGAAGGAGCCCGCCCGGGCGGTGATCGACATAGAGGACTATCTGTACGCCACCAGCCAGCTGGCGCAGACGACGTTGCGCGCCGTGCTGGGCGAGGTGGAGTTGGATGAGGTGTTGTCGGATCGGGAAAAGATCAATGGCATCCTCAAGAACATCATCGACGAGCGCTCGGACCCGTGGGGGATCGAGGTGTCGGCGGTGGAGGTCAAGGACGTGGACCTGCCCGAGGGGATGAAGCGCGCCATGGCGCGGCAGGCTGAGGCCGAACGCGAACGGCGCGGCAAGGTGATCGCAGCGCAGGGCGAACTGCAGGCCTCGGCGGCCCTCACGGAAGCGGCCTCTGTCCTGGCCCAGCAGCCCATTTCCCTGCAGCTGCGTTACCTGCAGACGATCACCGAGATCGCTGCGGAGAACAACTCGACGACGATCTTCCCGATTCCCATCGAGCTGATCAAACCGTTCCTGGCGAAGATCGTGGGACAGCCGGCGAGTTCGGCCGAAGCCGCCGAAGCGCCCGAGGCGCTGCCGGCGCCGCCCAGCCCGTTGCTGAGCGGACAACCACAGCTGACGCTGGAGAATCAGCCCGCCGAACCTGCCGAGCCGAAGGACTAAGTGGCCGATCTCGTCCCTCGCTCGATCGACCGCCAAGCGCTTGAGCGTATCATCGCGCGGGCCGCCGAACTCCAGACGGGCGAGCGAGATGTTGGGGACAACCTCACATGGGACGAGGTCCGGCAGCTGGGCAAGGATGTCGGGATACCCGAGCAGTACCTGCAGCAGGCACTGCTGGAGGAACAAAACCGCGCCCCGGCCGCCACCGTCACCGGGCTCGCCAACCGACTGGTGGGCCCGGGCACGGTCACCGCCGAACGAGTCATACGGGGCAACACGAAGTCCATCGAGAGGACCTTGCTCGCTTGGATCGACGAACAGGAACTCCTCACGGTGCAGCGGCATCAAGTCGGCCGCATCGACTGGGAACCGTTACCGGGATTGCAAGTCGCGTTCAAGAGATCCTCCGCCGCCCTGGGGGGGGGTCGCAAGCCGTTCATGCTCGCCAAGGCCGCGTTGGTCTCGGCCACCACCACCGAACTCGAGCCGGAGTATTGCCACGTCAAGTTGACGGCGAGCATCAGGAAAGAGCGCAACGAGCACCTCGGACTCGGGACATTTTTCTTGGGTGGCGTCACCATCGGAACCGCGGTGCTGCTGAGCGTCGGCGCGATGGCCGTCTTGATGCCGCTACCGTTGATCGGGGGCGCGGTCGGGGCGGCCCTTACGTGGCGGAGCTTCCGCCCGCAAGCCGAGCGGACGAGGTTGGGACTGGAACGGACCCTGGACAATCTCGAACGCGGCACCATCAAGCCCGACCACAGCTTACCGGCCAAGACGCCCAGTCTGTTGCAGGTGGTGTCGGAGGAAATCCGGAAGGCACTCAATTCCTGAACCGTTAAACATGGAACATCAGACATGACAATCAAGAAGGTTGGGGTCCTCGGCTGCGGGTTGATGGGCAGCGGCGTGGCGCAAGTATCCGCTGCAGCCGGCTACGATACGGTGGTGCGGGAAGTCGCCGATGCGCCGCTCGCAAAGGGCAAAGCCGGGATCGAAAAATCACTGGCCAAGTTCGTGGAGAAAGGCAAACTCAGCGAGGACGATCGGGACGCGACCATGGGGCGGCTCTCGTTCGTGACGGACATGGGGGCCCTCAAGGATTGCGACATCATCATCGAAGCGGTGACTGAGGACCTGGACCTCAAGAACGCGATGTGGAAGGAACTGGATGTGATGTGCCCCCCGTCGACTATTTTTGCTTCCAACACATCGAGTCTCACCATCGCGGCGATGGCCGCTGCCACCGAGCGGCCCGATCGTTTCGTGGGGTTGCATTTCTTCAACCCCGTTCCTCTCATGCAGCTGGTCGAAGTAGTGCGGACGGTAACCACCAGCATGGAAGCGTTCGACACTACCTTCGCCTTCGCCCAGAGTCTGGGTAAGACCGCCGTCGCTGCCAAGGACAATTCGGGCTTCATCGTCAACCTGCTGCTGGTACCCTATCTACTCGACGCCATCCGGGCGCTCGAGAACGGCCTGGCGTCGATCGAAGACATCGACAACGCCATGAAACTGGGCTGTGGTTATCCGATGGGACCGCTGACGCTGCTCGATTTCGTGGGAAACGATACCACGTACAAGATCGCGGACATCATGTTCGACGAGTATCGCGAACAGCGCTATGCACCGCCACCGCTGCTCAAGCGAATGGTGATGGCCGGACTCTACGGCCGCAAGAGCGGCAAAGGGTTCTACGACTATTCCGCCAAGCCTGCTACCCCGATGGACCTGGGCATCTGAGTGTGGCGGAACAATACTGAATATCGAATGCCAGGAATAGTGAATAATGGAATGAAGGACCAACGGGGAATGTCATTATTCATTATTCGTGGCATCCATTATTCGTGGCATTCTATCCCTTTGTTGGTTTTGGCGGCCCTCGGTTGCAACCCCAATTCCACGCGTCCACCACAGATGGAGCCAGTGCCGGGCGCCATCCACAGCGAGGTCGAGCTCCTGCCGGATCTCGCGACCCAGGAATTGGCAGACCAGCTACTGGTCGACTCGATCCCGATCACCGTGGTGCAGATCCGCGACGCGTACCTGGAGACCCCGTGGTTCGATGCAGCCACGGGCGTCGCCACCGATCGGCGCCCCCTGGGCCCTGAGGTGGTGCGTGTCAGGGCCTGGATCGACCCGGGAAAACCCAACCACAGCCACCTCTGGGTAGAGGTGGTCTACCGGCCCTTGGCCGACCCATCGGTGCCGTCACGGGAACTCGACCAGCAGGTTCCCCCAGACCATCCCGTCACGATCAGGGTCGGACGCTCCATCGAGACCCTGCGGGACCGTTTCGGGCCGCGATCCCCCGAGTAGACCCACCGTGGGCGCGGTTGGCTTCGGTGTTCCCGGGCCGCTAACTTCCAGCCGTGTCAGCGCCAACCCCCATTCCGACGACCCATCGCGCCGCCGATTCCCGCGACTCGGCCCATCCCGTCGTAGCATCCGAGGCGGCCGGGACGGACCTGGCGTTCTGCGTAGCCACGCTGCCCCAGGTGTCGCGGACATTCGCGCTATGTATCCGACTGCTCCCGCCGGAACTAGAACGGTCGGTGATGGTTGCCTATCTGCTGTGCCGCATCGCCGACACGATCGAAGACGCCGTTGATCTCCAGGTCGAACAGAAGCAAACGCTGCTGCGCCGCTTCGCGGTATCGGTCGCTACCCCGGGCGAGGACATCTCCTACTTGCGCACGGCATTTCCGGAATCGGACGATGCCGAAACGAATCTGTGCTTCCATGCCGACCGTGTCCTGCGCGAGTTCGCTCGCCTGAGCCAGGCCAAGCAGGCAGCGGTCCGGCCCTGGGTAGAGGAGATGTGCCGGGGGATGGCCGATTTCAGCCGGGAAGTCGAACACCTCGACGGCGGCCAGTTGCCGTCGCTCAAGGATGTGCAGGAGTTGGACCAGTATTGCTACTACGTGGCGGGTACTGTGGGCCACCTGCTAACCGGACTGTTCGGGCTCCGATTCTCGGCGCGCGATCGCTCCCGCATCCCGGAACTAGAATCCTACTCGACCAGCTTCGGGTTGGGATTACAGCTCACCAACATCATCAAGGACGCCGCGCAGGACCACCGGCGGGGTTGGAGCTTCATTCCCCAGGACCTGTGTGCCGAAGAAGGAATCGACGTCGCCAGCGTGTTTGGCCACGGGCACACCGAAGCATCCCAGAGGGTATTCGCGGTGTTGATCGCCAAGGCGCGGGGCCATCTGGAGGACGCGTTGAATTACAGCACGCTCCTGCCGGTCGCTCAGTATCGCATCCGTTTGTTTTGCCTCACCTCGTTGTTCTTCGCGGTCCGGACGCTGCGGTTGGCCGCATCGGATGACGGCAAGTTAGCCGAGGGTGGCACGGTCAAGATTTCACGGGCGGAAGTCTATCGCATCGTGGCGACCACCTTCATCGTGGCCCCGAGCAATCGGATGGTGCGATGGTACTTTCGCCGGCTGGGCCGAGCCGCCCGCCGCCGATGATGGTCCTGGCGTCACCCGCACCGCCAAACGATTTCGTCGGTCTATTCCGAACCGACGAACGCGCCCGGGCCGCCTACGCCGAGGGTGCGGGGATCTATCGCATCGTGCCGGAGGCCGTCGCGCTGCCGGAGACGGTCGATGACCTGCAAGCGCTGGTGCGGTGGGCCACCAACACCGGAACCAGTCTCATTCCCCGGGGCGCGGGCAGCGCCGTGTCGGGGAGCAATATCGGCGAGGGTGTCATTGTCGATCTCGGGCGGATCGAGCCCCGGTTCCTGGAAATAGACGCCAAGCTCCGTCAGGCCAGGACCAGCCCCGATGTCACCTTCGAATCGCTAACGGCAGCCGCACGCATCCACGGGCTTAGGCTCCCCCCCGATCCCGCCAGCGGCGCCTTCGCTTCCCTGGGCGGGATGGTGGCGACCAACGCCGCGGGCGCGCGTTCGGTCCGCTTCGGTCCTGTCCGTCCCTGGGTGAGATCGCTCGACATCGTTACCGGCGACGGGGATCAATGCAGGCTCGAGCGCGGTATGCCGTTGGACCTTGCCCGGAGAGAGGCGGCCGCCTTGGAGCGGTTCGCCCGAGAGGTGGATCCCGCCATTCGCGGGGCTGCGGATCTGATTCGGAGGCGGTTTCCCAAGACAACCAAGAATACTTCGGGCTTGGCGCTCGACGCCTATCTGGAGACCGGCGACGTGATCGACCTGTTTATCGGTTCCGAGGGTATACTCGGGTTCATCACCGGCATCGAATGGGCCCTGGATCCGATCCCACCCGTCGTGGCCAGTCTCCGGATTGCCCTGGCTGACTTGGAATCGCTCGGTGACGTAATCCCGGCCCTCAGGGCGCTCGATCCCTCGGCGATCGAGCTGTTGGACCGCACCTTCCTGGAAGTCTTGCCGGAGGATCAACGGCCGGCCGGCGATGCCGTGCTGCTGGTGGAGTTCGAAGGAGACGACACCAAAGCGATCCGGGGCCGGGTGGGGGACGCCGTTCGGGCCGTGGCCCCGTGGGCCCTCGACGTCGAGACGGGCCTCAGCGATGAGGAATCGGCCGAGCTGTGGCGGATCAGGCACGCGGCCAGCCCCATTCTGGCACGCCTGCCCGGCTCGCGCCGATCCCTGCAGGTAATCGAAGACGGATGCGTGCCGATCGGCCGACTCGCCGCCTACCTGCATTTCCTGCGGAAGGCGGCGGCTGACCGGGAGATCCCGGTGGTTATCTTTGGTCATGCGGGCGACGGCCACCTGCACGTCAACCTCCTGCCCGATGTGGGTCGGGACGGCTGGGACGAAGCGGTGGCTTCGTTGCTCACCGATGTGACCGACGAGGTGCTGCGATTGGGGGGAACGCCGGCCGGCGAACACGGAGACGGCCGTCTCCGGGCCGGACTCATCGAGCGGCTGTACGGGACGGAAATCGTGAAGCTGTTCCGGATGGTCAAGGCCGCGTTCGACCCCAGCGGGATCTTCAACCCCGGCGTCGTGCTGCCTGAGCGGTGGGCGCCGCTCGACCGGCTCAAGACGGGGGCCCGCCGAGCCGAACTCCCCGCCGACATCGAAAGCGGCCTCCGGGACGTGGAGCGGTCGGCCGGGTATGGCCGTTCGCGTTTGACTCTTGCCGACGGGAACTGATCACCGTGCGACCCTACCTCGACCTGCTACAACGAGTGCTGGACAAAGGCGCCTCGAAGCCGGACCGTACCGGCACTGGGACGCTCAGCGTCTTCGGTCATCAGCTGCGGGTAGACCTGCGGGAAGGGTTCCCAATGGTGACCACCAAGAAACTGCATCTCAAGTCGATCATCTACGAGCTGCTGTGGTTCCTCAGAGGCGACACCAACGTCGCGTACCTCAACGAGCACGGCGTCTCGATCTGGAATGAGTGGGCCGACCCGGAGGGCAACCTGGGGCCCGTTTACGGGCATCAGTGGCGGTCATGGCCGGCGCCGGATGGAACGACCATCGATCAGATCACACCGCTCGTCGAGGAGATCCGGACCAACCCCTCGTCCCGCCGGCTGATCGTGAGCGCCTGGAACGTGGCGGACATTCCGCGGATGGCGCTGGCGCCGTGCCATACGATGTTCCAGTTCTACGTCGCCGACGGCCGCCTGTCGTGCCAGCTCTATCAACGTAGCGCCGACCTGTTCCTCGGCGTGCCGTTCAACATCGCGTCGTATGCGCTACTGACGATGATGATGGCACAGGTGACCGGCCTCGAGCCGGGCGAGTTCATCCACACCTTCGGCGACGCGCACATCTACCGGAACCACCTGGAACAGGTGCGACTCCAGCTGAGCCGGGAGCCGCACGCGTTGCCCACCATGCAACTCAATCCAAACGTGCGTTCGATCTTCGAGTTCGACTACGACGATTTCACGCTCGTAGGCTACCATCCTCACCCGCCGATCCGGGCCGCGGTAGCGGTGTGATCGTTTCGCTGCTGGTGGCCGTGTCGGACAACGGCATCATCGGACAGGACAACGAGTTGCCGTGGCGCCTACCCAAGGACCTGCAGTGGTTCAAGCGCCTTACCACCGGCCGCACCATCATCATGGGCCGGAAGACTTTCGAATCTATCGGCAGCCCCCTGCCCGACCGGCGCACCATCGTGTTGACCCGAAACACGGCGTACCGCCCCGAAGGTGTCGAGGTAGCGGGCACGCTCGACGAGGCACTGGCCTTGGCCAAAGACGAACCTGAGATCTTCGTTGTGGGTGGGGCGGCGGTGTACCACCTGGCGTTTCCGCGAGCCCAGCGACTGTACCTGACGCGCGTTCGGGCCGACGTCGAGGGCGACGTACAGTTTCCCGAGTGGCGTCCCGAGGAGTGGCGATTGGTGTGGGAGGAAACCCACGAAGCCGACGAGCGCCATGCTCATCCGTTCGTGTTCCAGCAATTCGACCGGTTGTCCCGGACTTCGGATTCGTAGTGGACGGCGGAGGGGCCTCTTTCCTACATTAGGGGTACGCTTCCGGAGTCCGGCGCACCGACCAGGCGGCCGAGCCATCCGTGGTCCGTGGCAAGTTGCCTCCGTCGACGAGCGAAAGGCAGGTGTACGACGAGCGAAGCGAGACAAAGCGCCTCACCCTGGGTGCTCCGCCTGGCCGTCGCCGGGCGGTTTTTTTTGTAGCCGGGATCTCCTTCCAGCAACCGCTACGGCTACACCATCACCCGACCCGCCTCGGGCGCCTGGGCCACCATGCCCGCCAATACCGTGAGCGCGCGTTCGAGCGCCGCCTGGCTGGGCGCCGGACCCACACACAACCGCACCGCATGCGGCGCGTCGCGCGCCACGCTGAACTCGTCCGCCGGCGCCACAACCACCTGGTGCAACCGTGCTTGCGCCACGAAATCCAACGCCGTCCACGGCTCAGGCAGGCGCAACCACCCGTGCGGACTCCGCGGATGGCTGCGGTAGTCCCCATCACCCAAGAGATCGAAAGCCCGCCGCTGGCGCAGGGCGAACTGCTCCCGCTTCCACGCCATCACCCGATCGGCCGTGCCATCCGCTATCCACTGCGCCGCCACCTCGGCCATGATGGGTGAGGTCGCGTACACCGTGGCCGCCAACACCGCCTCCAACCGGCCCACCATGGCGGCCGGCGCCCGCAGGTAGCCAATGCGGAGACCCGGCAGCAGCGGCTTGGAGGTGCCCACCAGGTAATAAGCCTGATCGACGTGGGTCGACAGCGGCACGATGTCCGGCAGCACGAAACCGTAGCTGTCGTCCTCTAGCAGGGGCACCCCGGCGCCGTTGACGATGGCGGCAATCTCGCGGCGCCGCTCGTCGCCCATGACCGCGGAGGTCGGGTTCTGAAGCGTCGGCATGCAATAGAGCGCCTTGGGAGGAGGCCGGTGCCGGGCGCAGGCCTCACGGAGCCGGTCGGGCACGAGCCCCTCCCGGTCGAGTTCCACAGGCACGAGCCTCACTCCCAGCACGTTGGCCAGCGTGCGCATGCCGGCATAAGTGACTTCTTCCACCAGGACGGTATCGCCGGGCTCGGTCAGGGTGGCGAGCACCACGGTGAGCGCATGCTGGACCCCGACGGTGAGCAACACCTGCTCCGGGCTCGTAGCCAGCCCGGCCCGGTCCATCCAGCTGGCGCCGGCCTCCCGATGCCGGCCAGCGCCACGGTGGAGCCCGTAACCGAACAACACGGCCGGGTCGCCGGCTGTGAGCAGTCGCGCCATGGAATCCAGCAGCTCGGGACCCTGGCTCCAGGGCAGAAGCGTGTTGAACCGAAGATCGACTATGCCCGGATCGCCCTCGGCGGAAAGGTGGCCCACCCGGGAGCGTACGAAGGTCCCCCGCCCGACCTCGCCCCGAACCAGACCGCGGCGCTCGGCCATGGCGTAGGCCCGGCTCACGGTAGTAAGGGCCACGCCCAGCGCGTCCGCCAGATCGCGCTGCGGGGGGAGCTGATCGCCAGGGTGGAACTCGCCGGTCTCGATCGCTCGTGCGATAGCGTCGGCCAGTGCCTTGTAGATCGGCCCTTCACCTTCGGGCAGGACGGGGCACCAGATTGTCATACTTGTAATAGTACTATTGCGCACGAAACATTGCCACCATTATTGTCGTTATGTGAGAATCAATCTCACAGCAATGGAGGCACTGTCATGCATACAATGTCCGGGGCTCTGCCCCCATCCGACCTTTTGGGTGACCACAAAGCCGCCGAGGCCGCCCTGCCGTTCGACCCCCAGGATTGGGATGGGTTCCGGGCGCTCGCGCACCGGATGGTGGAGGACATGCTGTGGAACCTGAAGACGGTCCGCGACCGGCCGGTGTGGCAGGCCGTGCCGGAGAAGGTACGGGACCGACTGAGCGTGTCGGTCCCCAAGGAGGGCGTCGGCGTGGAAGAGGCGTATGAGGAGTTCAAGCGTGATGTCCTGCCTTACCCGGTCGGCAATACCCACCCACGGTTCTGGGGTTGGGTCATCGGCAGCGGTACCCCGCTCGGGGTCATGGCGGAGATGTTGGCGGCGACCATGAATCCCAACGTCTCGGGTCTGCAAGGTTCACCGCGCTACGTCGAGACACAGGTTCTGGGGTGGTTGCGCGGCATGCTGGGCTACCCCGAAAAGGGAGTGGGAGAGGGGTCCGGCTTGCTGGTGAGCGGCGGGTCGATGGCCAACCTCGTGGCCCTGACGGTGGCGTTGCAGGCTAAGGCAGGGTTCGATGTCGGACGCCTGGGACTGGCGCAGGCGCCCCGGCGTCCGGTGCTGTATGCCTCTGACCAGACGCACTTTTCCATTGCCAAGTCGGTCCGCATGTTGGGCCTCGGGCTCGACGCCTTGCGCATCATCCCCGTAGATGCCGACTACCGCATCGATATGGATGCACTCGAGGCGGCGATCCGGGCCGACCGCGCCGCGGGGTTGCACCCATTCTGTATCGTCGGCACGGCGGGCACGGTCAATACCGGCGCCTTCGACCCGCTC